>NZ_JAWXQV010000094.1:0-98071 GCF_033843325.1 Klebsiella sp. JN_Kp126 | reverse complement strand
GCAGTTGACTTTTAATCAATTGGTCGCAGGTTCGAATCCTGCACGACCCACCAATTTAACATCAAACTCAGATGTTAAGCGTGAAGGATAACGTTGCGTCAGCAACGGCCCGCAGGGCGAGCGAAAGCGAGTCATCCTGCACGACCCACCAATTTCGAATTGGTGACGAGTGAAGAATATTCAGGCAGTACCCGAGCGGGTCGTTAGCTCAGTTGGTAGAGCAGTTGACTTTTAATCAATTGGTCGCAGGTTCGAATCCTGCACGACCCACCAATGCTTAGGTGAGCAGTAGTAGTAAGCGTAAAGGATAACGTTGCGACAGCAACGGCCCGTAGGGCGAGGCGAAGCCGAGTCATCCTGCACGACCCACCATCCTGAATCGTTCCAGTTAGCAGTAAACCCGCAAGGGGTCGTTAGCTCAGTTGGTAGAGCAGTTGACTTTTAATCAATTGGTCGCAGGTTCGAATCCTGCACGACCCACCAATTTAACATCAAACTCAGATGTTAAGCGTGAAGGATAACGTTGCGTCAGCAACGGCCCGTAGGGCGAGCGAAGCGAGTCATCCTGCACGACCCACCAATGCAAAAAAGCGCCCTAAAGGCGCTTTTTTGCTATCTGCCATTTCCTCGAAAATCACAACAATCCGCAATACCTTAATGCTGCGTTATTCTACCGTCGCGCTGCGTTTACCGTGGCTACAATTGGCACAGGCCAATAGCCCGGACAGATGCGTAGCATCGCCTCCGGGAAATGTGCCGGGCCTGATGCCTTTGCGTGGCTTCGTCCCGGGGGCGGCGCTTGACGCGCCTTGCCCGGGCTACAGATTCGTGCGTTCTGCAGGTTTAGCAGCCCGGACAGATGCGCAGCATCGCCTCCGGGAAATGTGACGGCCTGATGCCTTTGCGTGGCTTCATCCCGGGGGCGGCGCTTGACGCGCCTTGCCCGGGCTACAGATTCGTGCGTTCTGCAGGTTTGGCAGCCTGGACAGATGCGCAGCATCGCCTCCGGGAAATGCTCCCTGTGGGAAAAATTCCTCACGACATTTTCTGCACAATCGGCTATCTTGTTTAGCATATAAAACACCATGACCGGTTAATACCTTTCTTCAGGCATTATTACGGTCTGAAAGTTAAGCCAGTGAAACGAGACTGCAAGATGAGCGTAATGTTTGACCCGGAAGCGGCGATTTATCCTTTTCCTCCGAAGCCCATGCCGTTAAACCGCGATGAGAAGCACTTTTATCGCGAAAAAATTAAACGCCTGCTGCGCGAGCGCGATGCGGTGATGGTGGCCCATTACTATACCGACCCCGAAATTCAGCAACTGGCCGAAGAGACCGGCGGCTGTATCTCCGATTCCCTGGAGATGGCGCGCTTCGGCGCCCGACATTCTGCCTCGACGCTGTTGGTCGCCGGCGTGCGCTTTATGGGAGAAACGGCGAAAATCCTCAGCCCGGAAAAAACCATCCTGATGCCCACGCTCCACGCGGAGTGCTCGCTCGATCTGGGCTGCCCGATCGAGGAGTTTAGCGCTTTCTGCGATGCGCATCCGGATCGTACGGTCGTGGTCTACGCCAATACTTCAGCGGCGGTAAAGGCGCGCGCCGACTGGGTTGTGACGTCGAGCATCGCTGTGGAACTCATTGAGCATCTTGATAGCATGGGTGAAAAAATCATCTGGGCGCCGGACCGCCATTTAGGCAGCTATGTGCAGAAACAGACCGGCGCCGACGTACTGTGCTGGCAGGGTGCCTGCATCGTTCATGATGAATTCAAAACTCAAGCGCTGGCGAGAATGCGGGCGCTTTATCCGCAGGCCGCGGTGCTGGTTCACCCGGAATCACCGCAGGCGATTGTCGATATGGCTGACGCGGTGGGGTCAACCAGCCAGTTGATCAATGCCGCTAAAACGCTGCCGCACAAGCAGCTCATCGTCGCCACCGACCGCGGAATTTTCTACAAAATGCAGCAGGCGGTACCGGAAAAAGAGCTGCTGGAAGCGCCTACGGCAGGCGAAGGGGCAACCTGTCGCAGCTGCGCCCACTGTCCGTGGATGGCGATGAACGGCCTGCAGGCGATTGCGGAAGGGCTGGAAAAGGGAGGCGTTGAACATGAAATTCACGTTGATGAACAGCTGCGAACCGGGGCGCTGGTTCCGCTAAACAGAATGCTCGATTTTGCGGCTACACTTCGGGGATAGCTCATTACTGCGTTACAGAACGCTCTGGGGATAAGATGGATTTTTTTAGTACGCAGAACATATTAGTGCATATACCCATTGGCGCAGGAGGATATGACCTGTCGTGGATTGAAGCGGTAGGCACCGTCGCAGGATTGCTGTGCATCTGGCTGGCGAGCCTGGAGAAGATTGCCAACTATGCGTTTGGGCTGATCAACGTCACGCTGTTTGCCATTATCTTCTTTCAGATCCAGCTCTACGCCAGCCTTCTGCTGCAGATCTTTTTCTTCGCGGCCAACGTCTACGGCTGGTACGCCTGGTCACGACAAACCAGCGATAACCAGGCGGAACTGCAAATCCGCTGGCTGCCGCTGCCGAAAGCGTTAGGCTGGCTGGCGGCCTGCGTGGTGGCGATTGGCCTGATGACGGTATTTATCGATCCGGTTTTTGCGTTTCTGACCAGGATTGCCGTCGCGCTGATGCACACCCTGGGCCTGCAGGTTGCTATGCCGGCGCTGCAGCCAGACGCTTTCCCGTTCTGGGACTCCTGCATGATGGTTCTCTCGGTTGCGGCGATGATCCTGATGACGCGCAAATACGTCGAAAACTGGCTGCTGTGGGTGATTATCAACGTCATCAGCGTGGTTATTTTCGCCCTGCAGGGCGTTTATGCGATGTCGCTCGAATATCTGCTGCTGACCTTCATCGCCCTCAACGGCAGCCGTATGTGGATTAACAGCGCGCGTGAGCGCGGCTCTCACGCGTTTTCCCGCTAATGGTGATGATGATGTCCATGCCCGGCGTGCGTCATGTTCAGACGGCACTCCGGGCCGCTGCAGGGCTGATACTCCATCTGAACCGTAATGTGTTCAATTTCATACTTATGCTGTAAGAAGCCCTGGATTCGTTCAAGCAGGCCGTCGTGATCGTGCGGCGGTACCACCTGCACGTGCAGCGTCATCACCGTTTTTTCTCCAACCAGCCACGCATGAACGTGGTGTACGTCGCGAACTTCCGGTATCGAGCGGCGCAAATCGCGCTTTAAGGCGTCGACGTCAAGCGAACGCGGCGCGCCCTCCAGCAGCTCATTAACGCTCTCCTGCAGCAAACGCCATGCGCTGCGCAGAACCAGGCACGATACCAGCACGGACAGAATAGGATCGATAGGCGTCCAGCCGGTGGTGATGATCACGATTGCGGCAATAATGGCCCCAACCGAACCGAGTAGATCCCCCAGCACATGCAGAGCGGCGGCCCGCACGTTGAGGTTACGCTCTTCACTGCCGCGATGGAGGATCCAGAAGGCCAGAATATTGGCCAGCAGGCCGGCAACGGCGATGATCATCATGGTTTTACCGGCTACCGGTTGCGGATGATGAAAACGCTGAATGGCCTCCCAGACGATTAATATCGTAATGACCACTAAGGCGATAGCATTGAGAAAGGCCGCCAGCGTGGTCAGCCGCAGCCAGCCAAAGGTGTGTTGAGCATTAGGCGGGCGACTGGCGAAACGCACGGCCAGAAAGGCGAACAGCAGCGCTGCGGCGTCCGTCAGCATATGCCCGGCATCGGCCAGCAGCGCCAGCGAACCTGAAATGAGTCCGCCTGCAACCTCAACCAACATGAATCCGGCCGTGACGCAGAACGCCAGCAGCAGCCGACGGGCATTATTATCTTCGGTGGATTGCGGAGAATTATGCGAGTGTGATTGCCCCATGGTGCCATCCCTACATTATTATTTTGATGATTACTTTATGACATGATTCACCTCTTGGGGTGAATAAAATGAAAAAAGGAGAGCCTTAGCTCTCCTTCCGGGCGGATACCGCGCAGATTATTGGGTGGTACCGTCGGTTTTCGTCGCCTCGTCCTGGCCGACCTTTTTATCGGTATCCGGGCAGCGGCCATCTTTGCACATTGAGTTTTTGTGGACTTCATCGCTCGACATCCCGTCGTGGTTCATGGTGGAGCCGTTGGGGTGGAGCATGGTGCCGCCGGTATCGGTGGAACCGGCGTTAATTTTACCGTTGTCCACGTTGTTTGGCGCCACGTTTTCACGCGCGTCTGGGGCGACCTGACCCGCGTCGGCTGCCGAATTGGCCTGCCCGTTGTTCGACTGCGCGCCGGTATCGGCGGCCAGCGCCGCGCCGCTGGCCAGGCCCAGGGTTGCTGCGAGGAGAAGACTGGTTAGCTTGTTCATTTTCATTGGATGCTCCTGTTATATCGATTTACCGAATTACCTCTTCCAACAGTGCATTGCCGGAGGTTCTACTCGTTGTGGTTAAAGCTTCGCTGTTAGCGAGCGGCATTAATATATAATGCTGAATGCTAAAGAAAATTAAGTTCTAACAGTTAAAAATTATAGCTTGTGGCCACTATTCCGCGACTTTATGGCGTTTTTTAGCCTATTTCCAGGAATATTCTGCCGCCACTGTAAAATCACGTTTACACTTTTTGAGTGAAGAGATAGATTGGAGGGATTGCATTTAACTAGATAAGTATGGCAACGCTGGAAATAAGATGAATTATCAGAACGACGATTTACGCATTAAAGAGATCAACGAATTATTACCTCCCGTTGCGCTCCTGGAAAAATTCCCCGCTACCGAAAACGCCGCCAACACCGTTGCGCATGCGCGCAAAGCGATCCACCAGATCCTTAAAGGTCATGACGATCGGCTGCTGGTCGTGATCGGTCCATGCTCCATTCACGATCCGGCGGCGGCAAAAGAGTATGCCGAGCGTCTGCTCGCGCTTCGCGAAGAGCTTAAAGGCGAGCTGGAAATCGTGATGCGCGTGTATTTTGAAAAACCGCGCACCACCGTGGGCTGGAAAGGGCTGATCAACGATCCGCATATGGATAACAGCTTCCGCATCAACGATGGTCTGCGGATCGCGCGCAAGCTGCTGCTTGATATTAACGACAGCGGACTGCCAGCGGCCGGGGAGTTCCTCGATATGATCACCCCGCAGTATCTTGCCGACCTGATGAGCTGGGGCGCGATTGGCGCGCGTACCACCGAGTCACAGGTGCACCGCGAACTCTCTTCCGGCCTCTCCTGCCCGGTAGGCTTTAAAAACGGCACAGATGGCACCATTAAAGTCGCTATCGACGCCATCAATGCCGCCGGCGCGCCGCACTGTTTCCTGTCGGTGACCAAATGGGGACATTCGGCGATTGTGAACACCAGCGGCAATAGCGATTGCCATATTATCCTGCGCGGCGGTAAAGAGCCGAACTACAGCGCGCAGCACGTGGCAGAAGTGAAGGTGGGTCTGGCGAAAGCAGGCCTGCCCGCTCAGATCATGATCGATTTCAGCCATGCCAACTCCAGCAAACAGTTTAAAAAGCAGATGGATGTCGGCACAGACGTATGCCAGCAGGTTGCCGGCGGCGAGCGGGCGATTATGGGCGTGATGATCGAAAGCCATCTGGTGGAAGGCAATCAGAGCCTCGACAGCGGTGAGCCGCTGGCCTACGGTAAAAGCATTACTGATGCCTGTATCGGGTGGGAAGATACCGATACGCTGCTTCGTCAGCTGGCGAATGCGGTAAAAGCGCGCCGCGGTTAGGTTTTACGGCAAGTCTCAAAATAAAAAAGCGTGGAGTGCTCCACGCTTTTTTTACATCCCGCGAAAATTACTTCGCTTTACCCTGGTTCGCTACGGCAGCGGCTTTCGCGGCGATCTCGTCGGCGTTACCCAGATAGTAATGTTTAATAGGCTTGAAGTTCTCGTCGAACTCATACACCAGCGGTACGCCGGTCGGGATGTTCAGTTCGAGGATCTCTGCTTCGCCCATGTTGTCGAGGTATTTCACCAGCGCGCGCAGGGAGTTACCGTGAGCGGCGATAATCACGCGCTCACCGCTTTTCAGACGCGGCAGAATGGTTTCATTCCAGTACGGTACGACGCGGTCGATGGTCAGCGCCAGGCTCTCGGTGGTAGGCAGCTCAGCGTCGGTCAGTTTTGCATAGCGCGGATCGTGACCCGGGTAGCGCTCGTCGTCTTTGGTCAGCTCCGGCGGCGTTACCGCAAAGCCGCGACGCCACTGCTTAACCTGCTCGTCACCGTATTTTTCAGCGGTTTCCGCTTTATTGAGGCCCTGCAGCGCACCGTAGTGACGCTCGTTCAGTTTCCAGGACTTTTCTACCGGCAGCCAGGCCTGATCCAGTTCGTCCAGCACGTTCCACAGGGTGTGGATGGCACGTTTCAGCACAGAGGTATAAGCAAAGTCGAAGCTGAAGCCTTCTTCTTTCAGCAGCTTACCGGCCGCTTTTGCTTCACCCACGCCTTTTTCAGACAGGTCAACGTCATACCAACCGGTGAAACGGTTTTCGTTGTTCCATTGGCTTTCGCCGTGACGAACGAGTACCAGCTTAGTTACAGCCATACACTTACTCCTCAATACACGTCATCTTTCTCGCCGCTTTGATGCGACCCGAAATCTGTAGTGTGTATATTTATTGATTGATAACTATTCTCATTATATTGCCGCGACTTACCTCACGGCAATGCTTATCCCTAACCATAGCGAAAATAGTCGCTCAGTGTAAGGTGCTTGTAAAACAGAGGTTATGTTTTTGTCTGTAAGTGGCGTATTTTTCAGCGAAAGGATAAAAAAAGCCCTCCATCAGGAGGGCTGGATATTATTTCGCAATAAACTGATATTCCGTCAGGCTGACGTACTCTTCGCCGGGGCGCAGTACGCAATCCGGCTGCGGCCATTCCGGATGGTTCGGTGAATCCGGCAGGAACTCGCTCTCCAGAGCCAGACCTTGCCAGTCAGCGTAAGGCTGCGCGGTGCGCGACGGCGTGCCGGCCAAATAGTTGCCGGAGTAGAACTGCAGCGCCGGAGCGGAGGTATAGACCGTCATCTGCAGCTTTTCGTCCTGCGACCAGACGTGAGCCGCCGGGCTTTTGGCATCGCCCAGCGCCTGGAGCAGAAAGGCGTGGTCGTAACCTTTGACCTTTTGCTGGTCTTCATCGCGCAGGAAATCGTCCGCCAGCATCTTCGGCGTGCGGAAATCGAAGCTGGTCAGGGTGACGTTTTGCAAATCGCCTCCCGGAATACCGTCGCTCTCAACGGGCAGATACGCATCGGCAAAGATTTGCAGCCTATGGCTACGCACGTCGCTCTGCACGCCATCAAGATTGAAATAGACGTGGTTGGTCAGGTTTACCGGGCAGGGCTGATCAACGGTGGCGCGATACTCGATGGCGATACGATTATCGTCGGTCAGGCGGTAGTGCGCCGTAGCCGTCAGATTGCCGGGGAACCCCTGATCGCCATCGTGGGAGGAGAGTGAAAACAGCGCGTGACGATCGTCGGCGCTGACAATCTGCCAGCGGCGCTTATCAAATCCTTCAGGACCGCCGTGCAGCTGATGGCCGGCCTCGTTGGAGGGCGTCAGATTAACGCTATGGCCATCAAGGGAAAAGCGGCTGTTGGCGATACGGTTCGCGTAACGGCCTACGGAAGCGCCGAGATAGGCGGCCTGGCGCGTATAGTCGCCAGGGGTCGCGCAGCCGAGCAGCGCTTCGCGTACGCTGCCGTCGGCCAGCGTCACGCGCGCGGAGAGCAGCGTCGCGCTCCAGTCCATTACGGTGACCGTCATGCCTGCGTCGTTACGCAGGGTGAGGAGATTCCACGGCTGGCCGTCCGGCGCCAGTTCCGTTGTTGGGTTTAGCATTGTCCAGCTCCCTGCGACGGTTTGCAGACGTAAAAGGTCTCTTTGATACCGGTTTTCGCTTCATACTCTTTGGCAACGGCCTGCTGTACGGTCTCGACCAGATCTTCCGGCACCAGGGCGACGATACAGCCGCCGAAACCGCCGCCGGTCATGCGGACGCCGCCTTTATCGCCGATGGTCGCCTTGACGATGTCCACCAGGGTATCAATCTGCGGGACGGTGATTTCAAAATCATCGCGCATGGAGGCGTGGGATTCCGCCATCAGCTCGCCCATCCGCAGCAGATCGCCTTTTTCCAGCGCCGCGGCGGCTTCTACGGTGCGGGCGTTTTCAGTCAGCACGTGGCGAACGCGTTTGGCGACCACCGGGTCAAGCTCGTGGGCGACGGCGTTGAACTCTTGCAACGTGACGTCGCGCAGGGCCGGCTGCTGGAAGAAACGCGCGCCGGTTTCACACTGTTCGCGGCGAGTGTTGTATTCGCTGCCGACCAGAGTGCGCTTAAAGTTACTGTTAATAATCACCACCGCGACGCCTTTCGGCATCGAGACCGCTTTGGTCCCCAAGGAGCGGCAGTCGATCAGCAGCGCGTGATCTTTTTTACCGAGCGCGGAGATCAGCTGGTCCATAATGCCGCAGTTGCAGCCGACGAACTGGTTTTCCGCTTCCTGGCCGTTCAGCGCGATTTGCGCGCCGTCGAGCGGCAGATGGTACAGCTGCTGGAACACGGTGCCGACGGCGACTTCCAGCGAAGCCGAGGAGCTTAACCCCGCGCCCTGCGGCACGTTGCCGCTGATGACCAGATCCGCGCCGCCGAAAGCGTTATTCCGCTGCTGGAGATGCTTCACCACGCCGCGGACATAGTTTGACCACTGCTGGGTATCGTGGCTGGTAATCGGCGAGTCGAGAGAGAATTCATCGGTCTGATTGTCGTAATCGGCGGCAATCACCCGCACGGTACGATCGTCGCGCGGCGCACAGGCGATGACCGTCTGGTAATCAATGGCGCAGGGCAGCACGAACCCATCGTTATAGTCGGTATGCTCGCCGATCAGGTTAACGCGGCCAGGGGCCTGGATAACATGTCTGGCCGGATAGCCAAATTTCTCAGCAAACAGGGCTTGGGTTTTCTCTTTCAGACTCATAGTTATACTCCGGATTCGCGAAAATGGACGTCGCTTACAGCGCGCAGACGTTCGGCGGCCTGCTCGGCCGTCAGGTCACGCTGGGTTTCAGCCAGCATTTCATAGCCGACCATAAATTTACGCACCGTCGCGGAGCGCAGCAGCGGCGGATAAAAATGCGCGTGCAGCTGCCAGTGATTATTCTCTTCATCGTTAAACGGCGCGCCGTGCCAGCCCATAGAGTAGGGGAATGAGCACTGGAACAGGTTGTCGTAACGGCTGGTCAGCTTTTTCAGCGCCAGCGCGAGGTCGCTGCGCTGGTCATCGGTTAAATCAGTCAGGCGCTGTACGTGCGCTTTCGGCAACAGCAGCGTCTCGAAGGGCCACGCTGCCCAGTAAGGGACCACCGCGAGCCAGTGTTCGGTCTCGACGACGGTGCGGCTACCGTCGGCTAATTCGCGCTGCGCGTAATCCACCAGCATCGGCGCGCCGTGCTCGGTGAAGTACGCTTTTTGCAGACGATCTTCGCGTTCCGCCTCGTTAGGCAGAAAGCTGTTTGCCCACACCTGGCCATGCGGATGTGGGTTGGAGCAGCCCATTGCCGCGCCTTTATTTTCAAAGACCTGCACCCACGGGTAGGTTTTCCCGAGGTCGGCGGTCTGCTCCTGCCACGTTTTAACCACGCCTTCCAGCGCCTCTACGCTCAGTTCCGGCAGCGTTTTGCTGTGGTCTGGCGAGAAGCAGATGACCCGGCTGGTACCGCGGGCGCTCTGACAGCGCATAAGCGGGTCGTCGCTTTCCGGGGCGTCAGGGGTATCGGTCATCAAAGCCGCAAAGTCATTGGTAAAAACAAACGTACCGGTGTAGTTCGGGTTTTTGTCGCCGGTGACGCGGGTATTACCCGGGCACAGGAAACAGTCCGGGTCGTGCGCGGGCAAGGTCTGTTTTGCCGGCGTTTCCTGCGCCCCCTGCCAGGGGCGCTTGGCGCGATGCGGAGAAACCAGAATCCACTGCCCGGTTAACGGGTTATAACGACGATGTGGATGGTCGACGGGGTTAAATACGCTCATGAAGGTTCCTTAGTCGGGATAACCCTGCGGATGACGGGACTGCCAGTGCCAGGTGTCCTGCGCCATTTCGTCAAGGTTGCGCGTCACGCGCCAGTTCAGCTCGCGATCGGCCTTTTCAGCGTCCGCCCAGTAGGCCGGGAGGTCGCCTTCGCGGCGCGGTGCGAAGTGGTAGTTAATCGGTTTGCCGCAGGCTTTGCTAAATGCGTTGACCACGTCGAGCACGCTGCTGCCGACGCCTGCGCCAAGGTTATAGATATGCACGCCGGCTTTATCGGCCAGTTTTTCCATCGCCGCGACGTGTCCGTCTGCCAGGTCCATCACGTGAATGTAGTCGCGCACGCCGGTGCCATCTTCGGTTGGGTAGTCGTTGCCGAATACCGCCAGCGATTCACGACGGCCAACCGCGACCTGCGCGATATACGGCATCAGGTTGTTCGGAATACCCTGCGGATCTTCCCCCATATCGCCCGACGGATGCGCGCCGACCGGATTGAAGTAGCGCAGCAGCGCGATGCTCCAGTCCGGCTGCGCTTTTTGCAGGTCGGTCAGGATCTGCTCAACCATCAGCTTGCTTTTACCGTAAGGGCTCTGAGGCGTACCGGTCGGGAAGCTTTCGACGTAAGGGATTTTGGGCTGGTCGCCGTAGACGGTCGCGGAGGAGCTGAAAATAAAGTTTTTCACGCCCGCGGCGCGCATGGCGGAAACGAGTTTCAGTGTGCCGGTTACGTTGTTGTCGTAGTACTCCAGCGGCTTAGCGACGGATTCCCCGACGGCTTTCAGGCCGGCGAAATGGATCACCGCTTCAATGGCGTGATCGTGGAGAATTTCCGTCATCAGCGCTTCGTTACGAATGTCGCCTTCGACAAAGGTGGCGCTTTTCCCGCCGAGACGTTCAATGATTGGCAATACGCTGCGCTTACTGTTGCAGAGATTGTCGAGAATAATCACTTCGTGTCCCTGCAGTAGCAGTTGAACGCAGGTGTGACTTCCAATGTAACCGCTACCACCTGTAACCAGTACTTTCATGATTCGCTCCAATAGGCTTATCGTGTGAGAAGAAGATAGCATACCAAAGAAGCCAAAAGTGTGACACAGGCCAAATTGGTGGAATCGTTTACACTAAAATTTTTAAACAGCCCATTTGAGTTTTTTTGTTTTAAAAACAGGATGATGTTATGTCTGGTAGCTATTATTCTGAAAAAAACAGGGATCAGCAGACCCCTGTACAGGCTTAATTTTACAGCGGATCCAGCTGGTAAGTGTAACCGTCTCCACTACTCACAAAGGCCAGTCGGTGGGTGATACAGTCCGGGGCGTCTTCGGCGTGATGAGAGACAAACAGCAGCTGCGTCGCCCCTTCGCCAATCAGCACATCAACGAAGCGGCGCACCAGCTGGCGGTTGAGCGGGTCCAGCCCCTGCAGCGGTTCGTCAAGGATCAGCAGAGTGGGGTGTTTGACCAGGGCGCGGACGATCAGCGCCAGCCGCTGCTGCCCCCAGGAGAGGCTATGGAACGGCGCATCGGCGGTGCGTTTGTCGATACCCAGAATATCCAGCCAGTTCTGCACCAGCTTATGCTGCTTGTCGGAAACGGCCTGATAGATGCCGATTGAGTCGAAGTAGCCGGAGAGAATCACGTTACGCACGTTGGTGCTGACGCGGTATTCAAGGTGAAGGCTGCTGCTGACGTAGCCAATATGTTTTTTGATATCCCAGATGGTTTCACCGCTGCCGCGGCGGCGGCCAAACAGGGTCAGGTCGTTGCTGTATCCCTGAGGATGGTCGCCGGCGATCAGGCTGAGCAGCGTGGATTTACCGGCGCCGTTGGGGCCGACTATCTGCCAGTGTTCGCCAGGGTTCACCGTCCAGCTCAGGCGGTTAATAATCGGACGATCGTTGTACGAAACTATGCCGTCGTTCAGCACGATGAGCGGCGCTTCGGCGTCCAGCGCAAGACGCGCTGCCGGTGCGTCGGGCTCCGGCAGCGTCATGCCGTCAAGCTTTTCGCTATGCGCGAGCTGGGCAATAAGCGCCTGCTGCAGCAGGGCCTGCTTTTCGCCGGTTTCGCTCAGCACGCAGTCCGCCAGCACCCCGGCATACTGAACGAACGCCGGGATCTCGTCAAAACGATTGAGGACCAGCACCAGGGTGATACCTTCGCCGTTCAGCGCGGCCAACATCCCGGCGAGCTGCTGGCGCGAGGCGACATCAAGACCGTCGAACGGCTCATCAAGAATAAGCAGGTCGGGATCGCCCATCAGCGCCTGGCACAGCAGGGTCTTGCGCGTTTCGCCGGTTGAGAGATATTTAAAACGGCGTTCGAGCAGGTGGCTAATTGCAAACTGTTCAGCAAGGCGGGCGCAGCGGGAGGGGTCTTTAAACTCATCCTGGATAATTTCCGCCGTCGTGCGGCCGGTGTCTTCTTCTCCCGGGCTGAGCAAATCGGTGTTATTGCGCTGCCACTCATCGCTGACCAGCTTTTGCAGCTGCTCAAAAGAGAGACGGGTGATGCGCGAGAAGGTGCACTCACGCTGCCCGCTTAGCAGGGTCAGCTCGCCGGAGAGCGCCCGCGCAAGCGCCGATTTCCCGCTGCCGTTGCTGCCGACGAAAGCCCAGCTCTCGCCAGCCTGCACGCGGAGGTGTTCAATATTTAACGTTTTTGTATCGCTAAGACGAAACGTGCCTTGCGAAATTTGCAACAATGACATTGTGTATCCCACTTTTTGCAGCGATTTGCTTCAGGGATACGTCTTCGCGAGCGCAATGTCAATGCCGTTAGCACAACGTGGCAAGAATGATGCGATCGGCATTAAAATATGCTATCACCTCCGCCCCTTCCGCCAGATCGCGCGTCTGTTCCACCGGCAGGGTGGCGCAAAGGCTCTGCCCATCCGGGAGCGCCATCAGCACTTCACACTGTTCCGGCCCGCGTTCGATGTGGTTGATACGTCCGGCCAGCTGGTTGTCGGCCCGTTCCGCCTGTGCGGCATCCTGAGTAATGCCAACCCACGGCGCTTTCAGCAGCACTAGTACTTCCTGGCCTTCCTCAAGGCCCAGACGATCGGCGCTTTGGGCGGTAATCGCGACCTTAAAGCGGGTTTGGCCGTCGGCCAGCAGAACGTCAACGTGCTGCTGGACCTGCTGATGGTCGCGGCCGGTAATGGTGCCGAACCACTGGTTGCGCGCGCTGGTCTGCAGAGAGAATCGCGAAATGGCAGCCAGCAGGCTGTCGAGGGGAAGGGCGTCATCATCGCTCAGGACATCGAACGCTTTCTGCTGAATCTGCGCCAGCAGGTCGTAGAGCTGAATCAGCCGCTGCCCGTAGCGGGTGAGGACCGCGCCGCCGCCGCCTTTGCCGCCGGTCGCCCGGTCAACCAGGGTCTGCTCGCTGAGCTGATTCATTTCATTAATCGCATCCCAGGCGCTTTTATAGCTAATGCCCGCGTTTTTTGCCCCCTGGCTAATCGAGCCGGTCTGTTCAATCTGTTTCAGCAGGGCGATACGGCGAGGATCGGCGAACAGGCGCTGCTGTAATTTGAGGGTAAGAAGAATTTCAGCCTGCATAATCATATCCTGATGAAAAAGGGTATTGTGACCGATAGCGGTCATCTTGCAAGATGCATCTCTCACGGTGGCCAGCGGGGCACCGCACAAATGGGGCGTGTTTTTCCGGCTGAATTGGTTACAATAAACTATTCGTACTTTCTGGAGCCAACCATGTTAGAGCTATTGAAAAGTCTGGTTTTTGCCGTAGTCATGGTCCCTGTGGTGATGGCGGTCATTCTGGGCCTGATTTACGGGCTGGGCGAAGTGTTTAACCTCTTCTCCGGAGCCGGTCATAAAGACAGCAGACCGCAAAATCACTGATTTCCCCCGCGCCCGGTTCTGCCGGGCGTTCTTATTTCTTCCCCCCTCCATTTTTCGAACGCTGATTACCCCTAATTTTCGCTGGGAAAAACCTGGCGCTATCGTTATATTGTCTATTACATAACGAACCGACGGGAGATTCAGATGACAGGTCAATGGTTACGCTTTTTTGCCGGAGCAACGTTAACGCTCTCCGTTGCGGGCCACGCGCTGGCGGAAGAGGGCAAAGTGACGGTTTTTGCCGCGGCATCGCTCACCAACGCCATGCAGGATATCGCCAAAGAGTATAAAAAAGAGAAGGGCGTGGAGGTGGTTTCTTCATTTGCCTCTTCATCGACCCTGGCACGGCAGATTGAAGCGGGGGCGCCGGCGGATCTGTTTATCTCCGCCGATCAAAAATGGATGGATTACGCGGTCGAGAAAAAGAGCATTGATACCGCCTCGCGCGCGACCCTTCTCGGTAACAGCCTGGTTGTCGTGGCGCCAAAAGCCAGCGCGCAGGGCGAGGTAAACATCAGTGATAAAACCGACTGGACCAGCCTGCTGAAAGGCGGCCGCCTGGCCGTAGGTGACCCGGAACACGTGCCTGCTGGCATCTATGCGAAAGAGGCGCTGCAAAAGCTGGGAGCCTGGGAAACCCTGTCGCCGAAGCTGGCGCCGGCAGAAGACGTGCGCGGCGCGCTGGCCCTGGTTGAACGCAGCGAAGCGCCGCTGGGGATCGTTTACGGCTCCGATGCGGTCGCCAGCAAGGGGGTAAAAGTTGTCGGTACCTTCCCGGAAGATTCGCATAAGAAAGTGGAATATCCGCTGGCAATCGTCGACGGCCATAAAAATGCCACGGTCAGCGCGTTTTATGACTATTTAAAAGGGCCGGAAGCTTCCGCCATCTTTACACGTTACGGATTTACTACCCACTAATGTTCTTAAGCGATCCTGAATGGCAGGCGGTACTGCTGAGCCTGAAAGTCTCCTCCCTGGCGGTGGTACTGAGCTTGCCTTTTGGCATCTTTTTCTCCTGGCTGCTGGTGCGACGAGATTTTCCCGGTAAAGCGCTGCTCGATAGCATTCTCCACCTGCCGCTGGTATTGCCACCGGTGGTGGTAGGGTATCTCTTGCTGATCGCGATGGGGCGACGCGGTTTTATCGGCAGCTGGCTGTATGACTGGTTTGGTCTGAGCTTCGCGTTTAGCTGGCGCGGCGCGGTACTGGCGGCGGCGGTGATGTCCTTTCCGCTGATGGTGCGGGCCATTCGCCTCGCGCTGGAAGGGGTGGACATCAAGCTCGAGCAGGCGGCGCGTACCCTCGGCGCTGGCCGCTGGCGGGTGTTTTTCACTATTACGTTACCGTTGACGCTACCCGGCATTATCGTTGGCACCGTGCTGGCTTTCGCCCGCTCGCTGGGCGAGTTCGGCGCCACCATCACGTTTGTTTCCAATATTCCCGGCGAAACGCGCACCATTCCTTCGGCCATGTATACCCTGATCCAGACCCCCGGGGGAGAAGGTGCGGCCGCGCGTTTATGCTTGATTTCGATTGCGCTGGCGCTGGTATCGCTGCTGATTTCCGAATGGCTGGCCCGCCTCAGCCGTCAGCGGATGGGGAAATAAACATGCTTGAGCTCGATTTTACCCAGACGCTGGGTACCCACTGTCTGCAAATTTGCGAGACGCTTCCCGCCAGCGGCATTACGGCGGTGTTCGGCGTCTCCGGCGCGGGTAAAACCTCGCTGATTAACGCCATTAGCGGCCTGACGCGCCCGCAGCATGGGCGCATCGTCCTCAACGGCAGAGTGCTGAACGACGTTGATAAAGGTATCTGCCTGGCGCCGGAAAAGCGCCGCATTGGCTACGTTTTTCAGGACGCGCGCCTGTTTCCGCACTATAAAGTGCGCGGCAATCTGCAATATGGCATGGCGAAGTCTATGGCGGCGCAGTTTGACAAGCTGGTGGCGCTGCTCGGCATTGCGCCGCTGCTTGACCGCCTGCCGGGCGGCCTCTCCGGTGGGGAGAAGCAGCGGGTGGCGATTGGCCGGGCTCTGCTTACCGCGCCGGAGCTGCTGCTGCTGGATGAGCCGCTGGCATCGCTGGATATTCCGCGCAAGCGCGAGCTGTTGCCCTATCTGCAGCGTCTGGCGCGCGAAATCAAGATCCCGATGCTGTACGTCAGCCACTCTCTGGATGAAATCCAGCATCTGGCGGATAACGTGCTGGTGCTGGAAGAGGGGAAAGTGAAAGCCTTTGGCTGTCTGGAAGAGGTGTGGAGCAGCAGCGTGATGCACCCCTGGCTTCCCCAGGAGCAGCAAAGCACGATCCTGAACGTGACCGTTGCCGCTCAGCATCCGCAGTATGCCATGACCGCTCTGGCGCTGGGGGATCGGCAGATATGGGTTAACCGTCTTGACAGGCCGCAGGGCGAAAGCGCGCGGATCCGCATTCAGGCCTCGGACGTTTCTCTGGTACTGCAGCCCGCTCAGCAAACCAGTATCCGCAATATTTTACCCGCGCAGGTCATGCAGTGTATTGAAAGTCATGGGCAGGTTGAGGTCAGGCTGGAGATAAGCGGCCGTACCCTGTGGGCGCGCATCAGCCCCTGGGCTCGCGATGAGCTGGGGGTGACCCCGGGCCAGCGGCTGTATGCGCAGATAAAAAGCGTGTCGATAGCCGCCTGATTACAGCAGGTGGCGATAGATGTAGTCGGCGATGCTGGTGGTTTCGTTTTCACCGATCACCACGTTGGCGCGCGCTTTGACCTCTTCCACCGCGTTGCCCATCGCCACGCCGGTACCGGCGGCTTCCAGCATGCTGAGGTCGTTATAGTTGTCGCCGAAGGCGATAACATCCTGCATCGACAGGCCCTGCGACGCGACCCACTGCGCCAGGCGTTTACCTTTGCTGTTGCCTTCCCGGGCAATATCCACCTGATCGTGCCACGACCATTCGCACTCCAGACCCAGCGTCTGGCCAACGTGTTGGGCAAAGCGCTGCAGTTTGGCGGTATCTTCATCGGTCAGGGCGAATTTCCACACGGCGTTAACTTTGCGGGCCGCCTGCGCCAGAGAATCGACCTGAGTGAATACCGGACGCTGCTCGACGGGGAGCGATTGCGCCCAGCTGGCGGTGCGGATAACGTGCCCGGTCGGCTGCTCGTACAGCATGGCGTCATCGACGTACATCAGGCCGTGAATATCATGCTCGTTCAGCATTTCCGTCAGGCTCAGGGCTTTATCTACCGGCATCGGGTCGGATTCAAGCACCTTTTTTGCATGATAATCATACAAATAAGTGCCATTGCAGCAAATTGCAGGTGTATCCAGCGCCAGCGCCTGATAAAAAGGATGGATAGCGACGTGATGTCGGCCGGTGACGACGATGATCTGATATCCCGCGTCTTTGGCGCGAGCCAGCGCATCGAGCGAGGCGGGGAGGATGGTCTTTTTGCCGGTTAAGAGCGTGCCGTCTAAATCGAGGGCAATCACGCGTGAGGTCATGGGTTGTTTCCGGTTAATGATGAAAAGTTAGCAGGCTATGATGGTACACCGCTGTGCCATTCCGGCAAACTTTTCAGCATCTACCGCTAAAGAGCCGATACACTTGATCTTTCAGGCTGCCAGGAGGCAACCTGAAGAGCGTTGTGTATGCATATTGTGTTTTTCAGGGTGTCGTTAGTCTGAAAAATGAAATTTCCACGTGCAGTGAGGAAGGAGTATTCATGAAACAAACCGTTTATACCGCCAGCCCGGAAAGCCAGCAGATTCACGTCTGGGATCTGGATCTTGAGGGGAAACTGACCCTGGTGCAGGTTGTTGATGCCCCGGGCCAGGTGCAGCCGATGGTGGTGAGCCCGAACAAAGAGTTTCTCTACGTCGGCGTGCGTCCGGAGTTTCGCGTACTGGCCTACCGCATTGCGCCCGATAATGGCGCCCTGACTTTCGCCGGCGAAGCCGCGCTGCCGGGTAGCCCAACGCATATTTCTACCGATCGTCAGGGGCGCTTTGTGTTCAGCGCTTCCTATAACGCGGGCTGCGTGAGCGTTACGCCGCTGGTGGACGGCCTGCCGCGAGAAGCGGTGGCGGTGGTTGAAGGTCTGGAAGGCTGCCACTCGGCAAATATCTCTCCCGATAATCGCACCCTGTGGGTACCGGCGCTGAAGCAGGATCGTATCTGCCTGTTTACCCTGAGCGACGACGGTTTCCTCGCAGAGCAGGAGCCGGCTGAAGTGACCACCGTTGAAGGCGCGGGCCCGCGTCACATGGTGTTCCATCCGAATCAGCAATATGGCTACTGCGTCAACGAACTGAACAGCTCCGTTGACGTCTGGGAGCTGAAAGATCCGTACGGAAAAATCGAATGCGTGCAGACGCTGGACATGATGCCGCCTGATTTTGCCGGCGTGCGCTGGGCGGCGGATATCCATCTGACCCCGGATGGCCGTCATCTCTACGCCTGCGATCGTACCGCCAGCATTATCACTATCTTCAGCGTCTCGGAAGACGGCAGCGTGCTGTCCATCGAAGGCTATCAGAATACCGAGACCCAGCCGCGCGGCTTTAACCTCGATCATAGCGGCAAATATCTGATCGCCGCCGGTCAGAAATCGCATCATATCGCGGTGTATGAAATCAAAGGCGAGCAGGGGCTGCTCCAGGAAAAAGGGCGCTATGCCGTAGGCCAGGGCCCGATGTGGGTCGTGGTCAACGCTCGCTAAGTTCTCTGTCAGTGACGAAACCTCGCCGCGGCGAGGTTTTTTTACGCCTGCGCAGGGGCTACTTCACCCGCATACGATACTCAATCATGCCGCTTTTCTCCGCGACCCAGTTATACAGACGCTGGCCCCGAAGGTTGGTCTCATGCGTGTGCCAGTACAGGCTGGCTGCGTGACGTTTGCGCGCCTGCAGCTGAACATACTCAATCAGCTGCTTGCCGATATGCTGACCGCGAACGGCCGGGTCAACGAAGAGGTCCTCCAGATAGCAGTAGTCGCTTTCGGCCCAGGTGGAGCGGTGGAAGAGATAATGTACGAAACCCACTATCCTGCCTTCCTGTTTTGCCACTGCGCAGAACATCGGCTCGGCGGGATGGAAAAAGCGCTTCCAGGTGAGCTGCGTGATGCTTTCCGGGATGTCGACGCGATAAAACGTCTGGTAGCTTTTCCACAGCGGCAGCCACTGGGCAAAGTCGCTTTCAGCCGCGGGGTGGAGGGTTACCTGCGCGAGGTTAACGTCGGTTTTGTTGCTATTCATGGCTGTTCCTTATTTTTATCAACCGGGTGATTTGACCTGGCGCTATGGTAGGTGCTGTTCTGGTTCCTAAAAAGTGACACTTTCTGTATATTTATAGGATCCACTTTTATGCCGTCGATGCCCGCTGCCGCTCATGCCAAAACCCATTGCCCCTCTGTTTCAGGAACTGTTATTAGCCCGCGGCGTGATTAAAGATCAGGTCTACCACGCCCTGCGTCAGGCGATTCTGGATGGCCGATTGTCGGCGGGTTCAAAAATCCCCTCCAGCCGGGCGCTGGCTGAGATGATGGCGATCTCGCGAAACTCGGTTATTGCCGGTTTTGACCGCCTGATGGATGAGGGGTACCTCGTCACGCGCAAGGGGGCGGGCACCTTTGTCTGCGAGCATATCCCGGATAACCTCATTAGCGAGTATGACGCGTCGACGCCGCCCGAAACGGCAATAGCCGCCGCAGGGCCGCTTAATCCTGATGTCGCCGCTCTGGTGTCATCATGGTCAGAAAGAGAGGACAGCGGCGAAATGCGTCAGGTTTTTGCCGTCGGTATCGGCTGTACCGATCTTTTCCCTCATGCTTTATGGGGGCGGCTGCTGGGGCGCGTCTGGCGGCAATCGCGTCGTGAGCTGGGAGCGCACGCCACGCCCTATGGATATCAACCTCTACGCCAGGCGATTAGTCGCTATATTCAGGCGACGCGCGGCGTCAATTGCCACGAAGATCGGGTGATCATTGTCAACGGTATTCAGCAAGCGCTTTCCATCACCGCTCAGGCTTTACTGGAAAAGGGCGATGAAGTCTGGCTCGACGATCCCGGATACAACGGCGCCCGCGGCGCATTCGCCGCCAGGGGAGCTGTGGTCCGGCCCGTTCGGGTTGACGAGGAGGGCATGGATATTCAGGATGGCATTCGCCATTACCCGCAAGCTAAGCTGGTCTATACCGCGCCGTCGCACCAGTTCCCGCTCAGTGGAACGCTTAGCCTGCCCAGAAGGCTCGCCTTACTGGAATGGGCGGAAGCCCATCGGGCGTGGATATTTGAAGACGATTACAATAGCGAATTCCGCTATGCCGCCCGCTCTCTGCAGGCGTTGCAGGGGTTAGATAATCATCAGCGCGTCATCTACGCGGGCACATTTTCTAAGATGATGTATCCGGAGTTCCGGCTGGGCTTTTTAGTGGTCCCCGAGCATTTGCGTGAACAGTTTGCCATGACGAAATATTACACCGATCTCTGTAGTGGATATCTCGAACAGGCCGTCCTGGCCCGTTTCATCAGCGAGGGGCACTATGCCAGCCACGTCCGTCGTATTCGCAAAGCCTGTTTTGAGCGTAAAAGCGCGCTGGAGGCGGCGATTGCACGCTACTTTGCCGGGCGCATGGTCGTACATCCAACGGATTCGGGTATTCACATAGTCTGCTGGCTATCAGCGGGTTTAAAGGCAGAAGAGGTCGTCGCTAAGGCGCGCCAGCCAGGTTTCGGCGTGCAGACGTTTGAGCGCTATTGTCAGCGGCCGATGTCGCGCGAAGGAGTTCTATTCGGTTTTGCAAACCATCCCCCAGCGGTTTTGACCGAGGGAATTCGCCGCCTGGCTGCGATGTTTTAGCTCAGCAATACGGGAAATATTTTGCAGGGGATTAATGGCATTCATTGCCGGATTATATTGCAGACAATGATTATCTTTTTGGAAAACCTGCCCCGTCCTGATTATTCATCTGACAACAGGGGCAGAGTTTTAAAAAGAGAGATACCGCGCCTGGATTTAACGTATATCCACGGCTTCTGTAATAATATAACCATTCGCTTAGCGATATGTGACTTCCCTGTTTAATTACAGCCGGTTAATAAATCAGATATCATCCATGGTGTAGCTGACGACGATTTCCAGGGTTTTGCGGATAACGTCTGCAGTTACGACATCGCTGGTGGTTTCCAGCGCCGTAATTAACCACAAAATAATCGCCTTGTTGCTGAGGTGACCCTCAGACTCAAGGATGCTGCTGATAGCCAGCGACATCACCGCTGATTCATCGATCAGTCTGTCGCCTGCGTTGCGGAAATATTCAGAGAGTGCGGTATCGTTCAGGCCTGCGTAAATATCCGGTTGCTGATGCATAGTCTGTCTCATCATATTCTCTACTTTGTAAGTTAAACATTAGACCAGTAGTGGTCAGTGTATTTTATTCGTACCTGGCTGCTGAGGAGAACCTAATAACGAATTCGGCTCATCCCAATTATGCTTAGCGCCTGAAGTACCCACGGCATTGTTTTTTCCACGGCGAGCTACCATATTACTGATTTCATCGATAATACGCCCAAGTGCATTCCGCCGTTTTTTATCCTGTTCCCCAGCCTGCATGGCCTGGAGTTTCCCGATCAGTGCTTGTTTACTAATAGGCCCCTTATTTTTGAGTAGAGAGAGGACAGCCTCTCCAATCAATAAATCGGTTAGTGGATCATAATCATTGCGATTCATAACGGTATCTCTGATCATTGTCATCTCCTTGACTGGGAATTTAGTAGCAAGCCGGTAATCCGTGTCAGATACTGGCCCATCCCTTATATTTCCTCATTCAGTAACGACTTAAATCACCAGATAGCTGAAGCCACTTATATCACTGATGCTCAAACAAGAGACCAATCAACGTTTGATAATGGCTTTCTTCTTCAGGTTCTGAAGCCACTTCAAGGCGACCCAGCAGTTTCGTACACAGGGATTTGCGATTCAGGTTGCGTCCTTCATTAAGGATATCCATTACAATCTGCCCTAACGTCTCCTGCTGCGAAGGTAACGACGCTTTATTGAAGTAGTGGGCAATAGCGTTAGCCGTGTCAGGAATGTAACCGTTCTGCTGCATATGTGCTCCTGTAAGTTCAATTATCAGTGAAGTTGCGATTAAAGTTATACAATGTTTATCAACTTGTACATAGGAAATGAAAAAAATATGTTAATTTTCTTAATGTTTTTTATAACATATTGATTTATATGGTTTTAAAATTGTACAAATCTTAAGGTAAACATCGAGTGGAGATGTACGAATTGTACAGGTATACAGGAAGGCAAGAACGCCAGCGAAAAGAGGGTGTTAATGTGATTTATTTGTTGATGACTCGGGCGCTTTTACAGGACTTATGCGGGTAGACCTGCTACTGTAATATCTTATTAGCTTTCATCTCTTCTGTCGGAAACTTCATGCTCACTACCATTATTTATCGCAGCCATATCTGCGACAACGTGTCAATTAAATCGCTCGAAAGCATGGTTGCTGAAGCAAATGTCAAAAATAGTCAGGAAAACGTGTCGGGTATTCTGCTTTTTAACGGCACCCACTTTTTTCAGCTATTAGAAGGACCTGAAGAGAAGGTAGAGGAAATTTACCGCCGTATCTGCGCAGACCCGCGGCACCATAACCTCGTGGAGCTGCTCAGGGATCATGGACCGATGCGGCGCTTTGGTAAAATTGGCATGGAACTCTTTGATTTACGAGAGTTTGACCGCGATGAAGTGCTGCAGGCTGTGCTGGATAAAGGGACCACAAAATATCAGCTCACCTATGACGACAGAGCGCTCCATTTTTTCCGTACCTTCGTCGAAGCCACGGAAAAGGAAAACTATTACGAAATTCCTGCGGCTGAAAGCTGGGAGTTTGTGATAGAAGACGCTGCCTGCTACCCTGAAACTCCGCTGCAAGAGGCCGAATGCAGCTTTGCTTTTCAGCCGGTCATCGATCCGTTTGCCAAAGAGGTCGTCTCCTACGAAGCGCTGCTGCGCACGACTTCCGGTGATTCGCCAGCGGTCTATTTTGACGGACTTTCGCGAGAGGAAATCTACTGGACGGATCTCCACAGCAAGCGCATTGCCTTCGCCATGGCGGGACTTTTGCACCTCCGTGGACGCACGTTGTCGATTAATCTGCTGCCCATGACGCTGGTGAATGTTCCCAACGCTGTCGAATTTCTGTTAGCGGAAATTGAAGCCAGCGGTTTGATCCCTGAGCAAATTATTGTGGAATTTACCGAAAGCGAAGCCATTTCCCGTCTTGATGAATTCACCGATTCCGTACGTAAGCTCAAGTCTGCGGGAATTCGCGTGGCTATCGATCATTTTGGCGCCGGGTTTGCCGGGCTGTTGCTGCTGGCTCAGTTTCAGCCGGACCGCATCAAGATTAATCGCCAGCTGGTCAAAGATATCCATAAGCACGGCCCAAAACAGGCAATCGTTCAGGCGATTATTAAATGCTGTCATTCCCTGGAAATCGCCATTTCTGCGGTGGGTATCGAGCAGGCGGAGGAGTGGATGTGGCTGGAGTCAGCGGGGATTACGCATTTCCAGGGAAATTTATTTGCCAGTCCGTGTCTGGGAGGCATTCCGCCGGTAGCATGGCCAGAGAAAAAAGTAGCGTGTGAGCTTCTTTAAATTTTGACCCCGGCTCAGCGCAGCGTGTCGGTTAAAAAGCGGTGTATAACGGTAAAATAAGCCCTGTTTTTTTGCCCAGTATATCGGCGCCCGACCTGTTTATTTTAGCTGTACAAGAAAAGTTAATTGTACAACCAGGCTAAATTCGTTAATTTAGTCGGTAAAGTATTATCAGGTTAGAGGGCGCTAATGGCATATTACAGCATCGGTGAAGTTGCCGAACGTTGCGGAATCAACCCCGTGACTTTGCGTGCATGGCAGCGAAGATATGGTTTGCTAAAGCCGCAGAGAAGCGAGGGAGGACACCGCCAGTTTGACGAAGAGGACGTTCAGCGCATTGAGGAAATCAAACGCTGGATCGATCGCGGGGTCTCCGTGGGCAAGGTTAAGGCGCTTCTGGAAGGCCATCAGCCTGAAACGCAAGACGCTGCCATCCTGCTCCAGGAAGAGATGATGACGCTTCTGCGAGGCGTCCAGCCCTCAAAATTACGCACCCGCATCATGTCCCTCAGCCATGAATATCCCGTAGATAAACTGATTGACCGGCTCTTTGTCCCCGTCCGCAGTAAGCTCAATCTCGATCCGAACACTTCCATGGCGATTATCAGTATGCTGGACGGTATCCTGATTGATTGCGTAGCGTCCATTCTTGCGGAATCGCGCAAAAAGGTGGGGAAAGAGACGCTGTTGGTGGGGTGGGGTAATGAAGACCGTACCCGTCTGTGGCTGGAAGCGTGGCGTTTATCGCAGCGCGCCTGGCACGTCAACGTGCTGGCGGAGCCGCTGGATTCTCCTCGCCCGGAACTGTTTCCTGGTCAGCACATTTTTGTCTGGACCGGCCGCGCGCTGACCCCCTTGCAGGCAGAATTACTTAGCCACTGGCAAAGCCAGGGCTTCACCATTGAGTTTCACGGAGAGTAAGCGTCTTAGAGGGTTAGCAGCGGAACATTTTTAGAGATGTTATTCCGCCGCTTGTCTTCCTGAAGCATGGCAACATGCGCTGGCAGGTAAATTATCAAAAATTGAGCTGGGTCCAGGCTTTAAACGTTTCGCTGCGGCTAATATTAAAAAAATCTGTCCGACCCGAGCAGCCGAGCTTTTTGATTAAGGTCAGGCGAATTTGATAAATTGTTTTAATATGTAAATTCAGCGACTTCCCTATATTTGCCATCGCTTCACCATCGTTCATCAGGCGAATCACTTCTTTTTCGCGATTGGTAAAAACGATACTTTCAGATTCCCGGTCAGGCTTCTTACCGAACAAGGTGGGGCGGAGAATAAACGATTGTATCTCAGCGGGCGTTGAGCGCGCCGGGATTCTGTACATTGGTATTTCGCTCAGGAAGTTCAAATCATTACCGTCGGTGAGCAGGACAAAACGAACTCTTTTGCGATCGTAATGATGATTAAGCACCGCATAATAGTTATCGCTGGTGAAAAAGACATATTTTCCATGAAAACAGCCTGGTGATAATGAATCGAGTACAAGCTGTAATCCTTGACGAAGAAGGTTATTGTTAATCCAAAGATCGTAATGATTAAAAAAGTGACCTTGCTTGTCGTTATTCATTTGTCCTCCGAGGTAGAAGTGTTAATAATGGCTTAATTTAACAAATCACATATCATGCTTAGTGATGGTTTTTACCACGTAGCACATGCAGCGTTTGGATATATAAATCGGCGAGTATTTCATTTTTCTCGAGATTCAGGCGCCGCTGAACCTCAACGATTAAACGCTCATGGCTAACGGCTTCGCTCTCCGTCTGGGTCTGCACCATGTGTTCGATATTTTTCAGCAAAGCAGAGTTAGAAATAAACTCTGCAGGAATAGTATTTTTAATCTGCATGGTATATCTCGGGTTATGTTAGACAATAAATCAACAAACAAAGATGCGGGATAAAAATCATCTTTGCTCTACGGTTCTTCACCATTTCAAAGGAAATGGTGTGCATTTTTTTAAATCATAAGAATGCTGTAACGCAGAATTTAAAACTTACGTAATAACTATAGTCACGATCTTCAGGATGTACAATTTTTCCGAATTAATTTTGTACATTTAGTTGGTTTTTTTAACATTGACTTATAAGATATTGTTTTGTATGGTTATTTTTTGTAAAGGTAATGTGAAAAAGTTGTACAGAACGGCGTCTGTACAGGGATAACCTACAGGATGAGGGGATAGCGGTGAAGAAGCGGGAAGGGCACAGCGGGAAGAGAAAGAGACAAAGGGGGAATAGCTTCCCCCTTTTGGCGTAAGCGTTACTGCTTCGGTTCAGCGACGACAAAGCTTCCCACGCCGCGGTTGTTGTATTCCCACATGCGGTTGAAGTTAGCGTCATTCAAGTTACGCTGCGGGTTGCCTTTGGCATCCGCAGTACCGGTGTTGCCGCTAAACGGACGGTTTGAACCGACGGCATCAGCCCACGGTTTGGCAATATTAAAGCCTTCATTAATGACGCTATCGCGAATAACGACCTGGCCATTGGTATTACCGTCAACGTCCAGAGAGCGGCCCAGTTGCGCGACGTTATCGCCGGAAGCGGTAAAGCGGCTGTTAATCGCCAGGAAGCCGTAGGTCACGCTTTTCAGGGTTGCGGGGGCGAAAACGTAAGCCTCTTTCTGGGTGCGCGAGTTGACCACGCGGAAGTCGGTATTGTCGAACACGACCGCCCCACGACCGGAAACGATATCCACGTCGCCTTCAATATAGCTGTTGCTGACCAGGGTTCGGGTCTGACGGTTATCCTGCAGGCGGTTTTGTACGCCGCTGTTGGTCACGAAAAAGGTGTTCTGGCGACCGAGGATATTCACCTTGTTAATCTGCACACGATCGCCATCGCTACGCAGCGCCACGGCCTGATGGGTGCCCGCGTCTACGCTGTCGCCGAGGTTGTTGGCGATAGTCAGGTTCTGTAGCTGGAGATCGTTATTCTGCGACCAGAATACCGCTGAGCACATCACGCCAACGGTGGCGGCACGTCTGCTCTGGCAGCTGTCGTACATATACCAGGCCGGTTTGCCCGGCATATATTTGCCGCCCGGATTAACCTGATGACGCCAGGAGACCGGATCCATTTCTGAATCAATCGCTGCGCTGATTTTTACATCAATCGGCTTCTCACCGGTGCCGTACAGGGTCAGCGCGCCAGGCGCCGCCGGAACGTATACGGTGCCCGCATATTCACCCGGCATGATGGCGATAAACTGACGACGATTGGAGTGGCGGGTAATCGCTGCATCCACCGCGGCCTGAATCGTGGTGTGGGTTACCCCCTGGGTACCCGCAGGACCCACAACAAAATCCGGCTGCGCCGGGAGGCTGATGGCGGACGGGCTCCACGCCGCGGCGTTAGGATCGAGAGACTGGAAATAGCTCGCCGGTAAGAAGTTTTTCGCCTCATCGGCGGTTAAAACTGGACGAGAGGCCGTGCCCGGCGCTGTTTGCGTTGAGGGCTGTTGATCGGCAGGCGTCGAACTACAGGCGGACAACGTCACGCCAAAGGCCAGCGCCAGCGCCAGGTGGGAAACGGAATATGTGTTCATGTTGCTCCGGGCAAGAATAAATTAAGGGTATATACACTTCATCCTTCAAGCTGCCTCGGCGTTGGCTGCGTTCGCTCACCCCAGTCACGTATTTATATACGCTCCTGGGGACTCGTTCTCTTGCCGCCTTGATGCAACTCGAATGATTTTGTGTATAGGTCCTTTAAAGCCTGCTGTTTTATACCAACTTAAGCGAAACGGGAAGACGTAGCGCAAAAAAGTTGTTTCTTTACATAATAAGAGCCGGAAACGAGCCGCTTTTGATCACAAATAAATAACATTTGCTGGGAGCTGAGTTGACATTTCTCGCGGAATCAAAATAAATGTCTATACAACCCATGACAAGTTGACCGCTATGACACACACACCTTCCGAACGCGTAATCTGGCGAAACGTCCGCCTGGCCACGCTCGATCCGCGTTTCTCTCAGCCGTATGGACTCGTGGAGCATCATGCGCTGCTGGTGCGCGATGGACGCATTGAAGCTATTGTGCCCGAAAGCGAGGCGCCCGCAGGGCAGAGTATTGACCTCGGCGGCAGGCTGCTCACGCCGGGGCTGATTGATTGCCACACGCACCTGGTCTTCGGCGGCAGCCGGGCGCAGGAGTGGGAGCAGCGCCTCAACGGCGTCTCCTACCAGACCATTAGCGCCAACGGCGGCGGCATTAACGCGACCGTGCGCGCCACCCGGGAAAGCAGCGAGACGGAGCTGCTGGCGCTGGCCCGGCAGCGGCTGGCTCGTCTGCTGCGCGAAGGGGTCACCACCCTGGAGATCAAGTCCGGCTACGGGCTGGATTTCGCAAACGAACGTAAAATGCTGCGGGTTGTACAACAGCTTGCCGCAACGCATACCGTTGAGATTTCCCCCACGCTACTCTCCGCCCACGCCACGCCGCCGGAATATAAAGGCGACCCGGACGGCTATATCAATCTGGTATGCGAAATCATTCTGCCCACGCTGTGGGAAGAGGGGCTATTTGAAAGCGTCGATGCCTTCTGCGAAAACGTCGGCTTTACCCCCGCGCAGACTGAACGGGTTTACAGTACGGCCCAGGCATTAGGTATCCCGGTAAAAGGTCACGTTGAGCAGCTCTCTTCGCTGGGCGGCGCCGAATTAGTGAGCCGCTATAAAGGCCTGTCCGCCGACCATATTGAATACCTGACCCCAGAGGGCGTGGCGGCGATGAGCCGCAGCGGCACCGTGGCGGTGCTCCTGCCCGGCGCGTTCTATTTCCTTAACGAAACCCGCAGGCCGCCGGTTGAACTGCTGCGCGAATATCAGGTTCCGATGGCGGTGGCGACGGACTACAACCCCGGCACCAGCCCCTTCGCCAGCCTGCATCTGGCGATGAATATGGCCTGCGTGAAATTTGGCTTAACGCCGGAGGAGGCGTGGGCAGGCGTAACCCGTCATGCGGCGCAGGCGCTGGGCCGCCAGGCGAGCCACGGCCGGCTGGCGCCGGGCTTCGTTGCTGATTTTGCTATCTGGGACGCGGAGCATCCGGTTGAGATGGTTTACGAGCCGGGGCGCAGCCCGCTCTGGCAGCGCGTGGTGCGAGGAGAAATCGCGTGAAGCTATGACAACCGACGACCGCCGGGATTTGTCAGGGGCGCGACCACAGCGCGGAGGCGCGGCAAATCGCCCATTGGTGGCAGTAGCGATTCAGTATATTCTGGACGTTTCGCCGCCCATTCGCACAAGGAAGCCCGGCCATGTTCTCATCGCAACCTCGTTCCGCGCCTGCGCCTTTCTATGAAAAGGTGAAACAGGCTATTAGCGAAAAGATCCACAGCGGCGTCTGGCGTCCGCACGATCGCATTCCTTCAGAGGCGGAGCTGGTGGCGCAGTTTGGCTTTAGCCGGATGACCATCAATCGGGCGCTGCGCGAGCTGACCGATGAAGGCCGGCTGGTGCGATTACAGGGGGTGGGGACGTTTGTCGCGGAGCCGAAAGGGCAGTCGGCGCTGTTTGAAGTGCGCAGCATCGCGGAGGAAATTACCTCTCGTCATCATCAGCACCGCTGCGAGGTGGTGCTGCTGGAGGAAGCGCAGGCGGATCTGATTCAGGCCGCGGCGCTCAACGTGGCCGCCGGTACGCGGATTTTCCATTCGCTGATGGTGCATTTTGAAAATGAGGTCCCGGTACAGATTGAGGACCGCTGCGTCAACGCCTCCGTGGTGCCGGACTATCTGCGTCAGGACTATACCGCGACCACGCCCCACGACTATCTGTCGCTGATCGCCCCTCTGACCGAAGGGGAGCACATTGTTGAGGCGGTGCAGGCAACGGCGGAGGAGTGCGCGCTGCTGCATATTCACGCGCACGACCCGTGTCTGCTGATCCGCCGCCGCACCTGGTCCACCACCCATATCGTTTCCCACGCGCGCCTGATTTTCCCCGGCAGCCGCTACCGTCTGCAGGGCTATTTTGGTTCCTGATCTTCCTGCGCGTCGGCAAAACGTGATTGCTGACGCAATATAACAAAAATGTATCTTTTGTGTTAAATCCTGCCTTGCGTATGCTTGTATAGACAAGTATATGTATCTACGTACACAACGTTAATTGTCAGGAGAAACCCCCGATGTCGCAAAGCAAATACCGCCAGCAGGACGTACGTGCACCGCGTGGCACAACGTTAAATGCGAAGAGCTGGCTGACCGAAGCTCCGCTGCGTATGCTCATGAATAACCTCGACCCGGATGTCGCCGAAAACCCGCATGAGCTGGTGGTGTATGGCGGCATCGGACGCGCGGCGCGCAACTGGGAATGCTATGACGCTATCGTGAAGGCGCTGAAAAACCTGGAGAGCGACGAAACGCTGCTGGTGCAGTCCGGTAAGCCGGTGGGCGTATTCAAAACCCATGAAAACTCGCCGCGGGTGCTGATCGCCAACTCCAACCTGGTGCCGCATTGGGCAACCTGGGAACACTTTAACGAGCTGGATGCCAAAGGGCTGGCGATGTACGGCCAGATGACCGCCGGCAGCTGGATCTACATTGGCAGCCAGGGCATCGTGCAGGGCACCTATGAAACCTTCGTTGAGGCAGGCCGCCAGCACTACCAGGGCAGCCTGAAGGGGCGCTGGGTGTTGACCGCCGGTCTGGGCGGCATGGGCGGCGCGCAGCCGCTGGCCGCGACCTTAGCGGGCGCCTGCTCGTTGAATATCGAATGCCAGCAGAGCCGCATCGATTTCCGCCTGCGTACCCGCTACGTTGATGAACAGGCGACGTCGCTGGATGACGCGCTGGCGCGCATCAAAAAATACACCGCCGAGGGCCGGGCAATCTCTATCGCACTGTGCGGCAACGCGGCAGAGATCGTGCCGGAAATGGTCAAACGCGGCGTGCGCCCGGATATGGTGACCGATCAGACCAGCGCCCACGACCCGCTGCACGGCTATCTGCCGAAAGGCTGGAGCTGGGAAGAGTACCAGGCTAAGGCCGAGTCGGACCCGCAGGGCACTATCCTGGCGGCGAAACGCGCAATGGCCGACCACGTGCAGGCGATGCTGGCATTCCACGAAATGGGCGTGCCGACGTTTGACTACGGCAACAACATTCGCCAGATGGCCCAGGAGATGGGCGTTGGCAACGCGTTTGCTTTCCCAGGCTTCGTTCCCGCCTATATCCGCCCGCTATTCTGCCGCGGCATCGGCCCGTTCCGCTGGGTTGCCCTGTCCGGCGACCCGCAGGACATCTATAAAACCGACGCGAAAGTGAAAGAGATCGTTAAAGACGATAAGCACCTGCATCACTGGCTGGATATGGCCCGCGAGCGTATCAGTTTCCAGGGGCTACCGGCGCGTATCTGCTGGGTAGGCCTCGAATGGCGGCAGAAGCTGGGGCTGGCGTTTAACGAAATGGTCCGCAGCGGCGAAGTCTCCGCGCCGATCGTCATTGGCCGCGACCATCTTGACTCCGGCTCCGTCGCCAGCCCGAACCGCGAGACGGAAGCGATGCGCGATGGTTCCGACGCCGTCTCCGACTGGCCGCTGCTCAACGCCTTACTGAATACCGCCAGCGGGGCGACCTGGGTGTCGCTGCATCACGGCGGCGGCGTCGGGATGGGCTTTTCGCAGCACTCCGGCATGGTTATCGTCTGCGACGGTACCGATGAAGCGGCGGCGCGCATTGCCCGCGTCCTGCACAACGACCCGGCGACCGGCGTGATGCGTCATGCCGACGCGGGCTACGATATCGCGATTGAGTGCGCGACAGAACAAGGTTTGAATCTTCCGATGGTGGCAGCAACGCAGGGGCACGCTAAATGAACGCTTTAACACTGATTCCGGGTCAACTCAGCCTGTCGCAGCTGCGCGACGTCTACAGCCAGCCGCTGAACATTACGCTAGACGAAAGCGCGTTCGCGGCGATTGATGACAGCGTTGCCTGCGTCAACGCGATTCTGGCAGAAGGCCGCACCGCCTACGGTATCAACACCGGTTTTGGCCTGCTGGCGCAGACGCGCATCTCAACCGAAGATCTGGAAAACCTTCAGCGATCGCTGGTGCTGTCGCACGCGGCGGGGATTGGCGAACCGCTGGATGATGACCTCGCGCGTCTGATTATGGTGCTGAAAATTAACAGCCTGTCGCGCGGCTTTTCCGGCATTCGCCTGAGCGTGATTCAGGCGCTGATTGGCCTGGTCAACGCGGGCGTGACGCCGTGGATCCCGGCGAAGGGATCGGTCGGCGCCTCCGGCGACCTCGCGCCGCTGGCGCATATGTCTTTGACCCTACTTGGCGAAGGGAAAGCGCGCGTGCGCGGCGGGGAGTGGCTGCCGGCGACGGAAGCGCTGCGTCAGGCGGGGCTTGAGCCGATTACTCTGGCGGCGAAAGAGGGGCTGGCGCTGCTCAACGGCACACAGGCGTCGACGGCGTTTGCCCTGCGCGGCCTGTTCGAAGCCGAAGACCTGTTCGCTTCCGCGGTGGTTTGCGGGTCGTTAACCACCGAAGCGGCGCTCGGTTCGCGTCGTCCGTTTGATCCGCGCATTCACGAAGCGCGCGGTCAGCGCGGGCAGATTGACGCCGCGGCGCTCTATCGCCATCTGCTGACCGACGACAGCGCGATTTCCCAGTCGCACCATAACTGCACCAAGGTGCAGGATCCGTACTCTCTGCGCTGCCAGCCGCAGGTGATGGGTGCCTGCCTGACCCAGCTTCGCCAGGCGGCGGAAGTGCTGCTGGTTGAAGCCAACGCGGTATCCGATAACCCGCTGGTGTTCGCCAGCGAGAACGACGTGATTTCCGGCGGTAACTTCCACGCCGAACCGGTGGCGATGGCGGCGGATAATATCGCGCTGGCGATTGCCGAAATCGGATCGCTGTCGGAGCGCCGTATCGCGCTGATGATGGACAGCCATATGTCGCAGCTGCCCCCTTTCCTGGTCAAAAACGGCGGCGTCAACTCCGGGTTTATGATTGCCCAGGTGACGGCGGCGGCGCTGGCCAGCGAGAACAAAGCGCTGTCGCACCCGCACAGCGTGGACAGTCTGCCAACCTCCGCTAACCAGGAAGACCACGTCTCGATGGCCCCGGCCGCCGGCCGCCGCCTGTGGGCGATGGCGGAAAATACCCGCGGCGTACTGGCCGTTGAGTGGCTGGCCGCCGTGCAGGGTCTGGATATGCGCGAAGGCCTGAGCAGCAGCCCGCTGCTGGAAGAGGCGCGCCACCTGCTGCGCGAACGGGTGACCCATTACACCGAGGACCGCTTCTTCGCCCCGGACATCGAAAACGCCATTGCGCTCCTGGCGGCGCGTCATCTGACGCGGCTGCTGCCTGCCGTGCTCTGAGACCAACGCTAAACCATCGCTGTTCTCTGTACCTGCGCCGGGAGGATCTCTTCCTCCCGGCCACCCTACACGCATATTTGTCGTCGTATAAAAACTATCAGGACACTTGCATATGCAACAACAAAACAAGCCACACCTGCTGCGCGGGCTGAATGCCCGGCACATTCGTTTTATCGCCCTCGGCTCCGCCATCGGTACCGGGCTGTTCTACGGCTCGGCATCGGCGATCAAGGCCGCGGGCCCGGCGGTACTGCTGGCCTATCTGATCGGCGGCGCGGCGGTGTTTATCGTGATGCGGGCGCTGGGGGAAATGGCGGTACGCAACCCCGTTTCCGGCTCCTTCAGCAGCTACGCGCGCCAGTATCTTGGCCCGCTGGCGGGTTTTATTACCGGCTGGACCTACACCTTTGAGATGGTGATCGTCGCCCTCGCGGACGTTACCGCGTTCGGCATCTATATGGGGCTGTGGTATCCCGATGTTCCCCGCTGGATCTGGGTGCTGAGCATTATCTTTTTTATCGGCGCCATGAACCTGTGCAGCGTGCGCGTTTTCGGCGAGATGGAGTTCTGGCTGTCGCTGATCAAAGTGGTGGCGATTATTGCCATGATTGTGGCGGGCGGCAGCATCATTTTCTTTGGATTCGGTAACGCCTTTCCGGCAACCGGGCTGGAGAATTTGTGGAGCCACGGCGGCTTTGCCCCTAACGGCTGGGAGGGGATTATCGCCTCGCTCGGTATCGTGATGTTTGCCTTTGGCGGCGTCGAGATTATCGGCGTGACCGCGGCGGAAGCGAAGAATCCGCAGAAGGTGATCCCGCAGGCGATCAATACTATCCCGCTGCGAATCGTGCTGTTCTATGTCTGCACCCTGGCGATTCTGATGGCGATTTTCCCGTGGAACAGCTTCGGCGAGCGGGGCAGTCCGTTCGTGCTGATTTTTGATGGTCTGGGGATTCCGGCGGCGGCCACCATCCTGAATATCATCGTGATCAGCGCCAGTATTTCGGCGATTAACAGCGATATTTTTGGCGCGGGGCGCATGATGTACGGCATGGCGAAAGAGGGGCTGGCGCCGAAGAGCTTCCAGCGCATCGCCAGCAACGGGGTGCCGTGGATGACGGTGGTGGTGATGGGCGTGGCGCTGCTGGCGGCGGTGGTGCTGAACTACCTGATGCCGGAGCAGGTGTTTGTGCTGATTGCCTCGCTGGCGGCCTTCGCGACGGTGTGGGTCTGGCTGATGATCCTGCTGGCCCACTTTGCGATGCGTCGCGGCCTGTCCGCTGAAGAGCGCGGCAATATCGCGTTCCCGGTGCCGTTCTGGCCGGTTGCGCCGCTGCTGACGCTGCTGTTTATGGGACTGGTCATCGCGGTGCTGGGGATGGTGGAGGAGACGCGGATTGCGCTTATCGCCGGTCTGGTATGGCTCGGGCTGCTGACGGCGGTGTGGTTTGCGCGGGTGCGCAAAAACGCCGTGCAGGCGGTGACGGAGTCGTGATTGTTTTGGTTTACCCGGGTTGCGGCTGACGCCTTACCCGGGCTACCTAATCGCACTCACCTGTAGCCCGGATAAGGCGTTTACGCCGCCATCCGGGGATTAGCTAAACAGGGCGGTAATCGACGCGCTGCCGAGGCTGTGGAAATGGACGTTAAAGCCGACCATCGCGCCGCTCGCGCCCTCATCGACCGCAATTTTTTCGACGTCCAGCGCGTGGACGGTAAAGATATAGCGATGGGTCTCGCCTTTTGGCGGCGCCGCGCCGCCGTATCCGGCCTGGCCAAAATCGGTACGGGTCTGAATCGCCTCTTCGGGCAGTTCCGCCTGTCCGGAGCCGGCTCCCTGCGGTAACACGCGGGTATCGGCCGGAAGATTGGCCACCAGCCAGTGCCACCAGCCGGAGCCGGTGGGCGCATCGGGATCGAAGCAGGTCACCACAAAGCTTTTGGTTCCGGCCGGGACATCGTCCCACGCCAGATGCGGCGAGATATTATCGCCATCGTAGCCCATGCCGTTAAAGACATGACGATTGGGCAGCTTCTCACCATCCTGTAAATCATGACTGATTAATTTCATCGTCTCTCCTCGTAGTCATCCGCTGATTAGCCAGAAAGTGTAGCGCGAGAGAGGCGCCATTACCGTCGCTTATTCGCTAAAAAATGTTTCTTCCTGAACCGCGGCGTTTACCGCCCGCGTCAGGCGACTCAGCTGCTCCGGCGTAATGATGTACGGCGGCATCAGGTAAATCAGGCGACCGAACGGGCGGATCCACACGCCTTGTTCGACGAAAAAGCGCTGCAGGGCGGCCATATTCACCGGCCGATGCGTCTCGATCACGCCAATCGCTCCCAGCACCCGCACATCGGCAACCTGCGCGGATTCGCACGCCGGCGCCAGTTCGGCGCTGAGCTGCGCTTCAATGGCTGCCACCTGCTGCTGCCATTCGCCGCTTTCCAGCAGGCGCAGGCTCTCGGTCGCCGCCGCGCAGGCCAGCGGGTTGCCCATAAAGGTCGGGCCGTGCATAAAGCAGCCGGCTTCCCCGTCGCTGATAGTTTCTGCCACCTGACGGGTGGTGAGGGTGGCGGAGAGGGTCATGGTGCCGCCGGTCAGCGCTTTGCCGAGGCACAGAATATCCGCCGCAATCCCCGCGTGCTCGCAGGCGAACAGCTTACCGGTTCGACCAAAGCCGGTGGCGATCTCATCGGCGATCAGCAGGATGCCCTCGCGATCGCACATCCTGCGGATCCGCCTGAGCCACTCGGGGTGGTACATCCGCATTCCGCCCGCGCCCTGAACAATCGGCTCGAGGATCACCGCGGCGATTTCATGGCGGTGGGCGGCCATCAGACGGGCGAACGGTACCATATCCCGCTCATCCCAGTCGCCGTCGAAGCGGCTCTGCGGCGCCGGGGCGAAGAGGTTATCCGGCAGATAGCCCTGCCACAGGCTGTGCATTGAGTTCGTCGGATCGCAGACCGACATCGCGCCGAAGGTATCGCCGTGATAGCCGTTGCGGAAGGTGAGAAAGCGCTGGCGCGGGTCACCCTTCGCCTGCCAGTACTGCAGCGCCATTTTCATCGCCACTTCGACGGCGACGGAGCCGGAATCGGCGAGGAACACGCATTCGAGGCTTTCCGGGGTCATCGCCACCAGCTGGCGGCACAGGGCGACCGCGGAAGGGTGGGTAATCCCACCGAACATGACGTGCGACATCTGGTCAATCTGCGCTTTCATCGCCGCGTTCAGGCGCGGGTGATTATAGCCATGAATGGCCGCCCACCAGGACGACATGCCGTCAACCAGCTGCCCGCCGTCGGCGAGGGTCAGCTCACAGCCGTGGGCGGCCACGACCGGATAGACCGGCAGCGGCGAAGTCATTGAAGTGTAAGGGTGCCAGATGTGGCGCCGATCGAAAGCGAGATCGTCCGTTGTCATAATCGACTTGTAAACCATTTTGAAAACATTTAGGTTTACGAGTATAAACCGAACCAACAATTAACAAAACCCTTTGGAGAGGCTAATGGCTCACCACCCCCGCTGGACAATGTCGCAAGTTACTGAGTTATTTAATAAACCCTTTCTGGATCTGCTGTTTGAAGCGCAACAGATCCATCGCCAGCACTTCGACCCGCGCCAGGTTCAGGTCAGCACGCTGCTGTCGATTAAGACCGGCGCCTGCCCGGAAGACTGCAAATACTGCCCGCAAAGCGCGCGCTATAAAACCGGTCTGGAATCCGAACGCCTGATGGAGGTTGAACAGGTGCTTGAGTCGGCGCGACAGGCGAAACAAGCCGGTTCAACCCGCTTCTGTATGGGGGCGGCGTGGAAGAATCCGAACGATCGCGATATGCCGTATCTTGAGCAGATGGTGAAAGGGGTAAAAGCGCTGGGGCTGGAAGCGTGCATGACCCTTGGCACGCTCAACGATAGCCAGGCCCAGCGTCTGGCCGGCGCCGGTCTGGATTACTACAACCACAACCTCGATACCTCGCCGGAATTCTACGGCAATATCATCACCACCCGCACCTACCAGGAGCGCCTCGATACCCTCGATAAAGTGCGCGATGCCGGAATTAAAGTGTGCTCCGGCGGTATTGTCGGGCTGGGGGAAACGGTCAAAGACCGCGCCGGGCTGCTGCTACAGCTGGCCAATCTGCCGACGCCGCCGGAAAGCGTGCCGATTAACATGCTGGTGAAGGTCAAAGGCACGCCGCTGGCGGATAACGACGACGTGGACGCCTTTGATTTTATTCGTACTATCGCCATCGCGCGCATCATGATGCCGACCTCGCACGTGCGCCTCTCCGCCGGTCGTGAACAGATGAACGAACAGACCCAGGCAATGTGCTTTATGGCCGGGGCGAACTCGATTTTCTACGGCTGCAAGCTGCTGACCACGCCAAACCCGGAAGAGGACAAAGACCTGCAGCTGTTCCGCAAGCTGGGGATTAATCCGCAGCAGACCGAGGTACTGGAAGGCGATAACGCCCAGCAGCAGCGGCTGGAGCAGGCGTTGATGAACCCGGATACCGAGGAATATTACAACGCGGCGGCGCTATGAGCTGGCAGCACCGCATCGAGCTGGCGCTGGCGGAACGGCAGGCGGCGGATGCCTTGCGCAGTCGCCTGCCGGTGACGCTGGGCGCAGGACGCTGGCTCAGCCGCGAAGGGCGGCGCTGGCTCAATTTTTCCAGCAACGATTATCTTGGCCTCAGCCAGCATCCGGCTATCGTCAAGGCCTGGCAGCAGGGTGCGGACCGCTACGGCGTCGGCAGCGGCGGCTCCGGCCACGTCAGCGGCTATAGCGAGGCGCACCGCGCGCTGGAGGAGCAGCTGGCCGGCTGGCTGGGCTATCCGCGCGCGCTGCTGTTTATTTCCGGCTTTGCCGCGAATCAGGCGGTGATTGCCGCGCTGGCGGGCAAAGAGGATCGGATTGTCGCCGACCGTCTCAGCCACGCTTCGCTGCTGGAAGCCGCCAGCCTTAGCCCGGCGCAGCTGCGGCGTTTTCAGCACAACGACAGCCGCCATCTTGACGATTTGCTGGCGAAACCGCTATCCGGCCAGCAGCTGGTGGTGACCGAAGGCATTTTTAGCATGGACGGCGATAGCGCGCCGCTGGCTGAGGTTTCTCAGGCGGCGCGGGCGGCCGGCGCGCTTCTGCTGGTTGACGACGCGCACGGTATCGGCGCGCTCGGCGAAGAGGGGCGCGGCAGCTGCTACGCGCAGCAGGTACGCCCGGATCTGCTTATCGTCACCTTCGGTAAAGCGTTTGGCGTCAGCGGCGCGGCGGTGCTGTGCAGCGAGGCGCTGGCGGATTATCTGCTGCAGTTTGCCCGCCATCTGATTTACAGCACCGCCATGCCGCCGGCGCAGGCGGTGGCGCTGAGCGCCGCGCTGGCCGTGATTCGCAGCGACGAGGGTCAGCAGCGGCGGGAAACGCTGGCCGGCCATATCGCCGACTTTCGCCGGGGAATGTCCCACTATCCCGGGGAGCTCACTGATTCCGGCAGCGCGATCCAACCGCTGATCGTCGGCGACAACGCCCGCGCGCTGCGGCTGGCGGCGCGTCTGCGTGAGGAAGGCTGCTGGGCGACGGCCATTCGCCCGCCGACGGTCCCCGTCGGCAGCGCGCGGCTGCGCCTGACGCTGACCGCCGCGCACGAGTCTGCCGATATCGCCCGCCTGCTGGAGGTGCTGCATGACGGCGGTGAATAAGCGCGCCGTCGCGGCGGCGTTTGGCCGCGCGGCGGGACATTACGCTCAGCACGACGAATTACAGCGCCTTAGCGCCTCGCTGCTGCTGGAACAGCTCGATATCAAGACTTTTCCTGAGGTGCTGGACGCGGGCTGCGGCCCCGGCAGCATAAGCCGCTTCTGGCGCGATGCAGGGAGCCGGGTGACGGCGCTGGATCTTTCCGTCGACATGCTGGCGGAGGCCCGCCGCGGAAACTGCGCGCACCGCTACGTCGAGGGCGACATCGAAGCGCTGCCGCTGGCGGACGGCTGCGTTGATCTGGCGTGGAGCAACCTTGCGGTTCAGTGGTGCGACAATCTCGCGACCGCCATTGATGAGCTGTCCCGGGTCGTGCGGCCCGGCGGCCGCGTGGCGTTTAGTACGCTGCTGTCAGGTTCGTTACCTGAGCTCAATCAGGCCTGGCGAGCCATCGATGAGCGGCCGCACGCCAACCGTTTTCTCAGCGAGCAGGCGGTGCGTCAGGCGCTGGCCGGTCGCCGCGTCAGCGGCCACGTCCACGCCATCACGCTGCCGTTTCCCGACGCGCTTGGCGCGATGCGCTCGCTTAAAGGCATTGGCGCGACCCATCTGCACCACGGACGCAGCCCTGCGCCGCTCAGCCGCGGCAAGCTGCGGCAGCTCCAGCTCGCCTGGCCACAGCAGCAGGGCCAGTGCCCGCTGACGTATCATCTTTTTACAGGAGTTATCGAACGTGACTAAACGTTTCTTCGTTACCGGCACCGACACCGAGGTGGGGAAAACCGTCGCCAGCTGCGCGCTGCTGCAGGCGGCCAATCGCGAGGGATTTAAAAGCGCTGGCTACAAACCGGTGGCTTCCGGCAGCGACTATACGGCCCAGGGATTACGTAATGAGGATGCGCTGGCTTTACAGCGCAATAGCCGCGTGGCGCTGCGCTACGAGCAGGTCAATCCGTTCACCTTTGCTGAACCGACGTCACCGCATATTATCAGCGCCGATGAAGGGAGACCGATTGACGCCGCCGCGATTTCTGCTGGACTGCGCGAGCTGGAAGCGCTGTCCGACTGGCTACTGGTGGAAGGGGCGGGGGGCTGGTTTACGCCGCTGTCAGAAACGCTGACCTTTGCCGATTGGGTAGAGGAAGAGCGGCTGCCGGTGATTTTAGTGGTCGGCGTTAAGCTGGGGTGCATCAACCATGCCATGCTCACCGCTCAGGCGGTGCTGCAGGCCGGACTGCCGCTGGCGGGCTGGATAGCCAACGATATCCAACCGCCCGGCAGGCGCCACCCTGAATATCTGGCAACGCTGAAACGCGTGCTGCCCGCGCCGTTTCTTGGCGAGATCCCGTGGCTGGCGGAGGCGGCTCAGCGCGAGGATCTCGGTCAGTATCTCGACCTCAGCGCGCTGGATCGGGCGTCATCCACTTCGCCAGCAGTGGGGCATCCAGCTGGATAACGTCGCCCTGGGCTACGCTGCGTCCACAGTGCAGCAGACAGAAACGATCCGCCACCCGACGAATAAACGGCAGGTGCTGTTCGGCGATCAGCACCGTCAGGCCAATATCGCGGTTCAGGCGCATCAGTAAATCCCCGAGCTTGTGCAGGAAGCGCTGGCCGCCGCCGCGCGAAGGTTCGTCGAGGATCAGCAGGCGCGGACGGGTTATCAGCGCCCTGGCCAGCGCCAGCTGGTACTGATCGTCGGCGCTCAGGGTAATCCCTTTACTTTGGCGCAGAGCGTACAGCTCGGGGAACAGATCGTAAATCTCTCCGGCGACCGCTGACGCCGGTTCGCCGCCCGCCGCAAGGGCAATGTGCAAATTTTCCTCCACGCTCAGCTGCGAAAAAATCCGTTTATCCTGCGGTACATAGCCAATGCCGATGGCGCTGCGCGACTGCGCGGAGAGCGGCATCAGGTCATAGGGTGCCGATCCTCCGTCCTGCCAGGTGATAGTGCCGCTGGCCACCGGCAGATGACCGGTAATACAGTTGACGAGCGTGGTTTTCCCCATTCCCTGGCGCCCCATGACGCAAGTGCATTTACCGGGTTTGAGCTCAAGGTCAACATTCCACAGCGTGTGCTGGCTTCCGTAATAGTGGTTCACGGCGCGTAGACTCAACATAGACGTTTTCTCCTTTCCTGGGATAGCAGGCGACGAGAAGATTCTGCAAATCTCTTGCCAGGAAAAAGAACTCTCGGTATTTGCTGGTCAATACAGGTGCGACCGGGCACAAGCGGACCGACCTTGCACTTTCCCGGTGCCCGTGCGCTGAAATGTGGTGCAAAAAATAACAAAAAATCTAGCCACTCTTCGCCAATAAACAGCAAAAAAAATTCAATTAATTTTTTTCGCGGCGGGTTTGGCCGGGGCGACGGGTTTTGTTCGGGTGGCTCGGGTCATGGGCTGCAGACAGTTATCCACTATTCCTGTGGATAACCTTGTGTATTAGAGTTAGAAAACTTGCGGTAAGCTAGAGAGTACGCGGCCTGCGGCCGAATTGGCGCGAAACCCGTCTTTTATTAAATTCTATTAAATATCAATTATTTAAATAAAATCAATGCCTGTAAGAAAAGTGTCACCGACTGCCATAAAACATTCATCCCCTCGCTTGACAAATGTTAAATGGCCATACTTTTTGGGGATAACCCTGAGGCGTGGTCGATTATCCCGTAAAGCGGTTTTTATTCGTCCATGTTGGCGGTAAAAAGCGCTAATTAGTCCGACTACGATAATATGATACTGTTTTTATATCCAGTATTTTTTATTGGCAAAAGCTGAGCCGGCGAGTAGAATTAAACACCTGCCGTTCAACCCTTCTTCAGGTTCTGATTGATGAGTAAACCGTTCAAGCTGCATTCTGCTTTCCGTCCCTCCGGCGATCAGCCGGAAGCCATTCGTCGCCTGGAAGAGGGGCTGGAAGATGGCCTGGCGCATCAAACCCTGCTCGGGGTTACCGGCTCAGGTAAAACGTTTACCATCGCCAACGTCATTGCTGACCTGCAGCGTCCGACGATGGTGCTGGCGCCAAACAAAACCCTGGCGGCGCAGCTATACGGCGAAATGAAAGAGTTCTTCCCGGAGAACGCGGTGGAGTATTTCGTCTCGTACTACGACTACTACCAGCCGGAAGCCTACGTGCCAAGCTCGGACACCTTCATCGAGAAAGATGCGTCGGTGAACGAACATATTGAACAGATGCGTCTGTCGGCGACCAAAGCGCTGCTGGAGCGTCGCGACGTGGTGGTGGTGGCCTCGGTCTCCGCTATCTACGGTCTGGGCGATCCGGATCTGTATCTGAAAATGATGCTGCATCTGACGGTCGGCATGATTATCGACCAGCGCGCTATTTTGCGCCGCCTGGCCGAGCTGCAGTATACCCGCAACGATCAGGCCTTCCAGCGCGGTACCTTCCGCGTGCGCGGCGAGGTGATTGATATCTTCCCGGCGGAGTCTGACGATATCGCGCTGCGCGTTGAGCTGTTCGATGAGGAAGTTGAGCGCCTGTCGCTGTTCGATCCGCTGACCGGTCATATTGAGTCGACGATCCCGCGCTTCACCGTTTATCCCAAAACCCACTACGTCACCCCGCGCGAGCGCATCGTCCAGGCGATGAAAGAGATTAAAGTTGAACTGTCGGAGCGGCGTAAGGGACTGCTGGAGAACAACAAGCTGCTGGAAGAGCAGCGTCTGAGCCAGCGTACGCAGTTCGACCTCGAAATGATGAACGAGCTGGGCTACTGCTCGGGGATTGAAAACTACTCGCGCTATCTGTCGGGCCGTGGGCCGGGCGAACCGCCGCCGACGCTGTTTGACTACCTGCCGGCCGATGGTCTGCTGGTCATCGATGAGTCCCACGTCACGATCCCGCAGATCGGCGGTATGTACCGCGGGGACCGGGCGCGCAAAGAGACGCTGGTGGAGTACGGTTTCCGCCTGCCGTCGGCGCTCGATAACCGTCCGCTCAAGTTTGAAGAGTTTGAGGCCCTGGCGCCGCAAACCATCTATGTTTCGGCGACGCCGGGAGCCTATGAGCTGGATAAATCCGGCGACGAGGTGGTGGACCAGGTCGTCCGTCCTACGGGGCTGCTGGATCCGGTCATCGAAGTGCGTCCGGTAGGCACCCAGGTCGACGATCTGCTCTCGGAGATTCGCATCCGCACCGCGATCAACGAGCGCGTGCTGGTCACGACGCTGACCAAACGCATGGCGGAAGATTTAACCGAATATCTGGAAGAGCACGGCGAGCGGGTGCGCTACCTGCACTCGGACATCGACACCGTGGAGCGCATGGAGATTATCCGCGACCTGCGCCTCGGCGAGTTTGACGTGCTGGTGGGGATCAACCTGCTGCGTGAAGGTTTGGATATGCCGGAAGTTTCGCTGGTGGCGATCCTGGATGCCGATAAAGAAGGCTTCCTGCGCTCTGAACGCTCGCTGATTCAGACCATTGGCCGCGCGGCGCGAAATATCAACGGCAAAGCGATTCTCTACGGCGATAAAATCACCCCGTCGATGGCGAAAGCGATCGGGGAAACCGAGCGCCGCCGCGAGAAGCAGCAGGCGTACAACGAAGAGCACGGTATCGTTCCGCAGGGTCTGAATAAGAAAGTGGTCGACATTCTGGCGCTCGGTCAGAATATCGCGAAAACCAAAACCAAGGGGCGCGGCAAGTCTCGCTCACCGGTTGAGGCGGATGTCGTCGCGCTAACGCCGAAGGCGCTCCAGCAGAAGATTCACGAACTGGAAGGGCAGATGATGCAGCACGCGCAGAACCTGGAGTTTGAAGAGGCGGCGCAAATTCGCGACCAGCTTCACCAGCTGCGCGAGCTGTTTATCGCCGCTTCGTAGCGGCGTTGCCAGCTAAATATCGCCCGGGCCTTACCGGGTCTTCGGGCGATGGACGGAATGTGTTTTTCGTAGGCCGGGTAAGGCGCCAGCCGCCACCCGACAGAAAAGCGGGCACATGAGCCGAAACGCTTTGGTTATTTGTTGCCCCTCTGTCGCGATTTTCCGTGATGCTTAATGTTGGCTTAATCTTGTTTGGCGAAACTATCCTCACTTTACTGAGGATAGCGCCATGCAAAAATTAACCTTCCGCGAATACCTGGCAGTCACCTGCGCGTTTGTTATCGTCGTTGCCTTTTTCCATCAGTGGGTGCTGACGTTCTGACGCGAAGCTTTAGGGAAGAGTACCCAGGCGCGAACGCCGGGCCCGGGCTGTCGGTTATGTAAAAAGAACTGCGCGTCGTGCAGCTGGGCGATGCGGGTGACGATGCTTAACCCGAGACCAATACCGCCATAGCGGCTGTCCATGCGGACGAACGCTTTGCTTAGCTCACCGCTTTTAGCCTCATCAATTCCCGGTCCTTCATCCTCAACGGCCAGAATGGGCGTTGGGCCAGGCGCTATCGACACTTTAATCGTCGACCCCGTCGGGCTATAACGATGCGCGTTTTCGACCAGGTTACGTAAAATAACCTGCACCAGCGTGGCGTCGCCCGACACGATCGCCTCTCCATCCTTGACGTTGATCGCCAGCGTCTGCTGGCGCTGCTGCAGCATAGTCTCAAGCTCGCTCTGCAGCGGTTCGATTACATCCTCTTTCAGCGCAACCTGCTGATAGCTTCCGGCGGAGAATGACTGGCCAACGCGCGCCAGCTGAAGCAGCTGGGTAATGCTATTGGTCATTTGATCGAGACGCTGAATTAGCGGGTCCACGCTAACGCCATGCACTTTCGCCAGAAGCTCCAGGTGCAGACGTAGCCCGGCCAGCGGCGTGCGCAGCTCATGGGCGACATCGGCGGTAAACAGACGCTCGCGATCGAGGGTTAAATTCAGGCGGGACACCAGCTGATTAATCGCGGTGGTCACCGCGGTGACTTCAGGAACCGATTCCTTCAGCGTGATAGGCTGGAGGTTGTCCGGGGTGCGGCTTTCCAGCTCGAGCTGCAGTCTGGAAAGCGGCTTTGTGATTTTTTTCACCGCCAGCAGGGAGATATACAGCGCCAGGCCGATAATCAGCAGGCTTGGGATCAGCAGGCTGGCTACCGCTTCGCGAACCTCATGCTCAATATGCTTCTGATTGTTATGCCCTTCAATGGCGCTGGCGACCAGCAGCTGAATCTGCTCCTGACTTTCATGCCACAGCCAGAACACGCTGATGAGCTGACAAACGGCCAGAATAGCGCCAATTGTCAGCAGCAGCCGATGACGCATAGTCCAGTTTTCACTGACAAAAAAAGCCATAGCGTTATTCGGTCTCCGCGTTATCAACCAGCATATAGCCAAAGCCACGGACGGTGCGGATGCGTGATTTGCCGACTTTATCGCGCAGATTATGGATATGCACCTCCAGCGTATTGGTGGCCGGTTCGTTGTCCCAGCTGTAAATGTCGTTGTAGAGAATTTCGCGATGCACCGGGCTGCCCGCTTTCATCATCAGGCGTGAAAGCAGAGCGTACTCTTTGGGCGTTAAATCCAGGGACTGCTCGCCGAGCCAGACCAGCCGCCGGGTGACGTTCAGGCGCAGATTGCCGACGGACAGTTCGTTATCGCCCTGATTATTGTGACGACGCAGCAGGGCGCGAATGCGCGCGTTCAACTCTTCCAGCGCAAACGGCTTAACCAGGTAGTCATCCGCGCCGGTATCCAGGCCGCTGATGCGGTCATCCACGGTATCGCGGGCGGTGAGGATCAGCACCGGCTGGCTGAACTTCTCCCGTCGCATACGCGCCAGGAAGTGCAGACCGTCTTCATCCGGCAGGCCGAGGTCGAGAACCACCAGGCTGTAGTGGTTGCTGGCCAGAGAGAGGGCGGCTTCGTGGGCGGTTGATACGCCGTCGCAAACGTAGCCCTCGCTTTGCATCGCCAGAATTAACCCTTGTAACAGGAGCGCATCGTCTTCAATGACTAAAATTTTCATCGGCCTGCCTCTCTACATGGCGTTAAAATATCGTCTGTTGCCTGGTACTCGCGGGTGCTGACCCCGAGCAGACCGAGCAGGGTGGAGAAAAGATTATCCTGCGAATACGCTTGCGTTTTCGCTTTTTGCTGCAAACACTGGCTGGACACGCCATAGCGCTGTTGATAATCCGCTGACAGCCACAGCAGCATCGGGACGTGTTTTTGCGTCTCCGGGGCGATGGACCACGGTAGCCCGTGTAAATACACCCCATCCTCGCCAAGCGACTCGCCGTGATCCGAGAGATACACCAGGCTGGTGGTAAATTTATCCTGCTTTGACTGCAGTAATTTTATCGCTTTGTCGACCACATAATCGACATACAAAATCGTATTATCGTAGGTATTGGTGAGCTGCTGCTGGGTGCAGCTCTGAATCTCGTTGGTGTCGCAGGTGGGCGTAAACTGTTTAAACTGCGCCGGATAACGATTGTAGTAGGTTGGGCCGTGGCTGCCGATAGTGTGCAGAACGATAATCCCGTCCTGCTGCAGATTATCGATATAGTTCTCCAGGTTATGGAACAGCACCTCATCGTAGCACTCGCCGTCGATGCACTGGCCGCTAAGCTTGAGATCGGTGACGTTCTGGTGCGGTACCCGGTCGCAGGCTCCTTTACAGCCGCCGTCGTTATCATTCCACTGAACCTGAATTCCCGCGCGCTGCAGGATATCCAGCACGCCTTCCTGATGGTGCGCCAGCTCTTCATCATAGTGGGCGCGCGGCATATTAGAGAACATGCACGGTACAGAAACCGCGGTCGCGGTGCCGCAGGACGTGGTGTCGGGGAAATAGATAACATTATCCTGTTTCAGGCGCGGGTTGGTCTCGCGGGCGTAGCCGTTCAGGGAAAAGTTTGCCGCCCTTGAGGTTTCGCCTAACACCACGATAGTCAGGTTTTTCCGCGGTCCGCTGCGCATCTCCGGCTTCTGAACCGCGTCTTCGCCAATTTTGACCAGCGGAAGATTATCCATCCTGTTATGCGCATACCAGGAGTTCACGGCCACAATGCTGTTTGACGGGCTCAGGGACTTAACCAGCTCTTTGTTATTGCGAAACAGCGAGGCGTAATCTTTATAGAAGAATGCCGCGACCAGAATAATCAGCAGCGCTGAAACCACGATGCTCAACAGCCTTACCGCCACGCTGCGCCACAGGGTTGCCGGTTTGCGGATTTTAACCCACCAGGCCACGACCACCGCCAGAATGCCGGAGAGTCCCAGGATCAGGACCATTTTTCCGGAGAGTAGCGCAAAGCTTTCGGCGGGAGTGGTATCGAGAATATTGGTGATCATCGCCCGATCGATAACCACGCCAAAGGTCCAGATAAAATACTGGGCCGAGGCGCTAAGCAGAATAAACAGGCTGATAACGAGGCGGTCAAGCTTAAGAAATGACGCTAGCGTGGTGATGATATTCATCACGCTGATAGCCACTATCGGCATACTGAGGAACACCAGCCAGTTATGCAGGCCGTTGACCGGCAGCAGGGTAAACGCCTGGCGATAGAAAGCGATGTTCAGCGCCAGGCCAATATAGCAGGCGAACAGAATCAAATAGACCGTACGGTTAAGCATTGGCCGACGTAAAGAAAATAACGACATAGCGAAGTCCACATAAAGAGATGTTCGCTATGCTGCCCGTTTTTTTTTAAGACAACCTTAAGATTTTAAGCCTGCCTGTTTTTGTCGCGAGGATAAGGCCGCGTTGAGGATTAGCCTAAGGCCTGAATCGCTTTATCCAGCGCGCGGCGCAACAGCTGGCGATCGTGACGATAGGGCACATCGCTGGCGTCCAGCGGCGTCTGAATGACGACCCGATCCTTAATCCCTGCGATATCGGCTTTCGGGCCGACAACCAGCGCGTCAATCACCCGTTTACCAATCTGCTGCTCCATAATGGCGACCCTGTCCGCCAGCGTCAGGCTGGCTGCCGGGCTATGCTCTTTGCCGAGGTTATCGATAAACACCATTGGCGCGGGCGTGCGGCGCAGCGCCTTCGCCATCTCATCAAGCAGCAGAATCGGCATCAGGCTGGTATAGAAGCTGCCGGGGCCAATCAGGATTAAATCGGCTTCGGCGATGGCTTCTATCGCTTCACGGGTGGTGGGCACCGGCGGGGAGAGCATAAGCTCGCGCGGCACGCTGGCAAGCTGATCGATATTCACTTCACCGTAAACTTCGTGCCCTTCATGGTCGATGGCCATAAGATCGACCGGTTGTTCCGACATCGGGATCAGAAACGCGTCGACCTTAAGAAGATTCCTGATCAAATTGATCGCTTCAAGCGGGCGCACGCTCAGGTGATCCAGCGCCTTAAGCATCAAATTGCCGAGGTTATGCCCGGAAAGCTCGCCGTTGCCGCTAAAACGGTACTCAAACATCGCCGAGGCCACGCTGGGTTCGGCGATGAGCTGATTAATACAGTTGCGCATATCGCCCCAGGCGATGCCGCCTTCCGCGCGACGAATGCGCCCCGTAGAGCCGCCGTTATCGGTCGTGGTGACGATGCCGGTGAGGCGTGAACCGAGCGAAGAGAGGGATGACATTACCCGGCCCAGCCCGTGCCCGCCGCCGAGTGCCACCACGCGATCCAGATCGGCGAAAGTGCGATTGCGCATAAAAATCCTTATCTCAAATAATCGCGAACACAGTAACCGATCTCCCTCTAAAAGACGATGTCAGGTTATCTTATAGGTGGGTCTTTAGCATGGCTTCAAATACGGAGTTGCGGCGTTGAAAATAGATGGGCTGTATATTGATCCTGTTTAACAAGGTCTGAAAGGTATCGCTGTGAATCCTTGGTGCTAGCCCACATAGCTGACGCTTTTCAGTCGAAGCCGGTTATTCATCAGTATAAATTCGAAATTTGTTGAATGTTCGCAAGACTCCGACAGGCCGGGCAGTTGTTCGTTTGTTCCGCTACCAAAACTAGCAAGCAGTCCGTCATCAGTAAACTCAGCGCTGGCCACCGCATCGCAGACACCGTCAGTAAAATGTCTCTGCCCATTTTCCTCGTAATAATAGCGATTTTCATCGCTGACGCCGGCTGGGTAATATTTGCGGCTTTGTTCATTTGTCGATAATGCATTATCCCTAAATTTCGTTATGGTCAGCATTTGAACATCTGATGGGATCGCACTCAGTTCTCCCATCACTTGCAAAATGTCCTCTGAATATTTATCAAACATCGCCTCAGTGATGACCTCGGGAGGATTATCATCCTGTTCTGGCCAGAATGCAGGCATTATCCAGGGAAGGGGAAACGCGATAAAGGACTTCACAGCCGCCCCGTTTTTAGTTTTCAAAGCCTGCTGGAATTATTGAAGTTGCTTAATAATCTCGCGTTTTTTCTGGGCGTTGAGTTCAGCTTGTTTTGTCGTTTTTATCTCAACAGAGGGTTGGTTTTTAAGTGCTCTACAGCGCGTTGCCAGATCGTCAAAGCGTCGGTTTTCCTCCACGGACTCCAGGCCGGAATAAACGTCGCAGGGCAGCTTGAGATCGGCATCCGTCAGATACCACCAGGGCGGCTCGGAAGCGCAAATATCGATCTCCTTCACCTGCCACTGTCCGGCGGTTTTAGTCAACACGGCCCACAGCATTTTATCAAGGTCGGCATCGCACTCTTTTGCCTGCGACCAGTCTAGCTTTTGCCCTTCAGGTGCGACGACTTTCCCGACCAGAATGGCCCATTCACCACTAGTGTTCAGGCGATCGACTTTAATACGCACGGCCTGTCCGGCCTGGTTTGCCGCCTGTGGGCGAATGGTATCCAGAATTGCCTTCCTTTCCATGTTCCCCTTACTTCCCACCAGCTTTACCGAGGATAAAATAAGGTTGGTATTATCATGCCTGGTCTCGGCGTGCTCAAGCCGGCCGGTTACCGTGATATATTTACCCGCGAGCCCGGTTAACTCACTGGATGGACTTTCCGTTCGTAGCGTGACTTCTATTTGAGTTTTCTCCCCTATCTCATCCCGGTTAGCTTTTGTACAGATGGGTTCGTCCAGGAAGAGAATATCCTGTCTCAGGCGGCTATCCGTTTTGGGGTTTTCGCCGTAGCCGGGGGGACCATAAAAGGCTCTGACCTCAAGGTACCCACTGAGTTTTATCTCCTGGGCATAGTGAAAACAGGGCTCGGCGGCTAAAACGGAACCGCTGCAAAGCGCGAACATTGCCAGAATCACCTGGATAGAGCGGGTCATCGCAAAATACCATCCTTTGTAGACCGATTGTTAACAGTTAACTTATTCTTTTCATTAAATAAGTCTCTCCCTTGTTCTGGGGTGAGAATATCATCTTTTGTTGGGTGTCGAAATGGATGACCCGGTGAGCGCGAAATAATACTGGGTGTTTTTATATCCGATGCTGGGCGGTGATTTGCAGGAAGGATTACGCTTTTTTCTCACGTGCTTAGGTGAAAAAAACGAGATAAATCCGTTATATATGCCTTTACATAACGAAATGTGGGTATGGCATAACCCTGGTTTCCGCGCTACTATTCGGCGTAACCCACTAACACTCTAGCCTCTGTGCCTGTGTCGAAAGATATGGTGCTTTGGCCGTGACAACTTCGGTTGCCACCAGGGCGCGAAAAGAAATGACCGCGTCTCCCGTATTTGGAAAGGTGTCTATGGCTTCACAGCTTACCGATGCATTTGCGCGGAAGTTTTACTATCTGCGTTTATCAATTACCGACGTATGCAACTTTCGTTGCACCTACTGTCTCCCCGATGGCTATAAGCCCGGCGCCGTCACCAATAAAGGCTTTCTCAGCGTTGATGAAGTTTGCCGCGTGACGCGCGCGTTCTCCGCCCTGGGGACGGAAAAGGTGCGCCTGACCGGCGGCGAACCCTCGCTGCGTCGCGATTTTACCGACATCATCGCCGCGGTGCGGGAAAACCCTTCTATTCGCCAGATTGCGGTCACCACCAACGGCTACCGGCTGGCGCGCGACGTTGAAAGCTGGCGCGATGCCGGGCTGACGGCGATTAACGTCAGCGTGGACAGCCTCGATGCGCGTCAGTTTCACGCCATCACCGGCCAGGACAAGTTTCATCAGGTGATGGACGGCATCGATGCCGCATTTGCCGCTGGCTTCGAAAAAGTGAAGGTCAATACCGTGCTGATGCGCGACGTTAACCATCACCAGCTCGACACTTTTCTGGCGTGGATCCAGCCGCGCCGCATTCAGCTGCGTTTTATTGAATTGATGGAAACCGGCGAAGGCAGCGATCTGTTCCGCCGCCATCATATCTCGGGCATGGTGCTGCGCGATGAGCTGCTGCGTCGCGGCTGGATCCATCAGATCCGCCAGCGTAGCGACGGCCCGGCGCAGGTGTTTTGCCATCCGGATTATGCCGGGGAAATCGGTCTGATTATGCCTTATGAAAAAGACTTCTGCGCTACCTGTAACCGTCTGCGCGTCTCTTCCGTGGGTAAATTGCACCTGTGCCTGTTCGGCGAAGGCGGCGTCGATCTGCGCGATCTGCTCGCCGATGAGCAGCAGCAGCCGGCGCTGGAGGCGCGCATATCCGAGGCGTTAACGCACAAAAAACAGACCCACTTCCTGCATCAGGGCAACACCGGTATTACCCAGAACCTGTCCTATATTGGCGGATAATTCATTTTAAGGAGCGATCAGATGAGCCAGGCCAGCGCTGAGTTTATCCCGACCCGTATTGCTATTCTCACCGTCTCCAGCCGACGTGGCGAAGAGGACGACACCTCTGGACACTGGCTGCGCGACGCGGCTGAGGAGGCGGGGCACGTCATCATCGATAAGGCGATTGTGAAAGAGAACCGCTACGCCATTCGCGCTCAGGTGTCGGCGTGGATTGCCGGCGATGAGGTGCAGGTGGTGCTGATTACCGGCGGCACCGGTTTTACCGACGGCGACCAGGCGCCGGAAGCGCTGCTGCCGCTGTTTGACCGCGAAGTGGAAGGTTTCGGCGAGGTGTTCCGCATGCTCTCCTTCGAAGAGATCGGTACCTCGACCCTGCAGTCCCGCGCCGTTGCCGGGGTGGCGAACCGCACGCTGATTTTTGCGATGCCCGGCTCAACCAAAGCCTGTCGTACCGCATGGGACAATATTATTGCGCCGCAGCTCGATGCGCGCACGCGCCCGTGCAACTTTATCTCTCATCTTAAGAAGTAATTTATGACGCAGCTGACCCATATTAACGCCGCCGGCGAAGCGCACATGGTCGATGTCTCAGGGAAAGCGGAGACGGTTCGCGAAGCGCGCGCCGAGGCCTATGTTGAAATGCAGGCCACGACGCTGGCGATGATTATCGACGGTAGCCATCACAAAGGCGATGTCTTTGCCACCGCGCGCATTGCCGGGATCCAGGCGGCAAAACGCACCTGGGAGCTGATTCCGCTTTGCCATCCGCTGATGCTGAGCAAAGTCGAAGTCAATCTGCAGGCGCAGCCCGAGCATAACCGGGTGCGTATCGAATCCCTGTGCCGTCTGACCGGGAAAACCGGCGTTGAGATGGAAGCCCTGACCGCCGCTTCCGTCGCCGCGCTGACGATTTACGATATGTGCAAAGCGGTGCAGAAAGATATGGTGATAGGTCCGGTGCGCCTGCTGGCGAAAAGCGGCGGCAAGTCCGGCGATTTCAGAGTGGAAGATAGCCATGATTAAGGTTCTTTTTTTTGCCCAGGTGCGCGAACTGCTCGGCACCGACTCCCTGACGCTCGATCCGCAAGGCCTGACCACGGTTGAAGCCGTTCGCCAGCAGCTGATCGCCCGCGGCGACCGCTGGGCGCTGGCGCTGGAGGAGGGCAAGCTGCTGGCGGCGGTAAACCAGACGCTGACGACGTTTGATCACCCGCTGGCGGCCGGTGATGAAGTGGCGTTTTTCCCGCCGGTTACCGGGGGATAACATGACGCAGACGCGTATTATCGTCAGCCATGACCGCTTTAAGGTCGGCGACGAATACCCCTGGCTGGCCGAGCGCGATGAAGACGGCGCGGTAGTGACGTTTACCGGCAAGGTCCGCAACCACAACCTTGGCGACAGCGTCAAAGCGCTGACCCTCGAACACTATCCGGGGATGACGGAAAAGTCGCTGGCGGAGATTGTGGAACAGGCGCGCGAGCGCTGGCCGCTGGGCCGGGTGACGGTGATTCACCGTATCGGCGAGATGTGGCCCGGGGAGGAGATTGTCTTTGTCGGCGTCACCAGCGCCCACCGCGGTAGCGCGTTTGCGGCGGGGGAGTTTATTATGGATTACCTGAAGACCCGCGCGCCGTTCTGGAAGCGGGAGGCGACGCCGGAAGGCGAGCGCTGGGTCGATGCGCGAGATAGCGACCGTGAAGCGGCAGAACGCTGGTAGTGTGGTACGCTTAGAAGATAAATTTCGTTAATCAGGAGACAGTCATGGATAGATATCCTCGTTCCGGGGCGATCGTACAGGGTCGCAGCGGACTTCAAACTTATATGGCGCAGGTGTACGGCTGGATGACGGTCGGGCTGCTGCTCACGGCGTTTATAGCGTGGTTTGCGGCCAACACCCCTGCGGTGATGATGTTTGTCTTTTCCAGCAAAATAACCTTTTTCGGCCTGATCATCGCCCAGCTGGGGCTGGTATTCGTGCTCTCCGGCATGGTGCAGCGGCTGAGCGCGGGAATGGCGACCACCCTGTTTATGCTCTATTCGGCGCTAACCGGGCTCACCTTATCCAGTATATTCCTCGTCTATACCTACTCATCGATCGCCAGTACCTTCGTGGTGGCAGGCGGGATGTTTGGCGTGATGAGCCTTTACGGCTATACCACTAAACGCGACCTGAGCGGCTTCGGCAATATGCTGTTTATGGCGCTTATCGGTATCCTGCTGGCGTCGCTGGTTAACTTCTGGCTGAAGAGCGAAGCGCTGATGTGGGCGGTGACCTACATCGGGGTGATCGTCTTCGTCGGCCTGACCGCCTATGACACCCAGAAGCTGAAAAACATCGGCGAGCAGATTGACGTTCGCGATGCGTCAACGCTGCGCAAATACTCGATTCTTGGGGCGCTGACGCTGTATCTGGACTTTATCAACCTGTTCCTGATGCTGCTGCGCATTTTCGGCAACCGTCGTTAACTCGTTCCCGGATCTCAGACGGTGGTAAACCTGTAGCCCCGGTCAGCATCAGCGACCGGGGCTTTTTTGACTACTCGCCCGCCAGCTTGCGCTGGTTTTTCTCCCGCAGATGCTTCGCCCGGCTCTCCAGAATCAGGTAGCCGATGGTCGCCAGCAGCAGCGGCAGGAAGTAGTACAGGGCGCGATAGGCAAGCAGGGCGGCGATAATCGCGCCGCGCGAAATCTCTTCCCCGGAAAGCATGGCGATAAATACCGCCTCAAGCACGCCAATGCCTGCCGGAATATGCACGATAACCCCCGCAATGCTGCTGACCAGCAGCACGCCGAGCACGAGAAAATAGTCCACCTGCGGGCCCAGCAGCAGCCAGATAATCGCCCCCATCGCCATCCAGTTCAGGCTGGAAACCGCCATCTGCAATATCGCGAAGCGCCAGGACGGCAGCACCAGCCGCTGGCCTTTTATCGTCAGATGGCGCTTTTTAGCAAAGGCGCAGGCCCACAGGTAAAACGCGGAAATCAGCAGTAAAACGACGCCCAGAATTTGCAGCGACGACTGGCTGATATACCAGCGCTCGGGCACCTTCACCATGCCGGAGCTAAAAATAATACCGCCGAGCAGAATATAGCCCAGCCAGTTGGTGGTAATGCTCAGAGAGAAGATACGGGTAATGGTTGCGCCGCTCAGGCCGAGGCGCGAGTAGAGCCGATAGCGCATACCAATCCCACCCACCCAGGTGCTGAGCGTCAGGTTAAAGGCGTAGCAGATAAACGACACCAGCATCACCTGGCGTTTAGCCAGCTTGTGGCCGCAGTAAGCGCGCCCCAGCAGGTCGTAGCAGCCATAGATCAGGTAGCTGGCGATAACCAACCCGATGGCGCTGAGCAGCGCCGTACGGTTGTAATCGCGAATGACCTTCCACACGTCCTGCCAGTCGATTTTTTGCGCGTAGACCACCAGCAGAACGACGACGGCGATAAAAAAGAGCACCGTCAGGATTTTTTTCGCCATCCGCCAGCGAGGGTGAGATTTCGCCATCAGGATTTCACCTCCTGGTTTTCCGGGTCCACGCGGTCCTGGGTTTCTATTTCTGGCTGTACCGGGGGCTGAACCCGCGACAGCAGCGGCGTATGGGCCGGTAGCCATCCGACCCAGGCAGGGAAGTGGCGCAGGAAGTGGAACGCCAGCACGCTAATGCCGAGCCGCCACCAGGTTCGTTTCGACAAAATGCGCTTATCGACCTCGCGGCAGTCGTTAAGGATTAAGCCATTGAGATTATCGCGCAGCGTCTGGTTAAACTCGCGGTCGTGAATCACCAGGTTGGCTTCCAGATTCAGCGACAGGCTCAGGGGGTCGAGGTTGCTGGAGCCCACAGTGGCCCAGTGATCGTCCGCCAGCGCCACTTTGCCGTGCAGCGGACGGCGGCGATATTCGAAAATCTGCACGCCGCCTTTTACCAGATAGTGGTAGAGCAGGCGCGCGCCGAATTTGACAATCGGAATATCCGGCTCACCCTGAACGATGAGCTTAACGCGCACGCCGCGGCGGGCAGCGTTGCGCATAGCGTGCAGCAGCCGATAGCCGGGGAAAAAGTAGGCGTTAGCGATAATCACTTCCCGGCGGGCGCTGGTCAGCATCTTCAGATAGTGACGCTCAATATCATCGCGATGATCCTGATTATCCCGCCAGATAAACAGCGCCTGCGCTTCGCCGGGGTTGCGGTTGATTTCAGGCTTATGCCGACGCCGCTGCCACCAGCGTCGTGTCGCTTCGCTGGTGGGGAGGTTTTCGAGTTCAAATTGCAGAATATCGAGCACTACCGGCCCTTCGACCTGTACGGCGTAATCCTGTTTGGCCTCCGGACCGTAATCGGTCATGTGCTCGGCGGAGTAGTTAATGCCGCCGACAAAGGCGGTAACGTCGTCAATCACCACGATTTTGCGATGCATACGACGAAATAAATTGGTGCGCATGCCGAGCAGGCGCGGGCGCGGATCGTAATAGCGAAAAATCACGCCAGCCGACGTCAGCTCGCCCACAAAGCTTTCGCTTAAATCCGGCGAGCCGTAGCCGTCCAGTAAGACCTCGACGCGCACGCCGCGCTGGGCCGCTTTTAACAGAACGGCATGGAGCTGTTTGCCGACGTCATCTTCAAACCAGATAAAAGACTCAAGGATCACCCGCTGCTGCGCGCGGCCGATGGCGGCAAACAGGGCCGGATAATAGTTATCGCCATTTTCTAATAGCCGAATGCGGTTTCCTTCCTGCCAGCTGCATTTCACAGATGTATCTCCACGCTAAGCGGTGCATGATCGGACAGATGACGCCACTGTTTTAACGCCAGCGCTCTGGGCTGGCTGGCGTGGGCGTTTTTTACGTAGATGCGGTCAAGTCGCAGCAGCGGAAAGCTGACCGGGAAAGTGCGCGCCGGGCGCCCTCTGGCGCGGGTAAAAATCTCCTCCAGCCCGGCCTGGGCTTTAAGCTGGCGGTTCGCCTGCTGCCGCCAGTCGTTAAAATCACCGGCTACCACCACCGGTTCGCCCGCGGGTAAACCGTTCACCCAGTCTGCCAGCATCGTCAGCTGGGCCTGGCGTTGATGAGCGCGCAGTCCCAGGTGCACGCAGAATAAATGGATAGCGATGCCGCTTTCCGGCGGGACGATGCGGCAGTAGAGCAGGCCGCGCTTTTCGCTGTTGCCGACCGAAACATCGAGATTTTGATAATGTTCGATGGGGAAGCGGGAGAGGACCGCGTTGCCGTGATGCCCTTCCGGGTAAACGGCGTTGCGGCCGTAGGCATAATCGCTCCACATGGTATCGGCCAGAAACTCATAGTGGGTGGTATCCGGCCAGTTTTCGATATGCAGCGGATGAATTTCGTGCGCCCCCATCACCTCCTGCAGGCAAACAATGTCGGCGCTGACGCTGCGCACCGCTTCGCGTAATTCGGGCAAAATAAAGCGGCGATTGAACGCAGTAAACCCTTTATGAGTGTTAATTGTCAGCACGTTTAACGAAAATCGCGGCATTTGTTTGTCCTTATTTCTCTGGGCAATGTCACTTTCCTGTAGGAAATAGTGTAGTAGAGGTCACAAAAAGATGCGGTGATACGGAATTTTCCGTAAAGTGCGGTACTCTGAGTAGCAGAGAAAAATCCTTCAGGAGAGAAGCCATGAAGTGGCAACAACGTGTACGCGTCGCAACGGGTCTTAGTTGCTGGCAGATTATGTTGCATCTACTGGTCGTGGCAGTACTGGTGATGGGTTGGATGAGCGGCGCGCTGGTGCGCGTCGGATTAGGTTTGTGCGTGCTGTACGGCGTCACGTTAGTGTCGATGCTGTTTTTGCAGCGCCATCACGATGAGCGCTGGCGCGACGTCGGTGATTTCCTTGAGGAACTCACCACCACCTGGTACTTCGGTACCGCGGTGATCGTGCTGTGGCTGCTGTCGCGCGTGCTGCACAATAACCTGCTGCTGGCCCTCGCCGGGCTGGCAATACTGGCCGGTCCGGCGGTGGTTTCACTGCTGGCGAAAGATAAAAACAGATACGCTAAATCGTTCGGGCTACAACAAGGCGGCAACGCAGCGAATCCCCAGAAGCATAGATAACTATGTGACTGGGGGGAGCAAGGCGAGCCAGCACAGTTGTGGCTTGAACGATGACGAGTATTACGCGATCTTTCTTCGGAACATCGCATACGCCGCCGAGCCAGTGGTGGCCGCTATGACCAGTAGCGGCCACAAACTTCCCCACACGATTTCCAGACTCGCATCCTTCAAATAGATCTGCTTGGTGATATCGGTGAAATGACGAATCGGGTTCACCCACGTCAGGTTTTGTAGCCATACCGGCATATTTTCCACCGGCGAAACGTAGCCGGAGAGTAAAATCGCCGGCATCATAAAGACGAATACGCCGATAAACGCCTGCTGCTGCGTGGAGCACAGCGACGAAATCAGCAGTCCGAATCCTACCAGCGACAGACCGTAAACGATCATCGTGAAGTAAAACAGCAGCAGTGAGCCAGCGAAGGGAATCTGGTAGGCCCAGATACCGATCCCCAGCACGATGGTCGCCTGCAGGGTGGCGACAATCAGCGCCGGGACCGCTTTACCGATAAAGATCTGCCAGGTTGCCAGCGGCGAGACCAGCAGCTGGTCGAGCGTCCCCTGTTCGCGCTCGCGGGCAACGGAGAGCGAGGTGACGATCATTACGCCGATGGTGGTGATCATGGCGATCAGCGACGGCACCACGAACCATTTGTAATCGAGATTCGGGTTATACCAGTTGCGTACCACCAGCTCGCTATTGTTCGGTTTGGCTTTGCCTTCCAGCAGGTCCTGCTGATAGCTTTTGACGATCTGCTGGAGGTAGTTGGCGGCAATTTGCGCGCTGTTGGAGTTGCGCCCGTCCAGCAGCAGCTGGAGCGGGGCGGTTTGGTTGGTGTCGAGGTTGCGCGAAAAATCCGCCGGGAAACGCACGACCAATAGCGCTTTTTGTTCATCGATGGTCGGTCTTATTTCCTGAGGGCTTTTCAGTAACAGCACGTGGGTGAAGGCTTTGGCGCGGGCGAAGCGCTGGGTCAGCTCCACGGCGTGCTTGCCGTTGTCTTCATTATAGATGGCGATGGTGGCGTTCGTCACCTCCAGCGTGGCGGCAAAGGGGAACAGCAGCACCTGGATCAGCACCGGCATAATCAAAATCGCCCGCGTCTGCGGTTCGCGCAACAGCGACTGCAGCTCTTTGCGGATTAACGTCCATAAGCGATGAAACATCTTATATTCTCTCTTTATGCTGCTTTGTATCCCCGGACTGCGCTGCGCTTATCCGGGCTACCCGTTTGTCAGCCTTTGTAGCCCGGGTCAGGCGTTCGCTAATCCAGACGCCGTTTGGTTTTCAGCCACGTCAGGCCGATAAACATCACCGCCGAGGCGATTAAAAACATCACGTTCACCAGCAGCACCACCGGGATGTTGCCCGCCAGAAACAGGCTTTGCAGGGTGCTGACAAAATAGCGCGCCGGGATCACGTAGGTCACCGCGCGGATTATCGCCGGCATGCTGTCTATCTGAAAAATAAACCCGGACAGCATAATTGAAGGCAGGAATGCGGCATTCAGCGCCACCTGCGCGGCGTTAAACTGGTTGCGGGTAATGGTGGAAATCAGCAGCCCCATTCCCAGGGTGCTCAGCAAAAACAGGCTGGTGATAAAAAACAGAATCACCAGCGAACCGCGAAAGGGCACGCCGAGAATAAACACCGCCACCAGCATACACAGCAGCATCGCCAGCATGCCGAGGAAATAGTAGGGGATCAGCTTGCACAGCAGCAGCTCGGCGCGGGTAATCTCGGTCGACAGCAGCGCCTCCATGGTGCCGCGCTCCCACTCGCGGGCCACCACCAGCGAGGTCAGGATCGCGCCGACTACCGTCATAATGATGGTAATCGCGCCGGGGATAATAAAATGCTGGCTGATCGCGGCCGGGTTAAACCAGTAGCGCGTCTGCACGTCGATTAGCGGCTCGAAGGTTTCGCCGCGATCTTCCGCCCGCTGCTGCTGCCAGATTTGCCAGATGCCTTCGACGTAGCCCTGGGCGAAGTTAGCGGTATTCGGTTCGCTGCCGTCGGTGATGAGCTGGATCGGCGCATCGTCGCCGGGGCGGGCCATCTTCTGGTCGAAGTCCACCGGCAGGGTTACCAGGGCGCGAATGCGTCCCGCCTGCATCATCTGCACCAGTTCCTGGCGGTTATCGCTGATGGTGGCGTCGATATAAGGGGAGCCGGTCATGGTATGGACAAAATCCAGCGCCTCTTCGCTCTGCTGCTCCAGCAGCACGCCCACCCGCAGCTTGCTGGAGTCGAGGTTAATCCCGTAGCCAAAGATAAACAGCAGCAGCAGGGGGATGACCACCGCAATCAGCCAGCTGCTGGGGTCGCGGACAATCTGCCGCGTCTCTTTCACGCACAGGGCGCGTACGCGCCGCCACGATAGCAGTTTAGCGCTCACCGGCGTTCTCCTTATCCCAGTCGTGAATGAGGGTGATAAACGCCTGCTCCATCGTCGGGTCAGGCTTTTCATCATCCGCCGCCAGCGCCTTCAGATCGTCCGGCGTGCCGCTGGCGATCAGTTTGCCGCGATAGACCAGGCCGATACGATCGCAATACTCCGCTTCATCCATAAAGTGGGTGGTGACCATCACCGTCACGCCTTTATCCACCATACTGTTGATATGCAGCCAGAATTCGCGGCGGGTGAGGGGATCGACCCCGGAAGTGGGTTCATCAAGAAACAGGATATCCGGTTCGTGCATCAGCGAGCAGGCCAGCGCCAGGCGCTGTTTATAGCCGAGCGGCAGATCGTCGGCGGCCTGCCGGGCGATGCTTTTCAGGCCAAACGCCTCGCTCATGCTGGCGATTTTGTCGTTCTGCGCCCGTCCGCGCAGGCCGTAGACGCCGGAGAAGAAGCGCAGGTTCTGCTCAACGGAAAGGTTGCCGTAGAGCGAGAACTTCTGCGCCATATAGCCCAGATGCTGACGCGCCTTGCCGGAGCTGACTTTCAGGTCCATGCCCAGCACCAGCGCTTTCCCGGAGGTGGGGACCAGCAGGCCGCACATCATCTTAAACGTCGTGGACTTTCCTGCGCCGTTAGGCCCGAGGAGGCCGAAAATCTCCCCGCGTTTGACCTGAAAATCGACGTGGTCGGTGGCGGCAAAATCGCCGAATTTCTTGGTCAGGGTCTGCGCCTCAATCACCGTGTCCTCACGGGAGCCTCCCACGGTGTGGATAATGTTGCCCAGCGGCGATTCGGCAGTCCCGGCGCCGCCCAGCAGGTCGATAAAGGCATCCTCGAAGCGCGGCGCGGTTTCGGCGACCTCCAGCGGCGGCATATCGCCAGCCTTCTGTACATCGCTGATGCTGGCCTCTTTTTTAAGGATCAGGCGTACCGATTTACCCTGAATCACGCCATCGCTGACCTGCGGCAGCTTCAGCGTACGCTGGAGGAGGCGGCGGTTATTCTCCCGGGCGCTGGAAACCAAAAAGCTGCGTCCGGCCATGGTCTGCGTCAGCTCTTTTGGCGCCCCCTGGTAGAGCAGCTGGCCCTCGTTCATCAACAGAACGTCCCGGCACTGCTCGGCCTCATCAAGATAAGAGGTGCTCCAGAGGATCAGCATTCCGTCGCCCGCCAGTTCGTGCACCATCTGCCACAGTTCGCGGCGCGAGATAGGGTCGACGCCGACGCCGGGTTCGTCCAGCAGCAGGACTCTCGGTTCGCCGACGAGGGTGCAGGCCAGGCCCAGTTTCTGCTTCATGCCGCCGGAAAGCTTGCCCGCCAGCCGGCCGGTAAAGGGGCCGAGGGAGGTAAATTCCAGCAGCCTGGCGAAGGTTTTTTCCCGCGCCTCGCCGGTCACGCTGCGCAGATCGGCGTAGAGCGTCAGGTTTTCCATCACCGTTAGATCTTCATACAGGCCGAATTTCTGCGGCATATAGCCGAGCACCGCATGCAGGGCGCTGTCGTCGGCAATTGGGTCGAAGCCGATCACCTTTGCGCTGCCTGCGTCGGGCTTCAGCAGCCCGGCGAGCATGCGCATCAGGGTGGTTTTCCCGGCGCCATCCGGGCCCACCAGACCGGTCACATAGCCGGAGTGAATGGTGCAGTCCAGCGGCGCGACGGCCGGGCGATCCATGCCGGCAAAGCGCCGGGTCAGGCCGCTCAGCGTAATCACGTCCTCGCTCATTGGCCGTTTCCGTGACTGAAGGTGACGGTGACCGGCATTCCCTGGCGCAGCGCGTCGTCGGCATCGGTGACCACAATACGCAGGCGATAAACCAGATCGGTGCGCAGGTCCGGCGTTTCCACAGTTTTCGGCGTGAATTCAGCGGTTGGGGAGACGAAGCCGATTTTGCCGCGGTAGGGTTTATCCGGGCGACTATCGGTGTAAAGCAGCACTTCGCGACCCGGCTGGGCCTGACCGAGGTTTTTTTCATCGATATAGGCGCGTACCCACACCGGATGGGTTAACGATAACGTCATCACCGTGCCGCCAGCGCTGAGCATGCTGCCCGGCTCGACGGCGCGGGTCATCAGCGTCCCGTCGGACGGCGAGGCCAGCGTGGTATCGTGCAGATCCAGCTTCGCCTGCGCCAGCGCGGCCTGCGCCTGTTCAAGGCTGGCTTTGGCCTGGGCGATTTCCTGCGGACGATTACCGGCGCGGTACTGGCGCAGCTTATCCTGCGCGGACTTCAGCGTCGCCTGGGCCTGATCGCGCGATGAGCGGGCGTTTTCCAGGTCGTTAGCGGAGATGGCGCTGCTTTTGCGCAGCCCCAGCTGGCGCTGGTAAAAATTCTGCGCATAGTCGTAAGCGGCCTGCGCCTGGTTGACCGCGGCGGCGGCCTGAGCGATCTCTTCCGAGCGATACCCCGCCATCATCAGGTCGTACTGCGCCTGGGCGGTGGAAACGTTGGCCTGAGCCTGCTGCAGGGCATTCTCGTAGGGCGCTCGGTCCAGCTCGCCCAGGGTCTGCCCGGCTTTAATCGCATCGCCCTCGTCGACGCTGAGCGACGCCAGCCGCCCGCCCACGCGGAAGCTGAGGTTGACGGTACGAATATCCACGTTGCCATACAGCGTGAGCGCTTTCTGCTGGCTGCTCTGGTACCACCACCAGCCTCCGCCAATGACAGCGGCCAGCAGGAGAAGCAGCACAACGACGATGAGCGGTTTTTTCATGACTCCAGACTCCTTTGCGATAATCCTTCCAGAACGAAATCAATATGGCAGGTGATAACCTCAATAATTTGCGCGGTTTTGTCCCGATCGAACTCAGCCCAGCCCGCGCGGCGCAACACCGTTTCCCTACCAAGGCGAAAAGCGAGAACTTCGCCCAGCAGCGCGTGGGTGTGGAGGACCATTTCCGTGCTGTCAGCGTTAAGGCCGGTATAGGCGGCGATTAAGCGGGTCAGGTAGCAGTGTAGCGGAGCAATCACCTGATCGTGGATGAGCCGGTAGGCCGGCGTTGGCGACAGCTGCTCGCGGGAGATAAATTTGCTCAAATTGACGGTGTCGTCCTGGGTCAGCAGCAAAATCATATTCTGGCAGGCGCCCAGTATCAGGGTACGCATGGCGGCTTTATCCGGAACAGGCTCAGCGCACAGCGCTTCCGCCGCCTGCGCGTGAGGGCGGAAATTGTGCTCGATAAAATCGGCAATCCACTGGGCGCAGGCGAGATAGAGATCGTCCTTGGAACCAAAATAGTAGGTAATGGCGGCGATATTCTGCCCGGCCTGGGCGGCAATATCGCGGGTTGTGGCGTGCAGGCCGTATTCGCCAAACTGGGCGATTGCGGCGGCGATAAGCTGGCTTTTCGCCTGCTCGCCCTTACTGGTCGTGGGAGTGGTTGTCATCGCGCGAAAAAAGTTAATCAATCGATTGATTAACTCTAGGCGCAGGTTGGCGGTTTGTCCACCGTTTGCTGCTAGATATGAAATCCTTCGCGACTCAGCTCTTCGGCAACCCAGGCAAAGAAGATCTTCACTTTCTCTTTTTGTTCATTCGGGTGCGGTAAAACGAAGTGATGCGCGTTAACCGGCATGCTGACGTCGCGGGTAAAGACGGGTTCCAGGTGGCGTTGGCTCACGCTCTGCCCGGCCAGCAAATTACTCTCAAGAATAATCCCCATTCCCATCCGGGCAGCCTCAATACTCATATAGGAGCGGTCAAAATTAAAAATAAAGTTTTTATTCCAGCCGCGAACCTTATGCCACGACAGCCAGTTGCTCCAGCCGATCAGCGTGCTATCGGAATGAATAAGGTCGCAGGCCAGCAGGTCTTCAATGGACTGAACGTCGCGGCCGGCTAAATAAGTCGATGAGCTAAAGGGGAGCACGCGTTCATTTTTTATGGTCTTGACCACCAGGGTTGGCCACTGTGAGAGCCCGTGGCGAATATCGATATCAATATTATCGCGGGAGAACTGGATGCTTTCATAAGAGCAGGTCAGGCTAATTTTAAGCTCCGGCCAGGCCTGGCGAAATTTATTCAGACGGGGCATCAGCCACAATAATCCAAAGCTCGGCGCGGAATGAATCCGTAAATAATCCTGGTGGATATCATTAATCACCTGGTTAGTGGCCTGACCAATAACATTTAACGCCCCGGAAACCTCTTTAAGGTATTTTTCGCCAATTGTGGTTAATACCATCCCTTTACTGCTACGGGAAAATATTTTTTTTCCCAGATACTGTTCCAGGCTGGCTATCTGATGACTTACCGCGGAGGCCGTAATATTAAGATTCTCTGCCGCCAGGTTCAGGCTGCCGGTATCAGCCACTTCAATAAAGGCCTGAATATTACGTAAGGATGGCATCGGCAAGCTTTTATTCTGCAGCGGCTGGTTCATGATTTCCTCCGGCGGGGGAATAACGCAAGGCGATTTTTTACTCAGAAAGAAGGACGTCCAGCCGTTATCCCAGAAAATGATGGTCAGCATAGCACAGCCGGAAAATAAATGATGGCGCAATCCGTGATGAAGTTAACAGTTTTAAATGCACAACTCTCGAAAAAAATAATCGACAGGAATTTGAGTGCAGTCACGAAGCAAATTTTTCTCACGCGCAATTGAGCTTTTTTGAATACTCTTTCTTTTTGGGATTGTTATATTGCAACTACAGGCCTGATAACAGGGCGCGATGCGGTAAGGGTCGCGACAAAAAACATAAAAAAATAAAGAGGATACCCTATGTCACGTATAGATACTGTTGTCTGTACTGACGCCAGAAAAACAAAATATCGTTTCGTGGTTTTGACGATGATTTTCCTGGTGTATGCCATAAATTACGCCGACAGAACGAATATTGGTGCGGTACTGCCGTTCATTATTGACGAGTTTCATATCAACAACTTTGAGGCCGGGGCCATCGCCAGCATGTTTTTCCTCGGCTATGCGGTAAGCCAGATCCCGGCCGGTTTTTTTATTGCCAGACGCGGTACCCGGGGACTGGTCTCGCTGTCTATTTTCGGCTTTTCCGCTTTTACCTGGCTGATGGGCACCGTGAGCTCGGTATTTGGCCTGAAGATGGTGCGACTGGGGCTGGGGCTTAGCGAAGGGCCGTGCCCGGTGGGGCTGGCTTCAACCATTAATAACTGGTTCCCGCCGAAAGAGAAGGCCACGGCAACGGGCGTCTACATCGCCGCCACCATGTTTGCGCCGATAATCGTACCGCCGCTGGCGGTGTGGATCGCGGTTACCTGGGGCTGGCGATGGGTCTTTTTCTCCTTTGCGATACCGGGGATTGTGGCGGCGGTCGCGTGGTACCTGTTGGTTAAGTCAACGCCCGCGGAAAGCGGATTTGTTTCGCAACGCGAACTGGAAGAGATTAATGCCGGGCGTGAAACCGATAAAAACGCCGTCCGCGAAAATATATTAATTGCCGACCGCTTCACCTGGCTGGATAAAATTATTCGGGTGAAAAAGATGGCGCCTATCGATACGGCGAAAGGATTATTTACCTCGAAAAATATTCTTGGTGACTGCCTGGCCTATTTTATGATGGTCAGCGTGCTGTACGGGTTATTAACGTGGATCCCGCTGTATTTAGTGAAAGAGCGCGGTTTTGACGTGATGAGTATGGGCTTCGTGGCGAGTATGCCGTGCATCGGCGGCTTTATTGGCGCGATTGGTGGAGGCTGGATCTCGGATAAAGTGTTAGGCCGCCGGCGTAAACCCACCATGATGTTCACCGCGATTTCAACCGTGGTCATGATGCTCATTATGCTGAACATTCCAGCAAGCACCTTGGCGGTATGTATTGGATTATTCTTTGTCGGTTTTTGTTTGAATATTGGCTGGCCGGCTTTTACCGCCTACGGAATGGCCGTTTCGGACAGTAAAACCTATCCGATTGCCTCTTCTATTATTAATAGCGGCGGCAACCTTGGCGGCTTTGTCGCCCCGATGGCCGCCGGTTTTTTACTTGATCAGACCGGCAGCTTTAATTCTGTATTCACCTATTTTGGTATCTGCGCCGCAATAGGTCTGGTGGTGATTCTTTTCCTCGATGAGCCACAATAACGGCAATATTTCTGTTAATTAATATGACGTCATGTCATGGAGTGAAAATATGTTATTAAAAGATAAAGTCGCCATTATTACTGGCGCGGCCTCCGCACGCGGTTTGGGTTTTGCCACCGCCAAATTATTTGCCGAGAACGGCGCCAGCGTGGTCATTATCGACCTCAATGGCGAATCCAGCAAAGCCGCTGCGGCGGCCCTGGGCGAAGGCCATCTTGGTCTGGCAGCGAACGTCGCCGATGAAGTTCAGGTGCAGGCCGCAATCGAACAGATTCTGGCGAAATATGGCCGGGTTGATGTGCTGGTGAATAACGCCGGCATTACCCAGCCGCTGAAGCTGATGGAAATTAAGCGTGCCAACTATGACGCGGTGCTGGACGTCAGCCTGCGCGGCACGCTGCTGATGTCGCAGGCGGTTATTCCGGCGATGCGGGCGCAAAAATCGGGCAGCATTGTCTGTATCTCTTCGGTTTCCGCCCAGCGCGGCGGCGGTATTTTCGGCGGCCCGCACTACAGCGCGGCAAAAGCCGGTGTGCTCGGCCTGGCGCGGGCGATGGCGCGCGAGCTTGGCCCGGATAACGTCCGCGTAAACTGCATCACGCCCGGGCTGATTCAGACCGATATTACCGCCGGCAAGCTGACCGACGACATGACGGCCAATATCCTCGCCGGGATCCCGATGAACCGTCTGGGCGATGCGGTGGATATCGCGCGCGCCGCCCTGTTCCTCGGCAGCGATCTCTCTTCCTACTCGACCGGTATCACCCTGGACGTGAACGGCGGCATGTTAATCCACTAAGCGAGGCAAGCAGATGAAGATGACAGAAACACAACAAGTTGCCGCGGCGGCGTGGCGTATCCGTCGCTATGCCCTGCAAATGGGCGAAGTCCAGGGGCAGGGCTATATCGGCCAGGCATTAGGCTATGCGGATGTGCTGGCCACCGCCTTCAGCCACGCGATGCGCTACCGTCCGGAAGATCCGCAGTGGGAAGGGCGTGACCGTTTTCTGCTCTCTCACGGTCATTACGCCATCGCCTATTATGCGGCGCTGCTGGAAGCGGGAATTATCCCGGAAGAGGAGCTGGAGACCTACGGTTCCGACGACAGCCGCCTGCCGATGTCGGGCATGGCGACCTATACGCCTGGAATGGAGATGTCCGGCGGCTCGCTGGGGCAGGGGCTCTCCATCGCCGTCGGGATGGCGCTCGGTCTGAAGAAAAAGGGCAGCGCATCCTGGGTTTTTAACTCTATGTCGGATGGGGAGCTGGACGAAGGTTCAACCTGGGAAGCGGCGATGTCGGCCGCCCACTACGGCCTGACTAACCTGATTAACCTCGTTGACGTGAACAAACAGCAGGCGGACGGCGATTCGCGCAAAATTCTCGGCTTTGAGCCGCTGCATGAAAAATGGGCCGCCTTCGGCTGGTACGTGCAGCGCGTGGACGGTAACGATCTGGCGGCGGTGGTGGCCGCCTTTGATAACGCGAAAAATCATGCGGGCAACCAGCCGCGGGTCATTTTATGCGACACGCTGATGGGCAAAGGGGTGCCGTTCCTTGAAACCCGCGATAAGAACCATTTTATCCGCGTCGATGCCGACGAATGGCAAAAAGCGATTGCGGTGCTGGACGCCAACAAACCGGAAGGAGTGCTGTAATGAGCCAGAGTAAACCACGCTTAAAAACGTCGGCGATGATCGCCTCCATTGCTGATGAAGGTCAGGCGACCGTTTCCGCGCCGTTTGGCGTCGCGCTCTCGAAGCTGGCGGCCCAGCGTCCGGAAATCGTCGGTATGACCGCGGACCTGTCAAAGTATACCGATCTACATATTTTCGCTCAGGCCTTTCCGGATCGCTTCTTCCAGATGGGAATGGCGGAGCAGCTGCTGATGGGGGCCGCCGGGGGAATGGCGAAGGAGGGATTTATTCCCTTCGCCACCACCTATGCCGCTTTTGCCACCCGTCGCGCCTATGATTTTATCCATCAGGTCATTGCCGAAGAGCATCTGAACGTGAAGATCTGCGCGGCGCTGCCGGGCCTGACCACCGGCTACGGGCCGAGCCATCAGGCAACGGAAGATCTGGCGATTATGCGCGGTATTCCCGGCATGGTCATCGTCGATCCCTGCGATGCGCTGGAGATAGAGCAGGCGGTACCGGCGATTGCCGACCACGACGGTCCGGTGTATATGCGTCTATTGCGCGGTAAGGTGCCGCTGGTGCTCGATAAATATGATTATCAGTTTGAGCTGGGCAAGGCGAAGCTGCTGGAGGACGGTAACGATGTACTGATTATCTCTTCCGGGCTGATGACCATGCGCGCCCTCGAGGCGGTTGAAAAACTGCGGGCCGATAATATCAGCGCGGCGGTGCTGCATGTCCCCACCATCAAACCGCTTGATGAAAAAACGATCGTTGCGCAGGCTTCGAAACCCGGCCGTCTGGTGGTGACCGCGGAAAACCACACGTCGGTCGGCGGGCTGGGGGAGGCGGTTGCCGCGTTGCTGATGCGTAAAGGCGTACGCTGCGAGCTGGATACCGTCGGTTTGCCCGATGAATTCCTGCTGGCCGGGGCGCTTCCGACGCTGCACGACCGCTACGGCATCTCCACCGCGAAGATGGTCGAAAAAATTAAGTATCGCCTGCGTTAATCGCTTTCGCCGCCGCGTTCTGCGGCGGCGGGCGTTTCTCTGCTTTTGTTCGCGGTTTCCCCGTCGAGGCATTAAACGGGCTATTTCGGGGACGCCTGGCGCGAAGCGCCATCGCCGCTTCTCATCGACAGGACGGGGAGCAGTGGTTTGTTAGCCGGAGGATTCTTTTCGGCAGATTTTATGCGGTTCGTCACAAAATCTGCTAGACTGCGCAGCTTCATGGCATTGTGGTTTTTGCCATCTCTTTCGCAATAATCTCCCTGAAAACTACGCCTGTGACGGGCCGGGGCGGTTCGGAGTTGTTATGTCTTTTGATTCCCTTGGCCTGAATCCTGAAATCCTGCGCGCCGTCGCTGAGCAGGGCTACGTTGAGCCAACCCCAATTCAGCAGCAGGCTATCCCGGCAGTATTACAGGGTCGCGATCTGATGGCCAGCGCTCAGACCGGTACCGGCAAAACGGCGGGATTTACGCTGCCGCTGCTTCAGCATCTGATCCAACAGGAGCCGCATGCTAAAGGGCGTCGCCCGGTGCGTGCGCTGATCCTGACCCCAACGCGCGAGCTGGCGGCGCAAATTGGCGAGAACGTCCGTGATTACAGCAAATACCTCAACGTTCGCTCGCTGGTGGTGTTCGGCGGCGTGAGCATTAATCCGCAGATGATGAAGCTGCGCAGCGGCGTCGATATCCTGGTGGCAACGCCGGGTCGTCTGCTGGATCTTGAACATCAGAACGCCGTGAGCCTCGACAAAGTCGAAGTGCTGGTGCTGGACGAAGCCGACCGTATGCTGGATATGGGCTTTATTCACGATATTCGCCGGGTGCTGGCGAAGCTGCCGGCCAGACGTCAGAACCTGCTGTTCTCCGCAACCTTCTCCGATGACATTAAATCGCTGGCGGAAAAGCTGCTGCATAACCCGCTGGAGATCGAAGTCGCCCGCCGCAACACCGCCTCTGAGCAGGTGAGCCAGCTGGTGCATTTTGTCGATAAAAAGCGCAAACGCGAGCTGCTGTCGCAGATGATCGGTGAAGGTAACTGGCAGCAGGTGCTGGTCTTTACCCGCACCAAGCACGGCGCAAACCATCTGGCGGAACAGCTCAATAAAGACGGCATCCGCAGCGCCGCTATTCACGGCAACAAGAGCCAGGGCGCGCGTACCCGCGCATTGGCTGACTTTAAATCCGGCGGCATTCGCGTACTGGTGGCCACCGATATCGCCGCGCGCGGTCTGGATATTGAAGAGCTGCCGCACGTGGTGAACTACGAGCTGCCAAACGTACCGGAAGACTATGTGCACCGTATCGGTCGTACCGGGCGCGCCGCGGCAACGGGTGAAGCGCTGTCGCTGGCTTGCGTTGATGAACATAAACTGCTGCATGATATCGAACGCTTGCTGAAAAAAGAGATCCCGCGTATTGCCCTGGCGGGCTACGAGCCGGATCCATCGATTAAAGCCGAGCCGATTCAGAACGGTCGTCAGCAGCAGCGCGGCGGCGGTCGCGGTGGCCAGAGTCAGGGCCGCGGTGGCCAGGGGCAAGGTCGCGGTCAGCAGTCCGCTCCGCGTCGTACCGATGGCGAAGCGCCGAAAGCGCGAACTCAGGACGGTAAGCCTCCTCGCCGTCGTCGCCCGCGCAAACCCGCCGCGGCGGAGTAACGCTATCCCGTCACTCCTGTGGCGAGTGTCGCGATCGCGCGGCTAAGCCACTGATGGGTTGTCCGGGTAAGACTCCTTACCCGGACGCGCTTCGCTCAGCATAACCTCGAGCGTGATTCCAGTTTGCTCAGAAAGACGTTCCTTCCGACGGCTAAAAAATGGCACAATAGTGGCTGTTTATACAGTATTCAGGTTTTCTCATGGCTTTGACCGCAGCGCTGAAAGCGCAAATCGCCGCCTGGTATAAGGCGCTTCAGGAACAAATCCCTGACTTTATTCCCCGTCCTCCGCAGCGGCAGATGATTGCCGATGTGGCGAAGACGCTCGCCGGGGAAGAGGGGCGACATCTGGCGATAGAAGCCCCGACCGGCGTCGGCAAAACCTTGTCATACCTGATTCCCGGCATCGCCATTGCCCGTGAAGAACAAAAAACGCTGGTGGTCAGTACCGCCAACGTTGCTCTGCAGGACCAAATCTACAGTAAAGACCTGCCGCTGCTGCGCAAAATCATTCCCGACCTGCGATTTACCGCCGCCTTTGGCCGCGGGCGCTACGTCTGCCCGCGTAACCTGGCCGCGCTTGCCAGCACCGAGCCAACGCAGCAGGATTTACTGGCCTTTCTTGATGACGAACTCACGCCTAACAACCAGGCGGAACAGAAGCTGTGCGCGACGCTGAAAGCGGACCTTGATAGCTACAAATGGGACGGCCTGCGCGATCATACCGATAAAAATGTGGATGATTCATTATGGAGCCGCCTGAGCACCGATAAAGCCAGCTGCCTGAACCGCAACTGCCACTATTATCGCGAATGTCCGTTTTTTGTCGCCCGCCGGGAAATCCAGGAAGCGGAAGTGGTGGTGGCGAACCACGCGCTGGTGATGGCGGCGATGGAAAGCGAAGCGGTGCTGCCGGAACCGAAGCATCTGCTGCTGGTGCTGGATGAAGGCCACCATCTTCCGGAGGTGGCCCGCGATGCGCTGGAAATGAGCGCGGAAATCACCGCCCCGTGGTACCGCCTGCAGCTGGATCTTTTTACGAAACTGGTCGCGACCTGCATGGAGCAGTTTCGCCCTAAAACCACGCCGCCGCTGGCGAATCCCGAGCGTCTGAATGGGCATTGCGAGGAGCTCTATGAGCTCATCTCCTCCCTGAATAATATCCTCAATCTGTACATGCCGGCCGGGCAGGAGGCGGAGCACCGCTTCCCGATGGGGGAGCTGCCGCAGGAAGTGATGGAGATTTGCCAGCGGCTGGCGAAGCTCACCGAAACGCTGCGCGGTCTGGCGGAGCTGTTCCTTAACGATCTGGGCGAAAAAACCGGCAGTCACGACGTGGTGCGTTTGCATCGGGTTCTGCTGCAGATGAACCGCGCGCTGGGGATGTTTGAAAGCCAAAGTAAACTGTGGCGGCTGGCATCGCTGGCGCAGTCCTCCGGCGCGCCGGTGACCAAATGGGTCACCCGCGACCTGCGGGATGGCCAGATGCATATCTGGTTCCACTGCGTGGGGATCCGCGTCAGCGATCAGCTGGAGAGGCTGCTGTGGCGCAGCGTCCCGCATATCGTCGTGACCTCTGCGACGCTACGCTCGCTTAATAGCTTTTCGCGTCTGCAGGAGATGAGCGGGCTGAAAGAGAAAGCGGGAGACCGCTTTGTGGCGCTGGATTCGCCCTTTAATCACGTCGAACAGGGTAAAATCGTCATTCCGCAGATGCATTACGAACCGCTTATCGATAACGAAGAGCAGCATATTGCCGAGATGGCCGCCTATTTCCGGGAACAGGTTGAGAGCAAAAAGCATCTCGGCATGCTGGTACTCTTCGCCAGCGGAAGAGCGATGCAGCGGTTTCTCGAACACGTTACCGATCTGCGCCTGCTGCTGCTGGTTCAGGGGGATAAGCCTCGCTACCGGCTGGTCGAGCTGCATCGTAAACGCGTTGAAGGCGGCGAGCGCAGCGTACTGGTTGGGCTGCAATCCTTCGCGGAAGGCCTGGATTTAAAAGGCGAACTGTTAAGCCAGGTGCATATCCACAAGATCGCTTTCCCGCCGATTGACAGCCCGGTGGTGATCACCGAAGGCGAATGGCTCAAAAGCCTCAACCGCTATCCGTTCGAAGTTCAGAGCCTGCCCAGCGCGTCATTCAACCTGATTCAACAGGTTGGCCGCCTGATCCGTAGCCATAGCTGCTGGGGAGAGGTGGTAATTTATGATAAACGCCTGTTGACCAAAAACTACGGTAAGCGTTTATTGAATGCATTACCCATATTTCCGATAGAGCAGCCAGCCGTCCCTGAGGTTATAGTAAAAACTAAAACAAAACAGACGCGTCGCAAACGGCGTTAGCGGTGCAATGTCGACGCGGTGAGAAGCTCAGAGGAGCCTGCAATGGACTACAGCAAAATCATTAAAGAAGTCGGGCGCGGAAAAAACCACGCTCGCGACCTGGACGTGGAAACGGCCCGCGCGCTCTACTCGCGGATGCTTAACGGCGAGGTGCCTGACCTTGAGCTCGGCGGCATTCTTATTGCCCTGCGCATCAAGGGCGAAGGTGAAGCGGAGATGAAGGGCTTCTATGAAGCGATGCAGGAGCACACCATTAAGCTGACGCCGCCGGTCGGCAAACCGATGCCGATTGTGATCCCCAGCTATAACGGTGCGCGTAAACAGGCCAACCTGACGCCGCTGCTGGCCGTCCTGCTGCATAAGCTCGGCTTCCCGGTCATTGTTCACGGCGTGAGCCACGATCCCACCCGCGTGCTGACGGAAACCATTTTTGACCTGATGGGGATCCCGGCGACGCTTCACGCGGGCCAGGCACAGGCGCGGCTAGACAGTCACCAGCCGGTTTACGTTCCGGTCGGCGTATTTTGTCCGCCGCTGGAAAAACAGCTGGCGATGCGCTGGCGCATGGGCGTGCGTAACAGCGCCCACACCCTGGCCAAGCTGGCGACGCCGTTTGCCGAAGATGCGGCGCTGCGCCTGTCGAGCGTTTCGCACCCTGAGTACGTCGGTCGGGTCGCGAAATTTTTTGCCGGGATCGGCGGCCGGGCGCTGCTGATGCACGGTACTGAAGGCGAAGTTTACGCTAACCCGCAGCGCTGCCCGCAGATTAGCCTGATTGATGAGACCGGTACGCGGGTGGTTAACGAGCGTCAGGATGGCGCCGCTGCGCAGGCAGTCGCTCTGCCGGAGTCAAAAGATCCCGAAGTGACCGCGCGCTGGATCGAGCGCTGTATGGTCGGGAGCGAACCGCTGCCGTCATCGTTGAAAATTCAGCTGGCCTGCTGTCTTCTGGCCACCGGCGTGGTCTTGTCTCTGGAGCAGGGGCTGGCGAAGGTGGCTGAGAGCTGGTAACTCAATCGCAGGATCGCAGGCAAAAAAAAGCCCGTCCAGTGGCATGGACGGGCAAGGCAAGGGTATTAAAGGATCTTACAGGGTTAAAACAGTGGCATTACAGGGTGTTGCTGTTGCTACAGGGATAACTGACGATTATTTATAGATAACCGCAGTACCGCTCAGTTTGTTGTTGCTGTTAGCGGAGGTAATGCTATAGCCGGTTGCACCAGCGGCCTCGGCTTTTTCAGCCAGTTTAGCTTCCAGTCCATCCAGCGTCGTCGCGCCTTCAGCGGAAACCACACCAATTTTGTTCATGCTCTCTGCCTGAGCCGATGTCACCGGCTGAGCGGCGAACGCGCCGAAAGACAGAGCGGAAAGGGCGATAGCGGCGGCAGCATATTTGATGTTTTTCATAGTTAATCTCTCGCAGGTTGTTCTGTATAGGGGACGATGTTCCGTCGATGTGATAAGTATCACGGTTTTTAGCGGGAGATAAAATCGAAGGAAATTAACAGTCTTCATCTAATTTTTTGAATGATTATTAATTTATTGAATATTAATAAATTATTTTAGCCGGCGGCGGCGAAACAGGTCGGGGCGGCGAACGGGGGACTGGAAGGGCACATTTTGCCACGCCGTTTGCCAAAAAACGTGCGCGAAAAGATAACGCGATGTGCGTAATGAACGGTAAATATTGGTCAGCGAAGCTGGCTATCCTTGGAGCCTCTGCGATTATATCCTGAAAATGTATTGTTATGTAAATCTTTCTCCTGTTGGCATTTTACGCAGTATTTCACCCCCGCCACCGCCCGTCGGCGCGCCTCAGGAATCGGCTCCCCACATTCTTCACAAAATTTGTTGCTTTCCCCCGATGACAGTTCGTTTCGCGCCCGAGCTATCGCGTCGTTGATGGTGCTGTCGATCTGTTCCTGCACCGCGTCATCATTCGCCCAGCCTGATGCCATAGTTCACCTCGCTATCTCGCCTCTCTTTAGTATAGAGAATATGGGGGTAAAAAATGACCAGACAAGGCTCAGATCTCTGACCATTCGCGCAGCAGGTTATGGTACAGATTAAGCAGAGACAGGACTTCGTCACTTTCGCCGTGGCGGCTTTTTAATTTCTGAATATTGCCATCCAGTTCAAACAGCATACTGCGGCGTTTATCGTCGCGGATCATTGACTGAACCCACAAGAACGAGGCGACGCGAACGCCTGAGGTCACCGGGGTGACGCAGTGCAGGCTGCTTGAAGGATAGAGCACCAGGTCCCCGGCAGGGAGCTTAACCGAATGCTGTCCGTAGGTATCGTTCACGACCAGCTCACCGCCTTCGTAGCTCTCCGGGGGGCTTAAAAAGAGCGTGGCGGAAAGATCGGTGCGCATCCAGCCTCCCTGCGCCTGGCTGCGCACCGCGCCGTCGACGTGGAAACCATAAGTTTCGCTCTGCTGATAACGATTAAACAGCGGGCTGGAAATCGCTTTCGGCAGCGCGGCGGCAAAAAACAGCGAGCTGCGATTTAGCGCCGCCAGTACGTTGCCCTGAAGTTCGCCGTAAAGATTGCTGTGGGTATCAACCTGCTGGTTATTTTTGACCTGGGCGCCCAGATCGCCGGTCGTCACGCGCCCGTCGACCCATTCCGCCTGCTGCAGCTGAGCGATAAAATTGTCCACTTCCTGAGAGCTGAGAACGGCGGGAATATGATACATCATCGTTTTATCTCCGGAGAAAACGGGGCGCAGCCGCCCCGGGGTGGATCAGAAGTGCATATTGGCGGTGAGCACGAAGGTTCGCGGTTCGCCCGGGTGATAACGGTAGCCGCTCTTGTTAATCGAGGCGACATAGTCAGTATCAAACAGGTTGTAGACGTTCAGCTGCAGGTCGAGATTACGGTTAATGCGATAGCCGACTTTGGCATCAGCCACCCAGTAGCCTTCGGTATAGGAAGGCGTGCCGACCGCACCGTCGCTGCCGCGATGCATGCTGCCGACGTATCGCGCGCCGGCGCCGACGGCGATCGCATCGGTGGCCTGATACTGGCTCCAGAGGGTAAACGCGTGCTCTGGCGTATACGGCAGCGCGCTGGTGCCATCCTGGGCGGTATTCGCGCCTTCACGAACGCTGGCGTGCTGTTGGGTATAGCCGCCAATCACCTGCCAGTCGGGCGTGATATTACCGGCCAGAGAGATCTCATAGCCTTCAACGCGCTTCTTACCGTACTGCGAATAGCTGCCGTCGTCGTTCTGCTCGACTTCGTTTTCAATATCGGTGCGGAAGAGGGCGGCGGTCAGCAGCAGGCGCTTATCCATCAGCTCCCACTTGGTGCCGACTTCGCTGGTTTTGGCCTTCTGCGGTTTAAAGTCGGTTCGGTTGGCGCTGCTGCCGGTGCCGCTTTGCGCGAGGGTGAAGTTGCTCCCTCCCGGCGGCTGCTGGGAGACAGCGTAGTTGACGTAGAGGTTGCCGTTATCGGTCAGGTGGTACAGCGCGCCGGCCTTCCAGTTAACCAGGTTACCGCTGGTTGAGGTATCGACGGTGGTGACGGGGGTATTTTTCGCGACTCCGGTCGGGCAGGCGATGGCGCCGCGTCCGGTACCGCCGCACAGGCTGGCGCTATCGTATTTGGTCTGGTAGTTATCCAGACGGATCCCGCCGTTAAGTTCGACGTCCTGGGTTATCTGCAGCGTATCGAAAGCATAGACGCCGAAGGTATCCGTCTGTCCGTTAGCGTTGGCGCCGCTGCGGTTCAGGCCGCCGATGGAGATATCGCTGTTCGGATGATAAATATTCACCGCCGGAGGCGTGAGCGGATATACCCCGTAGTTGGTCTGGGTTTCGCGGGTAAATTCCACACCGGTGCTGACGTCATGACCGATGGCCCCGGTATAGAACGTCGACGTCAGGTTAGTCTGGTTGGTCAGGATCTTGTTGCTAATGTCTTTGGTATTCGCCAGGCGCGACCAGGTCCAGGTGCCGACATCGTTGGGGTTTGGCTGAGTGATGTTTGACGCGCCGCCCATCACCGCAGTCATCAGGTAATCCTGCTTCACGCGAGACCAGCGGGTGGTGTTGCGAATCGTCGTCGTGTCGCTCAGGTCGTGCTCGAAGCGCATCGTCACGGTATCGGTTGTGGAATCATCGTAGTCGGAGTCGGTGCCGTAGAAGTTGCTGGTGGCGACCTTGCCGGAGTGATTCAGCGCCGAGGTGCTGGCTCCAGGGGCGGAATAGCCCGGCAGACCGATGGTGGGAATGCCGCCGTCGGGCGTGTTGTGCTGGGTTACGTGCAGATAGTTAAGATACAGGCGGTTTTCGGTGCCGAGGCCAAATGCGGCCGATGGCGCGACGCCGTAACGCTCGTTTTTCACCTTGTCCCGGCCCGCATCATGGGTTTTCTCGCCCATCAGATTCAGACGCACCGCGCTGGTTTCGCCAATGGCCTCGTTAATATCCAGGGTGCCGCGTCGGAACCAGGCGCTGCCCGCGCTGGCGGAGGCGTCGATGCCGGAATCGAGGCGCGGCTGTTTGCTGATCATATTGATTGAACCGGTCGGCGCGCTGCGTCCGTAGTCGGAGCCTGAAGGTCCCTTGATGACTTCGATCTGCTCGGTATTAAAAGTATCGCGGCTGACGCTGCCGATATCGCGGATGCCGTCGACGTAAATGCTGTTGGAAGTGTCCGCCCCGCGCATGTAAATCGCGTCGCCGGTCGTCGAGTTGCCGTTTTCGCCGGCAAAGAAAGCGCCGACGCCGGGAACGTTTTTCAGCGCGTCGGTGAGGTTAGTGACGCCCTGGTCCTTCATCACCTGCTCAGAGACCACGCTAACCGTCCGCGTCGTGTCGGCGATCGGGCGTGAAAATTTAGGATCGGCGGAGCGGGTCGGCGCGTACAGCGATGGCGTCTGCGCTTCGACCACCAGCGTTTCGCCGCTATTTTTTTCAGTGCTATCCGCGGCAAGCAGCTGGCCGGTCGGAGAAAGACTCAGGCATAAGCCGGTGAAGAGAGTGAGCGAGTGAAAACTGCTGAACGGCAAATTGTTATTTTTTTCCATATCAATAAGTGACTTATAATTTTAATTAGGCCATAACGACCGCAGACGAAGCGTTGCTTCGCCCCGACCACTGCAGGTGATTTTTTACAAAAGCAATGAGTTTGATAATGATTGTGATAATCATTATCAAACAACAAGCGAATTTCTATCACTCATTTATAAAAAAATAAATACATTTATTTACATTGGCTGCATTTTTTCTACATAAAGGCGCGCCGGGCAGGCGAGGTTGTCGCGGGAAATGGCATTCAGCTACCCGGCCTGGAAAACGGCGTTAGTACAGGCCGGGTGGGAGGGTTAGCGGGCGTCCGGACGAACGAGGTCAAAGCGCAGGCTTTCATCAATGCCATAATAGGCGCTGGGGCCTCCGGCGCGCAGAATCGGCTGGGCCCTGGCGGTCTGGTAAATTCCGTCTTCCAGCAGCGATTCATCGATATGCACCGCCACCACTTCGCCCAGCACCAGCCAGGTGTCAACCGCTCGCCCTTCTGCGGTCGTTAACTGGATGCATTGTGAAAGGCGACACTCGAAGTTTACCGGGCTTTCGGCGACCCGCGGCGCGCTGACGATGCGGCTGGGAGCGGCAGTCAGCCCGGCGCGGATGAATTCATCTTCATTATGGGGAAGGGTGGCGGAGGTTTCGTTCATCGCGACCGCCAGAGGCCGGGTGGCCAGATTCCAGACGAACTCTTTAGTCTCAGCGATATTCTGTACGCTATCTTTCCAGCCGCTGCTGGCAAAACCAATAATCGGCGGCCGATAGTTAAAGCAGTTGAAAAAACTGTACGGCGCGAGGTTACGCTGGCCGCTGTTATCAAGGGAGGCTATCCAGCCGATGGGGCGCGGCCCGATAATGGCGTTAAGCGGGTCGTGCGGCAGCCCGTGTCCGTGCGAAGGTTGGTAGAAATACATACGACACCCGTGACAAAAAAAGAGATAACCAGACTCACTTATTTACCGCGCCGCCGTCAACGGGTATCTTACGCGGCTGTTCAAAGGAGATTGCCATGAAAGCCCAGAAACCGGGGTTACACCCGCGTAACCGTCACCAACAACGCTACGACCTGCCCGCGCTGTGCCAGGCCCACCCTGAGCTCCAGGGCTTTATCACCCTTAACCCGGTGGGTGAGCAGACCATCGACTTTGCCAATCCGCTGGCGGTGAAGGCGCTGAATAAAGCGCTGCTGGCGCACTTCTACGCGGTGAAACACTGGGATATTCCCGACGGCTTTCTCTGCCCGCCGGTGCCGGGCAGGGCTGACTACATCCATCATCTCGCCGATCTGCTGGCGCTGGATAGCGGGACGATCCCGGCCACCGCCAGCATTCTCGATATTGGCGTTGGCGCAAACTGCATCTATCCGCTCATTGGCGTGCACGAGTACGGCTGGCGTTTTACCGGCAGCGAAGTGAACGCCGACGCGTTCGCCAGCGCCCAGGCTATCGTCAACGGCAATCCCGGCCTGACTCGCCAGATCCGCCTGCGTCGTCAAAAAGACGCTAAAGCGATTCTGACCGGCATTATTCATAAAAATGAGACCTACGACGCGACCCTGTGTAACCCGCCGTTCCATGATTCCGCCGCCAGCGCGCAGGCGGGCGGTGAGCGTAAACGTCGCAACCTGGGACTGGGCGAGGAGAGCGTGCTGAACTTTGGCGGCCAGCAGCAGGAGCTGTGGTGCGAAGGGGGCGAGGTTGCGTTTATTACGCAGATGATTGCGGAGAGCCAGCAGTTTGGCCGTCAGGTGAAGTGGTTTACCTCCCTGGTTTCTCGCGGCGACAATTTGCCGCCGCTCTACCGTGCGCTGACCGACGTTGGCGCGGTGAAAGTAGTGAAAAAAGAGATGGCCCAGGGAAATAAGCAGAGCCGCTTTATCGCCTGGACCTTTATGGACGAAGCCAAACGTCGCCGCGCTTTATAACGTGGGCTCGGCGGGTGCCGGCGGTCCCGCCGGTGCCGGCATCGGCAGAACCTGGTAAGTTTGTACCGGCGCCCGCACGCCCGCGAGGTCAAAATGCCTTTTCACCTGAGTGTCGAGGGCGAACCTTACCGTCCACTGCTTCAACGGCAGGGTGGTAAAGGTGACGCGCAGGGTGAAGGCGGTATTGCTTAAGCCCACCAATCCTGCGAAAGAGGGCTCGCCAATGATCAGCCCGCGAATCTCTTCCTGCGCCATCACTTCCGCGACCGCGTCTTTCAGCGCCTGGTTGGCCTTATCCAGATCCTCCTGTCGATCAACGTCATAGTTGGCCACCACCGAGCCGATCCCGCGCACGAAGTTGGCGAAGGTGGTTATCGAAGACCACGGAATAATGTGATAAGCACCGGTATCCTGGCGTACGCCGACGGAGCGAATCGACATGCGTTCTACCGTCCCGGTTAACGGCCCGATGGTCACCAGATCGCCGGTATTCATGCCGTTCTCAAACTGGATGAAAATCCCGGTAATAATATCTTTAACCAGGGTTTGCGCGCCGAACGAAATCGCCAGGCCCAGCGCGCCTGCGCCGGCCAGCAGCGGGGCGATATTCACGCCCACTTCCGAAAGCAGGATCATGATAGTAATGGTGCTAATGACCACCGCCAGCGCGTTGCGAAACAGCGTCAGCAGCGTTCGGGCGCGGGCGCTGGGCAGCGGGCGGCCGTGAATATCCGATGCCAGCCGGTTCTCAATCAGGCTGGCGAGCAGCGTCCAGCCAATTGCCGAGAAGAAGAGGATCAGTGCGATACGAATCAGCACATCGACCGCTTTTTGCCCGCTGCCGTTATGCATCCACTGCCAAAAATCGAACAGCCCCCACGCGCTGAGCAGCAGCATGATCGCCACGCAGACCGTCAGGATACGCGCGGCTTTCAGCGACGCGGAGATCCAGCCGTTCAGCCGTTTTTGCAGTTCGGGGTAGTTGCGCTGGGTTTCCGGCGACAGGGTGATGGTTTTCGCAATCCAGCGCGACAGAATACCGGAGACTAGCGCGGCGGCGCCGATGATGGCCAGGCTGCGCAGCGTCGCGCCCATCATAAATTTCAGGCTGTTGCCGGGATCGAACAGGGAGAAGAAAAACAGCACGATAAAATAGGCGCAGGCCAGCCAGTGCCAGATCAGCGCAAAGGCGCGGATAAACAGGCTAAAGAAGGCCAGCGAGCGGTCGGCGAGATGGATAAGCCCCTGGGTAATCAATTTCTTATTGTGAAATATCAGGTACAGCGCCCAGAGCGTAATGCACAGCATAATCACCACGTTGGCCAGCGCTCCGAACTGTACGTTGACCTGGTTGGAGATAATCGGCACCGCGACGATGAGCCCGTAGCCAATCAGGCTGCTCAGCGCGCTGAGACGCAGGTTCCAGTATTTCGCCGCTTCATCGCTGAGGTTGAACGGGCGTAGCTCCGGGATGCGGGGGCAAAAAATAAGCCGCAGAATGGCCTTGAAAAATTCAATCAGCGCGAAGGCGTTGAGAAACAGGCTTTGTTGAAAGGCGATGGTGGGATTGTTACCGTTCAGGCGGTCGCTTAAAAGCTGGCCCACGAAGAGCGTGAGCGCCAGCAGAAGCAGGTCAAAAATAAACGCGCCGGCGATCGTTGCAGGTAGCTGAAGCCAGTTGCTGCGGTCGCGGTTTTTATGCCGTCCCCAGTGGCCCATTTTGCGATACAGCGGCAGGGCCGCCAGGCGTACCAGCCACCAGAACGCAAAGACCAGGCCCGCCAGCAGCAGGAAATGCCAGGCGGCGTTGGTGAAAGTCTGAGAATTAAACGCTTTGTGCGGAGAGCCGGTGATGTTGCGCCACAGCTGGGAAAAACGTGACGAGAGCTGCTCTCCGTATTCGCGGCTGATGTGGGTGACGTTCTCCAGCACCGTGGTCTCGTCTTTTATTTCCGGCGGCGTCAGCTTCGGCGTACTGTCCGGCGGCGGCGTGGCGGCGGCTTTCCGCAGCTGCTCGATAAGCTCCTGACGGGCGTCGGCGTTTTCAAGCACGTCGGCCAGCGCGCCGTAGGCCGCTTTCTTCTGCGCTACATCGGGTTCACTGCTGCTGGACGGGTCCGCTGTGGTTGCCGTAACGCCGGGCAGCGTCGCGGCCCATAGCGGAGCGGTGAAGAGTAGGGCAAGCAGTAACAAAATCCGCGGCACAGGCACCTCCATTGCATCTCAAACCAATAAGTATAGAAGATGAGATCCGCAGAGCGAGGTTGGGATGATTCTGGAAAGCGGCTCTCACGCGAAGGGAGAGCCGGGGGGCATCAGGCTACGTGCTGCAAAAACTCGCGCAGGCGCGGGCTGGGCGGGTTATTCACCAGCATCTGCGGATCGCCATCTTCCGCAATGCGCCCTTTATCGATAAAGATCAGGCGCGACGCCACTTTTTCGGCGAAGCCGATTTCGTGGGTAACGATAACCATGGTCATGCCTTCTTCGGCCAGATCCTGCATCACTTTCAGCACTTCATGACGCAGTTCAGGATCAAGCGCGGAAGTCGGCTCATCAAACAGCATCATTTTGGGTTTAACCGCCAGCGCACGGGCAATGGCCACGCGCTGCTGCTGTCCGCCTGAAAGCTCAGAAGGGTAGTGGTGCGCACGTTCAGCGAGGCCCACTTTCTCCAGCAGGTCTTTCGCCAGTTTTTCCGCCGCCGCTTTATTGGCGCCGCGAACGCGCAGCGGGCCGAACATCACGTTTTCCAGCGCCGTCAGGTGCGGGAACAGATAAAACTGCTGGAATACCATCCCGGCTTCCTGGCGAATCAGCCGCTCGTCAACCTTCGGGTCGTTGACCTTCAGACCGTCGACGATCAAATCGCCGCTGGTAATCTCTTCAAGTTTGTTAATACAGCGCAGCAGGGTCGATTTACCGGAACCGGACGGCCCGATAATCACCACGACTTCGCCCTGGTTGATCTTCAGATCGATATCATGCAGCACCTTGGTTGGGCCAAAATGCTTGGAAACGTTTTTAAATTCAATCACAGGATTTTCATCCTTCTTTCAAGACGACGCAGAACAAAGCTCAGCACCAGGGTGATGATCAGGTAGATAACCGCAACGGCGCTCCAGATCTCCAGCGCGCGGAAGTTACCGGCAATAATTTCCTGGCCCTGACGGGTCAGTTCGGCCACGCCGATGACGATAAACAGCGAGGTATCTTTGATGCTGATAATCCACTGGTTGCCCAGCGGCGGCAGCATACGGCGCAGCGCCAGCGGCAGGATCACGTAGCGGATAGTTTCCCGACGAGAAAGGCCCAGCGCGAGGCCGGCTTCCCGAAAGCCTTTATGGATCGACAGCACCGCGCCGCGGGTGATTTCCGCAATATAGGCGCCGGAGTTGATCATAATGGTTACCACCGCCGCCGAGAACGGGTCGATGCGTAAATCGCTAAACGCCATCGGCAGGGCGAAGTAGATGAACATGACCTGCACCACAATTGGGGTGCCGCGGATGATTTCGATAAAGACCAGCGCGATGTGGTTGGCAATCCAGCCGCCGAAACAGCGGGCGAAACCGGCCACCAGACCGATTATCAGACCGCCGACCAGGCCGAGGACCGAAATCCACAGCGTCATTTTGGCGCCTTCCAGTAAAATTGGGATGGCGGGCCAGATGGCACTCCAGTCAAACTGCATAATGTGTTCCTGTTACCGTGTCGAAAACAGAGGAAAACCCCCTGAGAAAACTATTCAGGCCTGCTGACGGGTAGCCCGGAGAGCTCCAGGTCTACCAGACCACAGCAGGCCTGGAAGAGAGTATCGCTAATTATTATTTGGGTTCAGTACCGAACCATTTTTTATAAATTTCGTTGTAAGTGCCGTTCTCACGCAGCGTTTTCAGCGCGCCGTTCACTTTTTCACGCAGCTCGTCGCTGCCTTTCGGGAAGGCGATACCGTAGTTTTGCGCTTCCAGCGAGTCGCCTACCGCTTTGAACTTGCCGTTACCCGCAGTTTTGATGAAGTAAAGGATGTTTGGCGTATCGTGCAGAACCGCATCAGCGCGACCGGTACCCAGTTCCATATAGGCGTTATCGATGTTCGGGAACTGGCGCAGATCTTTGGTTTTGATATTGGCTTTCGCGTAATCAACGGAGCCGGTGCCGCCCTTCACGGCAACCACTTTACCGTTCAGATCTTTGACATCTTTAATATCGTTATTATTCGCGTTAACCATGACCAGCAGGCCGCTTTTGTAGTAGCCGTCAGAGAAGTCGATCGCTTTTTTACGTTCGTCGGTGATGGTGATCCCCGCCAGCGCGAGATCGATGTTTTTGGTCTGCAGTGCCGGAATGATACCGCTGAAGTCCATTGGCTTCAGGGTGTAGTCAAGCTTCAGCTCTTTCGCAATGGCAGCCCACAGGTCAACGTCGAAACCGACATACTTATCGCCCTGTTTAAATTCGAACGGTACAAACGCCGTGTCGGTCGCGACAACCAGTGTTTTATCAGCGGCGTGAGAAGAAACCGCAAAAGCCAGGGTCAGTGCAGCCAGTGAAACTTTAAATACAGACTTCATAGCATTTCCTTTTATATCCACGGGACGATCCCCTGCGAGAACGAGTTGCCTTATGAAAAAATCATGCCACTTTTACAACCTGTTGTTTTATAACAAGCAGGAAGGCGCCTGTTGCACAATTTTGATAACGGATAACGTTAAATGCACCGATATGGGGCGCCGTTTTGGTGCATCATAAAGGCATCGCATAACAAGAGCATTTTTAACGCAAACCCTGATGTTAAAACAATCTCGGCGTAACGATTGTGTGAGGTGATTATTACAATTGATTTACTTTTGCGCGTATTTTGTACATTCTCATGCACTGAAGTGGTGCGCGGCGGGGAAGTGGAAAGAAAAAAAGCCGCCAGCGTGGCTGACGGCAGTTGGCCTTACTCGATATTGGCTTCGATGAACCACAGGAATTTATCCAGGTCGCGTGAAGCAGCGGTGAAGATATCAGCGGTATCTTCATCTTTGGCTTCATCGATGGCTTTACGCACATCGTTGGCGACGATCGCATAGCGGTCGGCCAGCTCTTTCAGATGGTCCTGGACGCTATGGATATCCAGCGGGTAGCTTTTCAGCGGGCTTTTGCTGTTAATGACCTGAGTCGTACCCAGCGCTACGCCACCAAGCTGTACGGCACGTTCTGCCATCGTATCAAGGTGGTCGACGAGCGCAGTGCGGAAGCCGTCCAGCATCTCATGAACGGCAATAAAGTTTGCACCGCGCATATTCCAGTGAGCCTGTTTGGTAATCAAAGACAGGTCAATGAACTGGATCACCTGGCGATTCAGCAGCTCAACGGTCGCTTTCTTCGCGCTATCAGCGACGTCGTTACGGGTATAGAGCAGATTCGTTGCTTTAGTTTTAACCAGTTTTGCGGTACTCATAGTGTCATATCCTCTTGATATTTGTACTCGTCATACTTCAAATTCGAATTATTCGGAGCGTCTCATCCCAATAACTTGCGGAATTAAGTATAGCAACGGATTTGAGCTTTGCAGCGGCGGTAGTCTCTATCGGTCTGATAGCGCAGGGCTGTTAGTCAGGAAAAATAGTTTATAAATTAAGGAGATGATTGAGTTTCTCGTCAATCAGCTCCTTTTCGCTAGCTGATGTCGACCTTCTGTATCTTCGTTTCCCGACGCATTGTCAGCGTGGAGCCCATCGAGGCAAGAATAATCGCCCCCAGCGCCAGCGTTTGGGTCGCGGTTAGCGTTTCCCCAAGAAACACCATTCCGGAAAGCGCGGCGAGAGCTGGCTCCATGCTCATCAGGGTGCCAAAGGTCTTGCTGGGCATGCGGGTCAAGGCAACCATTTCCAGAGAGTAGGGCAGCGCGGTCGATAAAATGGCGATCCCCAGTCCCGGCAGCAGCAGCCCCCACTGAAAGAGCGTATCGCTGGCCTGGATCATCCCCATCGGGACGAAGACCACCGCAGCGATCAGCGACCCCATAGCGACCGTTGCGGGGCCATGCTCTTCGCCGGCGCGCTGGCCGGTCAGAATGTAGACCGCCCAGCAGGCGCCAGCGCCGAGGGCCAGCAGCGCGCCAATGGGATCGATCTGCGCCACGCTTTGCCCCAGCGGCAGCAGAAACCAGAGCCCGAGCACCGCCAGCGCCACCCAGACGAAATCGAGGGGGCGACGGGAGCCAAAGAGCGCCACCGCCAGGGGGCCGGTAAATTCCAGCGCGACGGCGACGCCTAGCGGAATGCGTTGAATCGATAAATAGAACAGGTAGTTCATCGCACCGAGCGACAGGCCGTAGAAGAGCAGCGGCAGGCGCTGCTCCGGGGCAAAGCGCAGGCGCCAGGGTTTGAAGATAACCACCAGGATGAAGGTGCCGAGCGCGAGGCGCAGGGCGGTAACGCCCGGCGCACCCACCAGCGGGAAGAGTGACTTGGCCAGCGAGGCGCCACTCTGGATCGAAATCATGGCAATTAAAATAACCAGTATCGGCAACCATGCCGGTACTTTGCGGGACGAGCCGGGCATCCTTTCTCCTGTCAATTTTGTCAAATGCAGTAAAGGTTCCAGTGTAAATGAATTACCCCGCGCCGGTTGAGCTAATGTTGAAAAAAAGGGGTGTAAAAGCAGTACAATAGCGCGGAGTTGAAGATAATTTCACCAGAAGATTAGGAATAATCTGGATACACGTCTGGCGCTTTATGAGCCTTAATAGGAGTATATTTGTAAAAAAGGTTTGTTTTCCAGTTTGTTATAGAAACGTAGAAACCTTTAGTTACATGAAAAAGTACGTTAGACAATGTAAAGTGAAAAGAGTTTCCCAAAAGTTTTTGTTATATTTAAGGCTTAGGACTTATTAGAAACACATTTGAGGTGGTTATGAATAAAATTGCACGTTTTTCAGCACTGGCCGTTGTTCTGGCTGCATCCGTAGGTACCACTGCTTTCGCCGCGACTTCTACCGTTACCGGTGGCTACGCGCAGAGCGATATGCAGGGTGAAGCGAACAAAGCAGGCGGTTTCAACCTGAAGTACCGCTACGAGCAAGACAACAACCCGCTGGGTGTTATCGGTTCTTTCACCTACACCGAAAAAGATCGTTCTGAGTCTGGCGTTTACAAAAAAGGCCAGTACTACGGCATCACCGCAGGTCCGGCTTACCGTCTGAATGACTGGGCGAGCATCTACGGCGTAGTGGGTGTTGGTTACGGTAAATTCCAGGACAACAGCTACCCGAACAAATCTGACATGAGCGACTACGGTTTCTCTTACGGTGCTGGTCTGCAGTTCAACCCGATCGAAAACGTTGCTCTGGACTTCTCCTACGAGCAGTCTCGCATTCGTAACGTTGACGTTGGCACCTGGATTGCTGGCGTAGGTTACCGCTTCTAATCACTCCGGTGATATAAAAAATCCGCCTCAAGGGGCGGATTTTTTTTGCCTGCGGTTCACGCGACTCTGTTAATTGACGGTAAACGCGTTGGTACCCAGATGGGTATAGTCCACTTTCTTCAGCTGGAAGTTAGTGATGTAGATGGGGCCGGCCTTCTGTTCCGAGATAAAACGATAGCGCGGGGCAATCTCCTGAGCGCTGATGCCGGTCCACTGCGAAAAGAAGCTGAGGAAGTCGTTGGCGGACCGCCGCGCTTTAATGACCTTATGCGCTTTATCATCGCTGGAGATCACCATAAAGGGGACCTGGAAATTCTGCTGGTACTTATCGTCGTGCGCCAGATACTGCACCTCTTTCCCGCGCTCTTTAAAAGCCAGACCGTGATCGGAAAAATAGGTCATCGAGAAGGTTTCGCCCGAGTTTTGTAGCTGAGTATAAAGATCGCTCAGCAGCGTATCGGTTTGCGTCATGGTGTAGAGATAGCAGGAGGTCTCTTTCGACTGAACAAAAACCGCGTATTTCCCTTTAGTGCGGTCGCAGGCCTGCGGATGCGAACCCATCAAATGCAGGACAATCAGCTGCGGCTGGGTGCGGCGGGTGGCAAGCACCTGCGCGGTCAGCTTTAATAGCTGCTCATCCTGAGTGTTTTTATTGGCCTCGAAATCGCCGTTCTTGAGGAACTGAACTTCGTCCGCGCGTTTGGCGATGCTGGCAATCGCCGTATCGTATTCGCCAATTTGCCCCTGATTCGAGAACCACCAGGTCTGAAAACCGGCGCGGTTGGCGAGGGTGACAAAGTTATCCTGAAACTGCGGTTTATCATCGACCACCCGGTTGAGGGTTAAACCGAGCGATTTCTGCGTTGAACCGCTGGCGGCAACGTAGTCATTGAACAGATAGCCTTTTACCGAGCTGGCGAACGGGGTGTTGTCCCAGTGGCCGCCAAAGGCGCCGAGCGCATCGCGACGCGCGCTCTCGCCGATCACCACCACATACAGATGATATTTGGGCTTTACCGCCAGCACGTGCCAGCTGTCTTTCATATTCGCCAGCTGCGCCATTCGCGCCTGCTCATCCAGCACTTCATTATTATTCACCACCACATCTTTAACGAAGCGTATAGCGGGGTAACCGGTATCGATAACCTTAAAGACGCCGCCCCAGGCGAGGTTTTGCACCGGCTGGAGAAAGAAAATAGCGGTGCAGAACAGCAGCCCCAGCGTCTCCATTTTCCCCCATCGCGCCGATGCATCCGGCTTGCGCCGTACGGCAATCACGCCGAGCGCAAAGATAAACACGGCCAGCAGATAGTTGTACCACGGGAAAATGGTCAGGATCTCGGTGGACTCTTCGATGTTTGTGGCATGCAGCGCCAGCAGCGTGTTGAAATTGGGCGCGCCGTAGGCCTGGCCGAAAGGATAGTACATGGCCGCCAGCAGCGAATAGGCGCCGATCGCCACTTTTTGCGCGCGCGGAAAGCTGCGCCACAGCAGATGCAGCACGCAGGTAAAAGCAACGGTATAGAGCAGGCTAAAGTCGTAGCCCAGCGCCAGATTAATAAACAGCGATTGTAAAAAGTAGAATCCTGTCCATGGGTTCAGTACCAGTCCGCGGGCGACCAGCGTTTCTTTCAGCGTGACATTCATAGTAAACAATCAAAAAGAGCCATGTGCGTCCCCTGGCATCAAGGGGTAAAACCTGCTGGACAGTGCGTGAAGAGGGTCTCTGCGAGCCGCAGTAGTGGCAGGGCTGACAAAAGATAGGGCTTGCAAATGTTAAGGTCAACCATCCATAACGGATTGTTTTGGGAGGAAGCTTACAAAACTTGAAAAAAGTTGCCGTAGCGCTGAGTAATCAGCCAGTTTGACGGGAAATTATGACAGAAAAATGAAGCGGCGTACCGCGACGCCGCATTAGTTGTTGGGTTTATCCTGCTGGGGCTTGCCGTTGATCAGATCGCACAGCATACCGACAAGCATTAACCGTACTTTAAAAGGAGAATGGGTAAACACGTTTAAACACCTCTTGAATTCATTCATCTCGACCTCCTGTAACTTCGTCCTTCACTCCTTGAAGGATGTGTGTATTACATACAGATATAGCACAGGCTATATTTTATAGCTATGGCTAAAACGTTAATTTTTTGTTCTCTGTGCGCGATCCATTACAATAGGGATCCTTTTATATGATGCTTGATGCGTCACAGGAATGAGGAAGCACAATGAACCGTCGCGCAGGTAAGCCAATAACAAAAAAAGTGACGCAGCTAGTGAATGTCGAAGAACACGTTGAGGGGTTTCGTCAGGTGCGCGAGGCGCATCGTCGGGAGCTGATTGATGACTACGTGGAGCTGATCTCCGATCTGATTATGGAAGTGGGGGAAGCCCGTCAGGTGGACATGGCCGCGCGTCTTGGGGTGTCGCAGCCAACGGTTGCGAAAATGTTAAAACGACTGGCCAGCGTTGGTCTGATCGAACAGATCCCATGGCGGGGGATCTTTTTAACCCCGGAAGGTGAGAAGCTGGCGCATGAAAGCCGTGAACGCCACCAGATTGTCGAAAACTTTTTACTGGTGATCGGCGTTAGCCCGGAAATTGCGCGTCGCGACGCCGAAGGCATGGAGCACCACGTCAGCGAAGAGACGCTGGCGATGTTTAAACAGTTTACCCTCAAGCGGGGGTCACCGGGAGAATGAACCTCGTCTTTGTTCAGTCGCTAATCCGCGACCGTTTTTTGCATCTGCTGCTGATCGTCGGCGTTGTTTTAAGCTTTTTTGTTCCGTTTGCCCCTGCAGGCTGGTCACACGCCATTGACTGGCATACGATTATCACCCTTAGCGGACTGATGCTTCTGACCAAAGGTATTGAACTGAGCGGCTATTTTGACGTAATAGGTCGCAAAATGGCGCGCCGCTTTGTGACCGAGCGCCAGCTGGCCATCTTTATGGTGCTGGCGGCCGCGCTGCTATCCACCTTCTTAACCAACGACGTGGCGCTGTTCATCGTCGTGCCGCTCACGCTGACTCTGAAAAAATGGTGCGCCATCCCGACAAGCCGTCTCATCATTTTTGAAGCGCTGGCGGTGAACGCCGGGTCGTTGTTAACGCCCATAGGTAACCCGCAAAATATTCTTCTCTGGGGGCGCTCGGGCCTCTCCTTTCCGGCCTTTATCGGCCAGATGCTGCCGCTGGCGGCAGCGATGATGCTCACCCTGCTGGCGCTGTGCTGGTTCTGTTTCCCCGCGAAGCGTCTCGACTATCAGAGTAGCGACAGGGCGCCCTCCTGGCGGCCAAAGCTGGTCTGGAGCTGCCTGGCGTTCTATGGGGTCTTTTTGACCGCCTTAGAGCTGAAGCAGGAGCTGTGGGGACTGGCGCTGATCGCGCTGGGTTTTTTGCTGCTGGCGCGGGCGGTCATTATCCACGTCGACTGGACGCTGCTGCTGGTCTTCATGGCGATGTTTATTGACGTTCACCTGTTGACCCAGCTACCGGCTCTCCAGCATGCGCTTAACGGCGTCGGCCAGCTCTCGGCAGGCGGATTGTGGCTGACGTCGATTGGCCTGTCGCAGTTTATCAGCAACGTCCCGGCGACCATTTTGCTGCTCAATTACGTTCCACCATCGGTGCTGCTGGCCTGGGCGGTAAACGTCGGCGGGTTCGGCCTGCTGCCGGGCTCTCTGGCAAACCTGATTGCGCTGCGCATGGCTGGCGATCGCCGTATCTGGTGGCGTTTCCATATCTACTCTCTGCCCATGCTGCTGTGGGCCGCGCTGGTAGGGTACGGATTGCTGCAGCTCTGATTTTCAGAGAATTGGGCAAGAAACGGACAGAAACGCCACATTCGCGCTCTCCTTTTCCGGGGTATAACGTTATTCACGATGGTGAATCACCCTGATTGAAGGAGAGTCCTATGCGTTATCAAAAACTGGGCCATACCGGCCTTTTTGTCTCTGAGCTGTGCCTCGGCACCATGACCTTCGGCGGCGAAGGCGGCCTGTGGGGGAAAGTGGGGCAGCTGCGCCAGGCGGAGGCAGAGCAGCTGGTGGGCAGCGCGCTGGATGCGGGCATCAACTTCATCGACACCGCTGACGTCTATTCAGAAGGGCGCTCGGAAGAGATTACCGGCCAGGCGCTGAAGAATCTGAAAGTGCCGCGTGAAAACGTCATCGTGGCGACCAAAGTGTTTGGCGAAACCGGCACCGCAGGCGTGAACTCGCGCGGCAGTTCGCGCTATCACATCATAGGCAGCGTGAAGGAGAGCCTGCGTCGCCTGCAGCTCGATCATATCGATCTCTATCAACTCCATGGCTTCGATCCGGCAACCCCGATCGAAGAGACGCTGTATGCGCTGGATAACCTGGTGCAGCACGGGCACGTCCGCTATATCGGCGTGTCGAACTGGGCGGCATGGCAGATAGTCAAAGCGCTGGGCATTTCCGAACGTCTGGGGCTGGCGCGTTTTGCCTCGTTACAGGCTTACTACACCCTTGCCGGACGGGATCTGGAGCGCGAGCTGGTGCCGATGATGCAGAGCGAAGGCCTGGGCCTGATGGTCTGGAGCCCGCTGGCGGGAGGGCTGCTCAGCGGTAAGTACGATCGCGATGGGCACTCGGCGAGCGGCGGCCGCCGTCAGGAGTTTGATTTCCCGCCGGTGAATAAAGCGCGGGCTTTTGACTGCATTGATGTGATGCGCGAGATTGCCGATGCGAAGGGCGTTTCGGTGGCGCAAATCGCGCTGGCCTGGCTGCTGCATCAGCCGGCGGTAAGCAGCGTGATTATTGGCGCGAAGCGCGCTGAGCAGCTCGCCGATAACCTCGCGGCGACCAGCATTGCCCTGAATGATGATGAACTGGCGCGGCTTGACGCGGTCAGCGCGCTGCCGCGAGAGTATCCGGGCTGGATGCTGGAGCGCCAGGGCGAATACCGCCGCGACCAGCTCGCCCAGCAGTAACTTCCTCTCTTGCACGCCGGATCGTCTGTTTCGCGATCCGGTTTTTTTATCCGTTGCGCTCACAAAACGCGATCCTGGACTTTGCCTGACGGGAGAATTTCGTTTATATGACTAGTCATGAAATTAATATGACTAGTCATAGGTGCGAGCGATGAACAGAACACTACCGGCAGATTTTTTATGGGGTAACTCGGTTTCCAGTATGCAAACCGAAGGGGCGTGGAATGAGGGCGGGAAGGGGATGTCGGTTTACGATATCCGTCAGCCGGCGGAATTTGCGTCCGACTGGAAGGTGGCAACCGACTCGTACCACCGTTACCGGGAAGACTTCGACCTGATGCAGGATTTGGGCATGAACTGCTACCGCTTCCAGATTGCCTGGAGCCGCGTTTGCCCGGAAGGCGACGGTGAGTTCAATGAAGAAGGTATCGCCTTTTATCACCAGTTTATCGATGAACTGCTTGCCCGCGGCATTGAGCCGATGATCTGCCTCTATCACTTCGATATGCCGCTGTCGCTGGCTGAACGCTACAACGGTTTTACCGACCGTCGGGTGATGGAAGCCTTTATTCGTTACGGGCAGAAGATGATCGACTGCTTTGGCGACAAGGTGAAGTGGTGGCTGACCTTTAATGAACAGAACCTCTACCACATGCCGGACGCGTTTCTGATTTCAGGCTATATGTGCGGCGAGAAGACCCTGCGCGAGCTGTATCAGATCCAGCACCACGTGATGATGGCCCACGTGCACCTGACGCAGTATCTGCACCAGGCGAAGCCGCAGTGCCTGATGGGCGGCATGCTGGCCCATGCGCTGGTCTATCCGGCGACCTGCAAACCGCGCGATATCCTTTGCGCCCAGCAGCTTGATGAGTTTTTAAACCAGAACCTGCTGCGCGCCTTCGCCGGAGAGGGCTACAGCCCGGAGGTCATGCACGTTGTCGCCCGCGAAGGCTTTGCGGATATCTACCGCGCAGAGGATCTGGCGCTGATGGCGCAGGTTAAAATCGACTATCTGGCCTTTAGCTACTACGCCAGCAAGGCGCTGGATAGCGACCCGATCCCGCCGGGCACGCCGGTGAACCACTACATGCAGTTTGGCGATAAAAAGAATGACTTTCTGCAGGCCACCGAGTGGGGCTGGCAGATTGACCCGCTGGGCTTTCGCACCATCATTACCCGCTACTACAACGACTGGCGTCTGCCGGTATTCCCGATTGAAAACGGCATCGGGGTGATTGAGTCCTGGGACGGCGAAAATCCGGTCGCTGACGATTACCGCATCGCCTATCATCGCGACCATATCAACGCCATGAAAGAGGCGATGTTTGAGGACGGCGCGCGGGTGATTGGCTATCTGGGCTGGGGATTAATCGATATTCTCAGTTCGCAGGGCGATATGCGCAAGCGCTACGGGGTTGTCTACGTGAACCGTGAAAACCACGACCTTAAGGACCTTAAGCGCGTCCCGAAGAAAAGCTATGCCTGGCTGAAGCGGGCCATCCGCAGTCACGGCGAAGAGATGTAGCGGCGCCTCGCGCGGGCAGATGGTATATTCTGCCCGCCAGCCACTATCAGACACGTAAAAGGATCCGGGAATGACGGCCAAATATCTGAGTATCGCGCGGGAAATCAAAAAACGTATTATCAGCCGGCAGTATCCCGCCAGCGCGCCGTTACCCGACCAGTTCGCCTTAGCGGCGGAGTTCAGCACCAGCAGGATGACCATCCAGCAGGCGATGCGCCAGCTGATTGTCGAAGGCCTTATCTACACCCGTAAGGGGCAGGGAACCTTCGTGCGCAAAAACTTCCTCCAGCTTTCGCAGTGGGAGCTGCCCGGCAGCGACTATTTTGGCGCCACCAAAACCTGGGAACATTTAGGGGAAGTGACCAGCCGGGTGATTCGCTTCGAGCTGCGTTTTCCGTCGGAAAAAGAGCAAAGCTCGTTGCTGATTGACGCCGATGCCCCGGTCTATGATTTCGTCCGCCTGCGGCTGCTCAACGAGGAACCCGTGTCGCTGGACCTCACCGTGATGCCCGTTGCGCTGGTGCCTGGCCTGAATAAAACGCATCTCGAAAGCTCGGTATTTCGCTACGTGCAGGAGACGCTGGGGCTGAAGATGATGGGATCGTATCGGGTGGTGCGGGCTATGAAACCGCAGGCGCTGGACAGGGAGCATCTCAACTGCGAAGCGAGCGACCCGGTGCTGGAGGTGGAGCAGGTGATCTATCTGGAGGACGGTACCCCGCTGGAGTATGCCCATTGCCACTATCGCTACGACCACGGCGGAATTATTCTGGTCAATAACGGATAAAAAAATGGCGGGCACCGGGCCCGCCACTCTGTGCGATGCGTTTTAGTTCAGACGCACCGGCATACCGGAACGGTTCTGGATCGCCTGATCGACCACGCTCTGGTCTACGTCAGTCTGGCTGGTAATCGCCTGTACTGATTTGGTCAGGTTAATCGGCACGATTTCGCCGCCCTGGAACTGCTCTTCCGTGGTGGACAGCGGGTTGTGAACTTCAATGAAGCGGCTGCCGTCAGGCTCGGTAGTGGCTTTTACCGGCTCATCGATAAACTCAACGCGGGTGCCGACCGGCACGTTTTCAAACAGGAACTTGATATCGTCATTACGCAGACGCACGCAGCCGTGGCTGACGCGCAGGCCGATGCCGAAGTTAGCGTTGGTACCGTGAATAGCGTACAGGCGGCCGATATACAGCGCGTACAGGCCCATCGGGTTATCAGGGCCGGCAGGAACAACGGCCGGCAGCGGTTCACCGGCTGCGGCATATTCAGCGTGCATTTTGGCGGTAGGCGTCCAGGTCGGACCGGCTTTTTTACGCTCAACTTTCGTCACCCAGTTGATCGGCGTGTCTTTGCCTAACTGGCCGATGCCGATCGGCAGCACGATGACGGTGTTGGTGCCTTTCGGATAGTAGTAGAGGCGCATTTCCGCGCTGTTGATGACGATACCTTCATGCACGGTGTCCGGCAGGATCAGCTGCTGCGGGATATTCAGCACGGTGCCGCCTTTCGGCAGGAAGGTGTCCACGCCCGGGTTGGCTTCCAGCATGTTGGATAAACCCATCTGGTATTCAGCGGCGAAATATTCCAGCGGCTGCTTGTTGCCTTCCGGAATGGTGATCACCTGGTTCTGGCCAATCAGACGGCTGCCGTCGGTGGGCAGAGGGTAGGTTACAGCAGAAGCTGTGTTGCAAAAGCCCACGATGGCGAAGGCTGCCGCGAAGAGTGTTGATAATTTCATAATCTTTATGTCGTGGGCGATGTTAATGCCGCACAGGCCTTTGTCAGTTTAAACAGGAAGTCGATGGGAGCGCATTATATGTGCTTTCCGGCAAACAGGTAAATGAGATGTGTACGAAATCACATTTTTTTCCTGTGACCCTGAGTGTAGCCCGTCAACGCGGGCTCTGCAGCCTGAAAACGGGAGGGGATTACCCCTCCAGAAGCCGCGACTGGAGCGCTTCTCGCGCCTGCGGCGTGAGCTGATACTCTTTCTCCAGCCAGGCATCGACGCTGGCGTAGCGTTCGTCGATTTGCGAAAGTGCGGCGGCAAGGTAGGACTCATGCACCGTCATCATTTCCGCCAGGTTCTGCCGGCCGCGGGGGGTCAGCGCATTGCCGAGGGACTGGAGCATGAAATCTTCGACCTGCGTCAGCATGCCCTGGGTGAGCAGATATTCCTCCATGACCGTATGACGATCGCAGCCGAGGGCGAACAGCGTCAACGCGCAGCCAACGCCGGTGCGGTCTTTTCCCACCGCGCAGTGCTGCAGCAGCGCGCCGTCGAAAGGCTCCATCAGCCAACCGGCCAACTGGCGATAAGCGGCGTTATTGAACGGCAGTTGGCGGTAGAGCGCCAGCATAAACTGCTCGCCGTTAAGGGCGTTCAGGGTGGCGGCGTTGAGCTCGGTGACTTTGGCGTTGACGTCGCGAACGTGCGGATTCGCCGGGGCGTTGAGGTAGTGAGCCGCTTCGTTCAGCTTATCGGGGCTGCGATTCACTTCGCCCGGGTCGCGATAATCAATCACTCGGCTAAGCGGGATCGCGTCCAGATGGGTGAGGTCATCTGCCGTCATCATATGCAGCGAGCCGGAGCGGAATAATTTCCCGGTACGCACGCGACGGCCGTCGGCGGTACGCTGGCCGCCCAGGTCACGAAAGTTGATACCGCCCTGCAGCGATAAGAAAGCCGGATGGCGGGAGAGTGTGGTCATAGGTTCCTTCCAGATTAAGGTAAAAAATTACGCATTAAGCAGTGTAACCGCGCAATATGACATGACCCTAACACAGGCGTCATTGATGATTTTATAACGCCCCGTGAAAAGTGAAGCATTTGCTGGCATAATGTCTGGTTCATCACACTTCTCATTCTCTATTTTCAGGATAACCCCGTGCTAGTATCCAGCAACGTCACCATGCAGTTCGGCAGTAAGCCGCTGTTCGAAAATATTTCCGTCAAATTTGGCGGCGGCAACCGTTACGGCCTGATTGGCGCCAACGGTAGCGGCAAATCCACCTTTATGAAGATCCTCGGCGGCGATCTTGAGCCGACGCTGGGCAACGTCTCCCTCGATCCGAACGAGCGTATCGGTAAGCTGCGTCAGGATCAGTTTGCGTTTGAAGAGTTCAGCGTGCTGGATACGGTCATTATGGGCCACGGCGACCTGTGGGAAGTGAAGCAGGAGCGCGATCGTATCTACTCCCTGGCGGAGATGAGCGAAGAAGATGGCTACAAAGTGGCTGACCTGGAAGTGCTGTACGGCGAGATGGACGGCTACTCCGCTGAAGCGCGCGCCGGCGAACTGCTGCTCGGCGTCGGCATCCCGGTTGAACAGCATTACGGCCCGATGAGCGAAGTCGCTCCCGGCTGGAAGCTGCGCGTGCTGCTGGCGCAGGCGCTGTTCTCCAACCCGGATATCCTGCTGCTTGATGAACCGACGAACAACCTGGACATCGACACCATCCGCTGGCTGGAGCAGACCCTCAACGATCGCGACAGCACCATGATCATCATTTCGCACGACCGTCACTTCCTGAACATGGTTTGTACCCACATGGCGGATCTGGATTACGGCGAGCTGCGCGTTTACCCGGGCAACTACGATGAGTACATGACCGCGGCGACCCAAGCGCGTGAACGTCTGCTGGCGGATAACGCCAAGAAAAAAGCGCAGATTGCCGACCTGCAATCATTCGTCAGCCGCTTTAGCGCCAACGCCTCTAAATCTCGCCAGGCGACCTCGCGCGCCCGTCAGATTGACAAAATTAAGCTGGACGAAGTGAAAGCGTCCAGCCGTCAGAACCCGTTCATTCGCTTTGAGCAGGATAAGAAGCTGTTCCGTAACGCCCTGGAAGTGGAAGCGCTGGCGAAAGGCTTTGATAACGGCCCGCTGTTTAAAAACGTCAATCTGCTGCTGGAAGTGGGGGAGAAGCTTGCCATTCTGGGCGCCAACGGCGTAGGTAAATCCACGATGCTGAAAACCCTGGTCGGCGATATGACGCCCGATAACGGTACCGTTAAATGGTCTGAGAACGCGCAGATTGGCTACTACGCGCAGGATCATGAGTATGAATTTGAAAACGATCTGACGGTATTCGAGTGGATGAGCCAGTGGAAACAGGAAAGCGATGATGAGCAGGCGGTGCGCAGCATCCTGGGTCGTCTGCTGTTCAGCCAGGACGATATCAAGAAGCCGGCGAAAGTGCTCTCCGGTGGCGAAAAAGGCCGCATGCTTTTCGGTAAGCTGATGATGCAAAAACCGAATATCCTGGTGATGGATGAACCAACCAACCACCTGGATATGGAATCGATCGAATCGCTGAACATGGCGCTGGAGATGTATCAGGGCACCCTGATCTTTGTTTCCCACGACCGTGAGTTTGTTAGCTCGCTGGCGACCCGAGTGATTGAAATTACGCCGGAGCGCGTTGTGGACTTCACCGGTAACTACGAAGATTATCTGCGCAGCAAAGGTATCGAATAATATTCCTGTTGTCTGTCCCGGATTGCGGCGCTGCTGCGCCTTATCCGGGCTACCGGCCCGCAGACGGCGGTGAACCTGTAGCCCGGGCAAGGCGCGTCAAGCGCCGCCCCCGGGAGCGGTGCGCAGCGTGGCTGAATTCCCCGGAGGCGATGCTGCGCATCTGTCCGGCTACCGGCCCGCAGACGGCGGTGAACCTGTAGCCCGGGCAAGGCGCGTCAAGCGCCGCCCCCGGGAGCGGTGCGCAGCGTGGCTGAATTCCCCGGAGGCGATGCTGCGCATCTGTCCGGCTACCGGCCCGCAGACGGCGGTGAACCTGTAGCCCGGGCAAGGCGCGTCAAGC
>NZ_JAWXQV010000093.1:0-98691 GCF_033843325.1 Klebsiella sp. JN_Kp126 | reverse complement strand
CATCGCTGAATCCCGCTGACCCGGCGGGCTGTAAGCCGTTGTTCCGTGTCAGTGGGAGCGCATTATAGGGAGTAATTCCGAAGTGACAAGGGGAAATTTCAAAAAACTTTTCGTTCGCTCAACTTTCCATCACCAGGGTGATTTAACGCGCTATTTGCTGGTCATTTGCGCAATTTCCCGCGCAAATCTGCCCACCTGCTGCCAGTCGGTATACACCACTTCTTTAGTGACATCCGTTTCGCCGCCGGTCATCTTCATAATAAGGCGAATCATAAACCGATCGTACCAACGATAGCGTGGATAGCGGAGCGCGCCGGCAAACACCGCGCAGTGCTGCGGCTGCCACGGCGAGTTAAGCAGAAACTTGCGGGTGTAGCTGTTGGTCTGCGGCGTTCGTTTTTCTGGCTTACGCGCGACGAGGTTGACCGAGAAAAAGGCGCCCGGTAGCGCCTGCAGCGACTGAAGATGCGTTTTTACAAACCGTTCTAAGGCGGGATGAAAATGACCATAGCGGATTGATGCGCCGATGACGACACGATCGTATAAGGGCCACTCCACTTCATTGGTGCGGTTGAGATCGATCGTGTCCGCATCAATCCCCTGCTCTTTTAATTCAGATGCCAGATAGGAGGCGATTTCACGCGTCTGTCCGTCGCGGGTAGAAAAGAGAATCAAAGTTTTCACAGGCACTCCTGTTATTCGCGCCAGAAAGTCGGAGTAAATAGCACCAGCAAGGTGAACACTTCCAGACGACCAAACAGCATATTAGCAATCAAGATCCATTTTGCGACAGGGTTCATCGTCGCAAAGTTATCCGCCACCACGCCCAGCCCAGGGCCAAGGTTATTCAGCGTCGCAACGACCGAAGCAAAGGCCGAGAAATCATCCACGCCGGTGGCGATAATCGCCAGCATACTAATGATAAACACCAGCGCATAGGCGGAGAAGAATCCCCAGACGGCTTCCAGGATACGTTCCGGCAGCGCGCGGTTCCCCAGTTTAATACTGTATACCGCGTTAGGATGTACCAGCCGTTTAAGCTCACGGTTACCCTGCTTGAAAAGCAGAAGAATACGGATAACCTTCAAACCACCGCCAGTCGACCCGGCACAGCCGCCGATAAAAGCCGAACAGAGGAGGAGGACCGGTAAAAATAGCGGCCAGCGCGCAATGCTGTCGGTCGTGAAGCCCGCCGTTGTCGCCATCGATACAACCTGAAAGAACGCCTGATTCACCGTCATGAGCGCCGAACTGTAGACGTCATGCAGCCACAGCACCAGGGTACATACCACCACCAGCGTGAGCTGCACGCCGATGAACATGCGGAATTCGGGATCGCGCCAGTACACTTTCAGGCTACGCCCGCTGAGTAATGAAAAGTGCAGGCCGTAGTTACAGCCCGATATCAGCAAGAAAATCGCAATAATGGAGTTAATCGTTGGGCTATTAAAGTAGCCCACGCTGGCGTCATGGGTGGAGAATCCGCCAATCGCAATCGTCGAGAAGCTGTGCCCGATGGCGTCGAACGCCGGCATGCCGGCAAACCACAGCGCCAGCGCACAGGCCACCGTCAGTAAGACATAGATAAGCCACAGCGTTTTCGCCGTCTCAGCAATGCGCGGCCGCATCTTGTTATCTTTCAGCGGCCCGGGCATTTCCGCCCGATACAGCTGCATCCCCCCGACGCCCAGTATCGGCAGTATCGCTACCGCCAGCACGATGATCCCCATCCCGCCAAACCATTGCAGCATCTGACGATAGAAAAGAATGGCGTGGGGTAACGAATCTAACCCAACCAGCGTGGTTGCCCCGGTCGTTGTCAGACCCGAGAAGGATTCAAAGAAGGCATCCGTAATGCTCAGGTTGGGCTGTTCAGAGAAGATAAAGGGCAGCGAACCGACGCTTCCGAGCACCGTCCAGAACAGCACGACGATGAGAAACCCTTCGCGGGATTTCAGTTCCCCCTTCTCACGACGGTTGGGCCACCACAGCAGCGAACCGATCGCCAGGGCAACGAAAAAGGTCTGGGTAAACGCCCGCCCCGCACCATCGCGATATATCAGGGCTATTAATCCCGGGAGGATCATTGTCCCCGAAAACAAAATGACCAGCAGTCCAACGATTCGGGTTATCGCGCGAAAATGCATCTCTGGCGCTTCCTTTGATATGCAAAAAAATCAGGTGGGGATTATTCGTCAATCTTCAGTAATTGCAACGAACCGCGACTAAAATCAGCCAGTTTTGCTGAAAATAGCGCCACTTCAGCCTGAGGAAGCGCCACGCGCAGCTGAACAGACGCTTGATATTCGCTTTCGACAATTTTCCCTGAGAACTGAGCCAACAGCGTTTCAATCCCGGCCAACTGCCCGTATTCACACTGCAAAGTATACGCGGTCAGCGGCGTCTTGCGCTGTGTTGTCAGCAGCGCAAGCGCCTGGTGCACGCCGCCGCCGTACGCTTTGACCAGGCCGCCGGTGCCCAGCAGAATACCACCGTAGTAGCGCACGACGACAGCGGTTATCTCGCCGACGCCGCTACCCATCAGCTGCGCCAGCATCGGTTTACCCGCCGTCCCCGCCGGTTCGCCATCGTCGGAAAACCCCAGCTGCTGCGAGTCATTCGGAGGCCCGGCGACCCACGCCACGCAGTGGTGACGGGCATCCGGGTGATCCGCCCTGACTGACTCGACAAACGCCTTTGCCGCCGCTACGCCGTCGGTGTGCGCCAACAGCGTGATAAAGCGGCTCTTTTTGATCTCTTCCACAAAGGTGGCCGGCGCGGCCGGTATCAACCAGCTTTCCATTACGCCAGTTTCAGATCGCGCGTCATGTTTTCAATACTGTTTTCGTGGATCACGACGTTGTCTTCAATACGAATACCGCCAAACGGTTTCAGCGCTTCAATTTTCTGCCAGTTGAAGTGTTTGCTGAACTGCCCTTCGCGCCACGGCGCCAGCAGCGATTCAATAAAGTAGATGCCCGGTTCAATCGTCAATACCATCCGCGGCTGCAGTACGCGCGTGCAGCGCAGGTAAGGATATTTTGCCGGCGCGGCCAGATGGGTACCCGAATCATCCTGCATAAAACCCGCGACATCATGAACCTGCAGACCCAAAGGATGACCAATGCCGTGCGGCATAAACGGTCCGGTCAGGTCGTTTTCCACCATCGCTTCTTCGCTCATATCTTTGACTATCTGATGTTTGCGCAGCAGTTTGGCAATACGCTGATGGAACTGGACATGATAATCCACGTAGCTCACGCCCGCCTTCATGGTGCTAATCAGCGCCAGCTGTTCCTCATTAACGTCTTTAATCAGTTGAGCATAGTCACTATCGCCATGCGCCGCCCAGGTACGCGTCAGATCCGCCGCATAGCCGTTATATTCCGCGCCCGCATCCAGCAGGAAGCTGCGCAATTCCGCCGGCGCGCGATGATCCAGCTTCGTATAATGCAGCACGGAGGCATGTTCGTTCAGCGCCACAATGTTGCTGTACGGTACATCGGTGTCGCGATGGCCGGTCGCGGTCAGATAGGCCTGGTTGATATCAAGCTCGCTCATCCCGGAGAGGAACGCTTCATGAGCGGCCTGATGACCGTTAACCGCTGACTTCTGCGCTTCGCGCATGCAGGCCAGCTCATAGTCAGTTTTATAAGAACGATAGTAGTGCAGATAATCGATCGCCCCTTTCGGGTTGATTTTATCCGCCGCGATATCTAACCCCAACGCACGTTCCGGCACCGGCCCGATATAGGCAATATTGCCGCGCGCGGCGGGCAGCTGGCTGCCGATACCATCCGCTTTCGGCAGGGCAATCACATCCACCTCTTCGGTCCAGAATGAGGTCGGCAGCGGTTCCACGTTATGCCAGTAGTCGACCGGCAGATAGAACCACAGTTTGGGTTTGTTGACGCCGTCCACCAGCAGCCAGCAGTTAGGGACCTGCGTAACCGGCACCCAGGCTTTGAACTGGGGATTGACCTTGAACGGATACGGATGATCGTCAAGGAAGACGTTGACCAGTTCACCGGAGTGGATCAGCAGGGCATCCAGCTTAAAGCGGGCCAGAACATCGCGGGTGCGTTCTTGTAAGGTAACGATATGATTTTTATAGAGACCGGCAAGGGATTCCATCATTTATCCTTTGATTTTATGAGATCGTGATGCTTCGCATCTTAGCACAATGACCTCAAACGGGGTGATCTCTACCGGGTGTGATCCGACCAGCATTTATTTAAAGTCTTATTTGCAATTTCTTAACATAAAATCCACACTCCGTCTCATCTGGTACGACCAGATCATATTGCTGGATTCAGGAGACTGACATGCTCTACAAAGGCGACACCCTGTACCTCGACTGGCGGGAAGACGGCATTGCCGAACTGGTATTTGATGCCCCCGGCTCGGTCAACAAGCTCGATACCGCAACCGTAGCCAGCCTCGGTGAAGCGCTGGACGTACTCGAAAAACAAAAAGATCTGCAAGGGCTGCTGCTACGCTCCGAGAAAGCCGCTTTTATTGTCGGCGCGGATATCACCGAATTTCTTTCTCTGTTCCTGGTTCCCGAAGAACAGCTCAGCCAGTGGCTGCATTTCGCTAATAGCGTATTTAATCGCCTGGAAGATTTGCCGGTTCCGACCATCTCCGCCGTCAACGGCTATGCGTTGGGCGGCGGCTGCGAATGCGTGCTGGCGACCGATTATCGCCTGGCGACGCCGGATCTGCGCATTGGTCTGCCGGAAACGAAGCTGGGCATCATGCCGGGCTTTGGCGGCTCGGTGCGGATGCCGCGGATGCTTGGCGCGGACAGCGCGCTGGAAATCATTGCCGCCGGTAAAGACGTTGGCGCCGAACAGGCCTTAAAAATCGGCCTCGTCGATGGCGTGGTTAAGCATGAAAAACTGATCGATGGCGCGGTCGCGATTCTTCGTCAGGCTATTAAAGGCGACCTGGACTGGAAGGCGAAGCGCCAGCCGAAGCTGGAGCCGCTGCATCTGAGTAAAATTGAAGCCGCGATGAGTTTTACCATCGCCAAAGGCATGGTGGCGCAAACCGCCGGGAAGCACTACCCGGCCCCGATTACCGCCGTTAAAACCATCGAAGCCGCCGCCCGCTTTGGTCGCGAAGAAGCGCTGGATCTGGAAAATAAAAGTTTCGTCCCGCTGGCGCATACCAACGAGGCGCGTGCGCTGGTAGGTATCTTCCTTAACGATCAGTACGTCAAAGCAAAAGCGAAGAAGCTGACGAAAGATATCGACACGCCAAAACACGCGGCCGTGCTGGGCGCGGGAATTATGGGCGGAGGCATTGCATACCAGTCAGCCTGGAAAGGCGTGCCGGTCGTCATGAAAGATATCAACGACAAATCGCTGACGCTGGGCATGACCGAAGCGGCCAAGCTGCTGAATAAACAGCTTGAGCGCGGCAAAATCGACGGTCTTAAGATGGCTGGCGTCATTTCTACTATTCAGCCAACCCTGGATTACGCCGGCTTTGAACGCGTGGACGTCGTGGTCGAAGCCGTTGTTGAGAATCCGAAAGTGAAAAAAGCGGTGCTGGCGGAAACGGAAGACAAAGTCCGCCCGGATACCGTGCTGGCTTCGAATACCTCCACCATTCCCATCAGCGAGTTGGCCAGCGTACTGAAGCGCCCGGAAAACTTCTGCGGTATGCACTTCTTTAACCCGGTGCACCGGATGCCGCTGGTCGAGATCGTTCGCGGCGAGAAAAGCTCGGACGAAACCATTGCGAAAGTGGTCGCCTGGGCCAGCAAAATGGGCAAAACGCCGATTGTGGTCAACGACTGCCCCGGTTTCTTTGTTAACCGCGTGCTGTTCCCCTACTTCGCCGGTTTCAGCCAGCTGCTGCGCGACGGCGCGGACTTCCGCAAAGTCGATAAAGTGATGGAGAAGCAGTTTGGCTGGCCGATGGGCCCGGCCTATCTGCTGGACGTCGTTGGCATTGATACCGCGCATCACGCGCAGGCGGTCATGGCGGCGGGCTTCCCGCAGCGGATGCAGAAAGATTATCGCGATGCGATCGATGCGCTGTTCGACGCTAACCGTTTCGGCCAGAAAAATGGCCTCGGCTTCTGGCGCTACAAAGAAGACAGTAAAGGTAAGCCGAAGAAGGAAGAGGATACCGCAGTCGATAGCCTGCTGGCGGAAGTCAGCCAGCCGAAGCGTGATTTCAGCGATGAAGAGATTATCGCCCGCATGATGATCCCCATGGTCAACGAAGTGGTGCGCTGTCTCGAAGAGGGCATTATCGCCACCCCGGCAGAAGCCGATATGGCGCTGGTTTATGGCCTGGGCTTCCCTCCGTTCCACGGCGGCGCGTTCCGCTGGCTGGATACGCTCGGTAGCGCAAAATATCTCGATATGGCCCAGCAGTATCAGCATCTCGGCCCGCTATACGACGTGCCGGAAGGATTGCGCAGCAAAGCGCGTCATAACGAACCGTACTATCCACCGGTTGAGCCTGCCCGTGCGCCAGGCGACCTGAAAAAGGCTTAAGGAGTCACAATGGAACAGGTTGTCATTGTCGATGCAGTTCGTACCCCGATGGGCCGTTCAAAGGGCGGCGCCTTTCGCCACGTGCGCGCGGAAGACCTCTCCGCGCACCTGATGCGTAGCCTGCTTTCACGCAACCCATCCCTTGAAGCCAGCACGATTGACGATATTTACTGGGGCTGCGTTCAGCAGACTCTGGAACAGGGTTTCAATATTGCCCGCAACGCGGCGCTGCTGGCGGAAATCCCGCATTCGGTACCCGCCACTACGGTCAATCGGCTGTGCGGTTCCTCCATGCAGGCGCTTCACGACGCGGCACGCATGATCATGACCGGCGACGCCAGCGTATGCCTGATTGGCGGCGTAGAGCATATGGGCCACGTCCCGATGAGCCACGGCGTAGATTTCCATCCGGGCCTGAGCCGTAACGTCGCCAAAGCCGCCGGAATGATGGGGCTGACGGCAGAAATGCTGGCGCGCCTGCACGGCATCAGCCGCGAGATGCAGGACCAGTTTGCGGCTCGCTCCCACGCCCGCGCCTGGGCTGCGACGCAATCCGGCGCATTCAAAGCGGAAATTGTCCCAACCGGCGGTCACGACGCCGACGGCGTGCTGAAGTCTTACAGCTACGACGAAGTGATTCGCCCGGAGACAACGGTTGAAGCGCTGGCCGCGCTTAGACCCGCTTTCGATCCGGTAACCGGAACCGTGACGGCGGGAACCTCATCCGCCCTCTCCGATGGCGCCGCAGCCATGCTGTTAATGAGCGAAAGCCGCGCCCGCGAGCTGGGCCTGAAGCCCCGCGCTCGCGTGCGTTCGATGGCTGTCGTCGGCTGCGACCCGTCAATAATGGGCTATGGTCCGGTTCCCGCGTCAAAACTGGCGCTGAAAAAAGCCGGGCTCTCCACCAGCGATATCGATGTGTTCGAAATGAACGAAGCTTTTGCCGCGCAGATCCTGCCGTGCATTAAAGATCTGGGACTGATGGAACAGATCGACGAGAAGATCAACCTCAACGGCGGCGCGATCGCCCTGGGTCATCCGCTCGGCTGTTCCGGCGCACGCATTAGCACCACATTGATCAACCAGATGGAGCGCAAAGACGCGCAGTTCGGCCTGGCGACGATGTGTATTGGTTTAGGTCAGGGTATCGCGACGGTATTCGAGCGGGTTTAATCAAAGAGTCATCTCAAAGCCATTGGTGCCAGAACAAGGCGGCAAGTGAATGAATCCCGATGAGCTTACATATAGTAAGTGATTCGGGTGAATGAATGCAGCCAACGCAGTTATGGTGACAATGGCGAAGAGAGAGGGTTTAGTTGCCGTTCTTCCCGCCTGTCAGGGGCGGGTTTTTTATTTCCGCTATTCGGTTATTATCACCGGATACGTCACGCTCATTAAGGATAATGAAGAGTCATGAAAATAATCCCCATCATTTTTTTGCTAACGACGTTCCCTGCCGCAGCGCTCGCCAGCGAACAGGATAACGCTCAGGCCTGCCTCTCATGGGGGATCGGTAAAATGGCGCAGGATCCGCAAAGCGAGCGGTTCAAGGATCTGACCGTCACCGATATCACTACCGAACGCTATGATGAGAAGATAGGCAGCCAGCATATCGCGACGCAGCTAGCCGCCACGCTGGAAAAAGAAGGGAACCCGGTAGGGAAAATGCTCTGTTTGCTGGAAAACGAGCGACCGCTGTACGTTTACTTCAGCGATGCCCGGTAACAACAGCATCCGGGCCAAAAGCCCGGATGCCGGCAGAGCGGCTATCAGATAAACGCAAAGGCATCGCCAAACAGGCGATCTTCGCGCGCGCCGCGCTCGTTGCAGAACAGGTCGCGGGCAATTTTCGCCATCTCGAAGCGGCCAGCGATATAGATATCATGCTCGCCCAGCGTACCGTAATCCTGCAGAACCGCCGTGAGTACGGTTCCGGTACGGCCACGCCACTCGGCGTCAGGCTGCTCAACAACGGGTTCGACGCGCAGGCCCGGATGCTGCAGGCTTAACGCTTCGAGCTCGGCCAGGTCATAGAGATGTTTCGCTTCGCGCCCGCCCCAGTAGATGGCGATATCGCGATTCGGATTGCGCGCCAGCGCGGTGAGCAGAATCGAACGCACGTAAGAGAAGCCCGTTCCCCCGGCGATTAAAATCAGCGGGCGTTCTTCGTCATCGCGCAGCCAGGCTTCGCCATGCGGCATATCGACCTCGATTTGACGCTCTTTCAGGATCCGATCCATCACTGCCATCGCATACAGGTTCAGTTCAGATGCACCGATATGCAGTTCGATAAACTCCTGTTCCGACGGCGTGGAGGCCATCGAGAATGGGCGCTTATCGCGTTCGTCCATCACGACCATCAGATACTGACCGGCACGGAAGGAAAACGCCGCTTCCGGCACTAATCGAACGCGATACACAGTATCGGTAATCGCCTCCACCGAGGTCACTTTACAGCTTAAGGTTGTCATGCGTCCCCTCTGTCGGGTCTATTGTGCAAAACAGCGGCGTAGCCCCGCTTACTGTTATTTGAAGATAGCCAGTTCATCCCAGATGGCGTCGACGCGCGCCGTCACCTCAGGATCTTTCTTGATCGGACGACCCCACTCGCGCTGGGTCTCTCCAGGCCATTTATTTGTGGCATCCAGCCCCATTTTTGAACCCAAACCGGAAACCGGTGAGGCAAAATCCAGATAATCAATTGGCGTATTTTCTACCAGTACCGTATCACGCGCCGGGTCCATACGGGTAGTAATCGCCCAAATCACATCATTCCAGTCGCGCGCGTTGACATCGTCATCGCAGACAATAACGAACTTGGTATACATGAACTGGCGGAGGAACGACCAGACGCCCATCATGACGCGTTTCGCGTGACCGGCGTACTGCTTCTTCATCGTGACGACCGCCAGGCGATAGGAACAGCCTTCAGGCGGCAAATAGAAATCCACGATTTCAGGAAACTGCTTTTGCAGAATGGGGACGAACACTTCGTTCAGCGCAACGCCCAGTACCGCCGGCTCATCCGGCGGACGCCCGGTATAGGTCGAGTGATAGATGGCATCTTCACGCTGAGTAATGTGGGTAACGGTAAAGACCGGGAAGTTATCCACTTCATTGTAGTAGCCAGTATGGTCGCCATAGGGGCCTTCCGGAGCCATTTCTCCGGCTTCAATATACCCTTCCAGCACGATCTCCGCGCTGGCGGGCACCTCAAGATCGTTAGAGATGCACTTCACGACTTCGGTTTTGGTGCCGCGCAGTAGCCCGGCAAAAGCGTATTCGGAAAGGGTATCCGGAACCGGAGTCACCGCCCCGAGAATGGTTGCCGGATCGGCGCCCAGCGCGACGGAGACCGGGAAACGCTCGCCAGGACGCGCCGCGCACCACTCCTGGAAGTCCAGCGCGCCGCCGCGATGCGATAGCCAGCGCATAATCAGCTTGTTCTTGCCAATCAGCTGCTGGCGATAAATGCCCAGATTCTGCCGCTCTTTATGCGGGCCGCGGGTCACCGTCAGACCCCAGGTGATCAGCGGCGCGGCATCTTCCGGCCAGCAGGTCATGATCGGGATACGGGTCAAATCAACTTCATCACCCTGAATGATTTTTTGCTGGCACGGCGCTCCGCGCAGACGCTTAGTCGGCATATTCAGCACCTGTTTGAACTGCGGCAGCTTATCAAACAGATCGCGGAAGCCTTTTGGGGGTTCCGGCTCTTTCAGGAATGCCAGAAGCTTACCCACTTCCCGCAGAGAACTGACATCCTCCTGCCCCATCCCCAGCGCGACTCGCCGCGGCGTGCCGAAAAGATTACACAGTACCGGCATGGCGTAGCCCTTGGGATTTTCGAATAGCAGCGCCGGACCGCCAGCTCGCAAAGTGCGGTCAGCAATTTCGGTGATTTCCAGGTGAGGATCGACCGGCAGGGAGATCCGTTTCAATTCCCCCTGCTGCTCCAGTAATGTCAGAAATTCGCGTAGATCGTGGTATTTCATGGAGTTGTTATTGACCTCTATACAGGCGGGTGATTATACGGCGTTCGCCGGAGCTATGCTGTATTTTTGTTAAATTAGCGTGAAAGAACGCTGAAATTTAGTTTTCACCCGCAATGATTTCGCGATCGTACCGGGCTTTTGTTATGCTTGCAGCTAGTAGCATTGGAAAGAGTCATTATGCAAGCCTGGTACTTACTTTATTGCAAACGTGGGCAGCTTGAACGAGCCCAGGAACACCTTGAACGGCAGGCCGTCAATTGCCTGATGCCAACGATCGAGCTGGAAAAAATCGTCCGCGGTAAACGCACGACGGTCAGCGAGCCCCTGTTCCCAAATTATCTGTTTATCGAGTTCGACCCGGAAGTGATTCATACCACTACCATCAGCGCCACGCGCGGTGTGAACAGTTTTGTGCGTTTCGGCGCGCTGCCCGCTATCGTGCCATCTGCCGTCATTCATCAGCTTTCCATCTACAAACCGGAAGGTATCACCGATCCTGAAACGCCGCACGAAGGCGACAGCGTGCTGATTACCGATGGCGCTTTTGAGGGTCTGCAGGCTATTTTTACCGAACCGGACGGCGAAGCCCGCTCGATGCTGCTGCTGAATCTGCTTAACAAGCAGGTGCTCCAGAGCGTTAAAAATACTGACTTTTATAAAATCTGACGGCGCTTAAAAACCCACGCCAAAAAGCCTTCTGACGTTAGCATCAGTCACGTCTTCCAGCCATTGCGCCTCCTCCCCACGCCATTGCGCGATGCGGGTCAGAATATGCGGCAGGTAGGCGGGCTCATTGCGGCGAGAAGCGGGTTTTGGCAGCATATCTCGCGGCAACAGGTACGGCGCATCGGTCTCAATCAGCAGGCGCTCTGCCGGAATATCGACCAGCAGCTCTCGCAGCTCCAGCCCCCGACGCTCATCGCATACCCAGCCGGTGATACCAATAAATAAACCGTGCTCCACGCATTCGCGCATCTCTTCGCGGCTACCGGTAAAACAATGCACAACGGCCCCCGGGAGCTTATCAAGCCAGGGCACCAGCAGGGCCAGGAAGCGCTCGTGCGCATCGCGGCAGTGCAGAAATACCGGCATCGACAGCTCCGCGGCCAGCGCCAGCTGAGCGCTAAACGCCGCTTCTTGCTCCTGAGGCGTCGAAAAATTGCGGTTGAAATCCAGCCCGCACTCACCCACCGCAACGACTTCCGGCTCGCGAGCCAGCGCATAGACCGCTGCCGCCGCCGAGTCCGTCCAGCTGCGACTGTCGTGGGGATGAACGCCGGCCGTTGACCAGCACCCGGAATAACGGCGCGCCAGCTGCTGCGCCTGCGCGCTTTCATGCAGGTTGGTTCCCGTCAATAGCATCCCGCTGACGCCCGCCGCCCGGGCCCGGGAAACCACCTCGTCGCGATCGCGGGAAAACTGCGAACTGGTCAGATTTACGCCGATATCAAACATCATCGCTCCCATACGGCAACCGCCCTGGCGGGCGGTTGAACGTTATTCTTCTTTGCCCTGCGCCTCTTCGGCAGCGGCATCCTCATCACGCGTCAGGCGTTTACCGGTATAGAACCGCGCGAAGAAGACTCCAACCTCAAACAGACAGTACATCGGAATTGCCAGCAGGGTTTGCGAGAACACGTCCGGCGGGGTCAGCAGCATCCCGATGACAAAGGCGCCAACCAGTACATAGGGGCGTTTCTTACGCAGATCTTCCGGCGTGGTGACGCCCATCCAGCACAGCAGCACGATGGCCACCGGAACCTCGAATGAGACGCCAAAGGCGATAAACAGCGCCATCACAAAGTCGAGGTAGCTGCGAATATCGGTAGAGACCTGTACACCTTCCGGCGCCGCATGGGTCAGAAAACCAAACGCCAGCGGGAAAACGACGAAGTAGGCAAAGGCCATGCCGATATAGAACAGCAGCGTACTGGAGACCAGCAGCGGCATAACCAGCCGACGTTCATGCTTATACAGCGCTGGCGCCACAAAGGCCCAGACCTGATACAAAATGACCGGGACCGACAAAATTATCGATACCATAAAGGTCAGCTTGATCGGCGTGAAGAAAGGCGAGGCCACATCCGTGGCAATCATGGTCGCACCGACCGGCATCTGCCGAATCAGCGGCGCGGAAACCAGCTGATAGATATCGTTGGCGAAATAGACTAACGCCAGGAAAATCACCAGAATCGCAAGAATGCTGTTGATCAAGCGCTTGCGCAGCTCAATCAGATGCGTAATTAGCGGTTGAGTATCGTCTACGCCCATTTTTACTGTTTATCACTCGGTACAGGGGAGGAGGAATCGGAAGCCGACACGGCAGCTTTCACTTTCGCTGCCGGGATTTCACTCTGCGAAGCGGGGAGTTCTTCAGACACGGAGTCAGGCGCATGCTCTGGCGCACTGGCCTGATGTTCAGCCGTCGCTGGCGTCACGTCCTTGCGCTGCTCTTCACTCCCTTTTACGACCGGGTTGTGAATGGTATTGGCTTCGTCGCTGGCTTTTTCAGGATCGTGGGCGGAGTAGGATCGCTTCATAGATTCAGCCGCTTCACGCAGTTCATCCATTGAAGCTTTTAGCTCGGGCGTCAGGTTGTCCAGGCTGGCCTTTTCCACCTTTTTAAGGCTTTCCTGAAACTCCTGCAGTTTTAATTCCTGGGTAATTTCATTTTGTACGGTAGCCGCAAGCGACCGCAGCGTGCGGATCCAGCTCACCACCGTCTTTACCGCTACCGGTAGTCGCTGTGGCCCCAGAACGATGAGGCCAATCACGAATACCAGCAGCAGCTCACTAAAACCGATATCGAACACGAATTATACCTGCTCTTTGTCGTGGCGTTTAGTCTCGTCTTTCTTTGCATCATCCGGCTTATCAGCAAGGGTCTTCGCCGCGAAATCTGCATCCGGCGCGGAGGATTTTTCCGGTTTCTCTTCGTCGCTCATGGCCTTTTTAAAGCCTTTGATCGACGCCCCTAAATCTGAACCGAGCGAGCTCAGCTTTTTTGTCCCAAAAAGCAGAACCACGATGACGACAACAATGAGTAACTGCCAAATACTGATACCACCCATACACATTCCCCTATGACAGATGATGAATTATTAGGACGCATTATACACATTATGCGCAGTGATAAAGGCGGCCGCCGTCAGTTCGTCTTTCGCCAGCCGATAAGCCAGGTTACGACCCCAGCGGCCATCAGCCAGCCTGGCATCATGCCCCACTCGGGACGATGAATGAATAGCAGCGTACCACTCAGTAATAAAACCGCGCCTATACCGAACAAATAGCGGGACTGACCCTGGCGCACGTGCCGCACCTGGATGTCGCGCACGATGGTATCGACGCTATTCTGCAGCTGCTTGCTTTGCTGCAGGCTCTGGTAAACCAGCTCCGGTATTTCCGGCATTCTTTCGATCCAGAACGGCGCTTTTTCTTTAAACGCCCGCACCAGAGCCGGAATGCCCACCTGATCTTTGATCCACGATTCAAGGAACGGTTTCGCCGTTTTCCACAAGTCTAACTGAGGATAGAGCTGGCGACCTACACCTTCTACGTAAAGTAATGTCTTCTGCAGCAGAACCAGCTGCGGCTGCACTTCCATATTGAAACGTCGCGCCGTATTAAACAGGTTCAACAACACGTGGCCAAACGAGATTTCCGCCAGCGGTTTTTCAAAGATAGGCTCGCAGACGGTACGAATAGCAAACTCGAACTCTTCAACGTTGGTATCCGCGGGAACCCAGCCGGAATCAACGTGCAGCTCCGCAACTTTGCGATAATCGCGGTTGAAGAAGGCAATGAAGTTCTCCGCCAGATAGCGCTTATCCTCTTTGTTCAGCGAACCGACAATACCGCAGTCAATACCAATGTACTGCGGATCTTCCGGATGATGACGACTGACAAAAATATTGCCCGGATGCATGTCGGCATGGAAGAAGCTGTCGCGGAAAACCTGCGTAAAGAAGACCTGCACGCCACGCTCGGCCAGCAGCTTCATGTTAGTCCCCTGCGCTTCCAGCGCGGCGACGTCGGACACCGGGATCCCGTAAATCCGCTCCATCACCATCATGCCTTCGCTACAGTAGTCCGAATAAACTTCCGGGACATAAAGCATTGGGCTCTCGTCGAAGTTGCGGCGAAGCTGGATAGCGTTAGCCGATTCACGCAGCAGGTTGAGCTCATCCAGCAGCGTTTTTTCATATTCGCGAACCACTTCCTGCGGGCGAAGGCGACGGCCGTCCGGTAACAGACGCGGCACCCAGCGGGCAAGACGGTAGATGAGCTTCATATCCGCTTTGATAACCGGCACGATATCCGGGCGGATCACCTTAATGACCACCTCTTTACCGTTCTCTTTCAGACGCGCGGTATGCACCTGGGCAATAGAAGCGGAAGCGAGCGGTTCAACAGAGAAGTCATCAAACCAGGCTTCTACCGGCAGGCCGCCCATGGCTTGCTCAATCTGCTTTTTGGCCTGCAGACCGTCAAAGGGCGCGACGCGATCCTGCAGCATGGCCAGCTGATCGGCAATGTGCGGCGGAAACAGGTCGCGACGGGTCGAGAGCATCTGGCCAAACTTGATCCACACCGGCCCCAGTTCTTGTAATGCGAGGCGCAGTCGCTCGCCAAGAGGACGATCTTTATGGCGGTTGGGCATCCAGAACAGCATCCGCCGCCAGATTCGCAGCGGCAGCGTGATACGCATTTTGGGAATGAGCTCATCAAGCCCGTAGCTCAAAAAGGTGTGGACGATAAAATACAGGCGCCGTAATTCTCCTGGCGTCATTTGCCCTCCAGCGTGTCCAGCCGTTTTTCCAGCGCGGCCAGGGTTCGTTCTACCGCAGCGGTTTCCTCTGCAAACCAGGCCAGCTCCAGCGGCCCCGGCGCCAGGCGCCACTCTTCGGTAATCGCTTCCGCGACATAGCGCTGCTGGCGTTGAGCGCCATGCAGAAGAAAGCGAGCGCCGCCGCGGAATACTTTACTAAAGCCTTCCGCAACCACATCACCGGTATACGGGGCGAGCAGTTCAGCCGGATCGAACTCTGCCAGATCGCACAGCGTGACGGTATTTTGCACCACCTGCAGGTCGCCCTGCACTTCAAGATCGCCGCTACGAATCAGCGCGGTAAGCTGCTGGCGATTGCGCAATTGCGGAAGCACGCTAAGGCGGGTACGTACAGTGCAATCAGCCTCACCTTCCCACGCGCCCAGCACGTCCAGCTGATGTTCGCTAAAAACCAGCACCACAGGATCGGAAAGCTCTTGCAGCTCGATGCGCAGCACTTTCCCCAGCAGGCGCTGGCGCGCGGGTTTCAGCGCCCGATCGCGCCAGAGGAAGGTGTTAAGGACCGTCTCAAGACCGGCGGTAACCAGTGGTTTGAAAGGCATAGCGTCCCTCCTGTCAGAACTTATATCCGCGGTGTAGCGCAACGATACCTGCCGTCAGGTTGTAGTAGTCGACGCTTTCAAACCCTGCGTCCTGCATCATGCCTTTCAGCGTGTCCTGATCGGGATGCATTCGAATAGATTCAGCAAGATAACGATAGCTTTCGGCATCTTTAGCAACCAGCTCACCCACGCGCGGCAGGATATGGAAGGAATAGGCGTCGTAGGCTTTACTGAGCGGCTCAATAATCGGTTTTGAGAATTCCAGCACCAGCAGGCGGCCGCCCGGCTTTAATACGCGATACATTGAGCGCAGCGCTTTTTCTTTGTCGGTCACGTTACGCAGACCGAAAGAAATCGTAATGCAATCAAAGGTGTTGTCTGCAAAAGGCAGCGCTTCAGCGTTTGCCTGGACGTATTCCACGTTGCCGACAATACCAATGTTACGCAGCTTTTCGCGGCCCATTTTCAGCATAGAGTCGTTGATGTCCGCCAGCATCACGCGGCCGGTTTCACCCACCAGGCGAGAGAATTTCGCCGTCAGATCGCCGGTACCACCAGCCAGATCCAATACGGTTTGCCCGCGGCGGACGCCGCTGCAGTCGATGGTGAAACGCTTCCACAAACGATGAATACCGAACGACATCAGGTCGTTCATTACGTCATATTTTGCGGCCACAGAATGAAATACATGCGCCACCATGTCAGCTTTCTGCTCTTTGGCGACAGTCTGAAAGCCAAAATGCGTCGTTTCTTGTGAATCCTCAACCATCTCAATGCCTGCTTGCTTATCAAGAAAATGTTCGTTGAGTGTAACAGGTTTAGCGCACTTCCCATACGCTTCAACGTGGCCGGGAGCCGCCCCCAAACATGGCAGTAGCCGTAGGATCGGATGAAATATCGTTATCTTCCGGCGGGTTACCCCCCTGCGCAAGGCGGTATTCTTCATCCTGGGCCGTCGCCTGTTCAACTAACTCAGGATTAATCTCACGCTTAACCTCCACGCCCAGCTCACGGAATGATTCCGCCTGTACCAGCAGGTTACCTCGTCCGGAGGCGAGCTTTTTCATCGCCTGGCGGTAGTTATCCTGAGCTTTATCCAGGCCCTGTCCGATGGCGGACATATCATCGACAAACAGGCGCATCTTGTCATACAGCCGCCCCGCTCTTTCGGCAATTTTCTGCGCGTTACGGCTCTGATGCTCATAGCGCCAGAGATTGGCGATAGTCCGCAGCGCCACCAGCAGCGTGGTTGGGCTCACCAGCATGATGTTGTTCTTCAGCGCTTCGCTAATGAGTTCTGGCTGACGATCGATAGCCAGCAGGAAGGCGGGCTCCACCGGGATAAACATCAGAACATAGTCGAGCGAACGCAGCCCCGGCAGCTGCTGGTAGTCTTTACGCCCCAGCAGGCGCATATGGTTGCGTACCGAAGCGATATGCTCCTGCAGCGCCGCTTCACGGGTGTAATCATCTTCGGCGTTGAAATAGCGCTCATAGGCCACCAGGGTCATCTTGGCATCGATCACCACGTCTTTCCCCTGCGGTAAACGGACAATCACATCGGGCTGCATCCGCGCGCGGTTGTCCGTTTCGATGCTGACCTGGGTCTGATATTCATATCCTTCCCGCAGTCCGGACGCTTCCAGCACGCGGGTCAACACCACCTCGCCCCAGTTGCCCTGGGTTTTGTTATCGCCTTTGAGCGCGCGCGTCAGGTTTAGCGCCTCCTGGGCCATTTGCGCATTCAGCTGCTGAAGATTGCGGATTTCATGGGCCAGAGTATGGCGCTCCCGCGCTTCCTGGCCAAAGCTATCCTGCACCTGCCGACGAAAGCCATCCAGCTGTTCGCGAAGCGGCGTCAGCAGGCCGTGCAGGCTCTGGCGATTCTGCTCATCCACCCGCCGGTTGCTGTGCTCAAAAATGCGATTTGCCAGATTCTCAAACTGTTCGCTAAGACGCTGCTCGCTGTTCACCATCTGGCGAATTTTGTCTTCCGCATGCAGCTGAGTGGCTTCAAGTCGGGTGGTCACTTCGCGAAGATCGGCTTCCAGCGAGGCGTTGATATCGCGCAGGCTGCGCAGTTCGTTATTGAGCAGTTCACACTCTTCTCGCCAGTGTGACTCCTGCACCAGACGTTGGCGGGCCGCGCTCAGCTCAATATCCAGCTCGCGCCGCTCATCGATAAGATCGGCGCGAATTTGATCGGCGTGCGCTTTGGTCGCCAGCCAGCCGACAATCAGCCCGACGGCCAGCGCCACAACGGCACTAATAATAATTGAGATATCCACAACGCCCCCTGCGGCAACGACTTACGGCACAAAATAGAATTGTGCTGTACAAACGTCCAGTTTGAAAGGGTTTTCCTGCGAGGCGCTACGCAAAAAAGAAGGGCCGGAGAGTCCGACCCCTGGCAGAAGAAAGGGTAACTACAGCAGGCGGCGCGCCGCTTCCACGACAATTTTCACCGCGTGGCTTTCGGTTTGCTTCATGGTTTCCGCGTTCGGAATTTCCTGCTGGGTACGGTTGACGATAACTCCGGCAACCATCCCGGCGCGCAGGCCCTGGCTGGCGCACATCGTCAGCAGCGTGGCGGATTCCATTTCATAGTTCATCACGCCCATCGCCTGCCACTCTTCCATCGAGCCTTTAAAGCGGCTAACAACGCGGCCGGAGAAGGTATCGTAACGTTCCTGGCCCGGATAGAAGGTGTCGGAAGAGGCGGTGACACCGATATGGGTGGTCGCGCCGATAGACTTAGCCGCTTCAACCAGCGCGGTAGTACATTCAAAGTCAGCCACCGCCGGGAACTCCATTGGCGCAAAGTGCAGGCTTGCGCCGTCCAGACGGACGGACGCGGTCGTCACCAGAACGTCGCCGACATTAATATGCGGCTGAATGGCGCCGGTGGTGCCGATGCGCAGGAAGGTACGGATGCCCAGCTGGGCCAACTCTTCCACGGCGATAGAGGTCGATGGGCCGCCGATACCGGTAGAGCAGACAATCACTGCTTTACCATCCAACTCAGCGCGCCAGGTGGTGAATTCACGGTGAGATGCCAGCTTAACCGGCTTATCCATCAGCGCGGCGATCTTTTCCACACGCTCCGGATCGCCAGGGACGATAGCCAGCGTAGCCCCTTGTAAATCGTTTTTGGTGAGGCCGAGATGAAAAACATCAGACTTGGACATAAAAAACTCCTCTGTGGGTCGAATTATCAGCAGAAGCAAAACGGTACTTTACAGAAGCTGTCGGCTCAATTTTGTGACCACAATCACCATGAATGAAATTCATTGCAATAACTTTCCATAAAAGAGTGATATACATCACATTAACAAGCTAAATCGCAGAAGCCTGAACAAAAGATAGCCTGTTTCGGGCACTGTGTTTGATTAACGTCCTGTCCAGAGCAGCTATAGTTATTGATGCGCTAATAAATTGAGGGTACGGAGAATACCATGACGACAATTAAGCAAACCGGCTTTGCACCTGCAGCCACGCCGCACGCCTCAACTGCCGTTCACACATCAGATGAGAACATCGTCTCCGGGGAGACATCCATCCCTTCACAGGGAGACAACATGCCGGCGTTCCATGCTCGCCCGCGCGGCGTCGACGGTCCGCTGCCGGTCGTTATCGTGGTCCAGGAAATTTTCGGCGTGCATGAACATATCCGCGATATCTGCCGCCGTCTGGCAAAGGAGGGGTATCTGGCTATCGCACCGGAACTCTACTTCCGCCAGGGCGATCCTAATGATTACAGCGACATCCCTTCTCTGTTCCAGGGACTGGTCAAAAAGGTGCCGGATTCTCAGGTGCTGGCCGACCTCGATCACGTGGCCAGCTGGGCCTACCGCCACGGCGGCGATGCCCATCGCTTGCTGATTACCGGCTTCTGCTGGGGCGGGCGTATTACCTGGCTGTACGCTGCGCATAATCCGCAGTTAAAAGCCGCCGTCGCCTGGTACGGCAAGCTGGTCGGCGAGAAAACGCTGAATTCGCCGAAGCATCCGGTCGATATTGCCGTCGATCTTAACGCGCCGGTGTTAGGGCTTTATGGCGCGAAAGATGACAGCATCCCGCAGGACACGGTGGAAACGATGCGTCAGGCGCTGCGGGCGGCCAACGCCACGGCGGAAATCGTGGTTTACCCGCACGCCGACCACGCTTTTAATGCCGACTATCGCGCCAGCTATCATGAAGAGTCGGCAAAAGACGGCTGGCAGCGGATGCTGGCCTGGTTTGCGCAGTATGGCGGTAAGCGCGGTTAACGATCAGCTATTGCCGATATGGCGGCTCACCATCCCGGCAATAGTACCGTCCGCTATCCAGGAAGAGAGGCGGCGGCAAATAAATTCATAGTGCTGCGTCGCATTGCGCGGTACGCATATCGCCTGGTGTATCTGGCTAAAGCTGTCGGTCAGAACGCGAAACTGCGGATTCTCCTGCGCAGCTTTCTCCAGAGGCTGGCGAATACCGGCCACCCAATCGCCTTCGCCGTTGATAAATGCCTGAATAGCCTCCTGTGAGGTGGCGTACTGGCGCATCGTCGCATGCTGCAGCGTGCGAATCAGATACAGCTCGTAGGCCGCGCCTTTGCCCACGTTAATTACCACGCCTGCGCGGTCCATCTCCTGAACCGATTGAATCTGGCTCTCTTTTTTCACCATCAGCGAGCTTTCGATAGTGACGTAGGATGGCGTAAAGCGAAGCTTATCTTCCCGCGCCGGGTCGATAGCCAGAAAGGCGATATCCCATTGATCCTGCAGCGCCGCGTCCACTACCTGCCCGGCCGTCGGCCAGGTCACAAACCGCGCTTCGCGCTGGCTCTCTGCAGCCAGTTTCTTTGCCAGCTCGACGGTAATCCCCCCCGGAGACCCATCCGGCAGCAGTGTCGTAAGCACCGGATTACCCAGATTAATGGCAAAACGCAAATACCCTTTTTGATCGTGGTGTTCAATCATCTTTCACCTCAGGAGAGTTATCACAGCTTCGGTTCAGGGAACGCTTAACTGTAGTCAAAGACATCCGTCCTGAGCAACAGCCGGGAGCGGGTGGACGTTGTCCAGACGCTGCCGCCTCACGCCGAACAGTTCTTCGCATTCGGTTTTGCCAGCGAAGAGAGGAAACCAAAAAAGGAGGCCGGGGCCTCCCACAAGTGTGATTTATATTACGCCTGGCGCAGGTTTTGCGCGGCCTTGACCATGTTGGCCAGCGCGGCGCGCGTTTCCGTCCAGCCGCGGGTTTTCAGGCCGCAGTCCGGGTTCACCCACAGGCGCTCTGCCGGGATACGCTGCGCGGCTTTTTCCAGCAGCGCTTCAATCCACTCCACGCTCGGCACGTTCGGGGAGTGAATGTCGTACACGCCCGGCCCGATTTCATTCGGGTAGTCGAACGCTTCGAACGACTCCAGCAGCTCCATATCAGAGCGCGAGGTTTCGATGGTAATCACGTCCGCATCCAGCGCGGCGATGGAATCCATGATGTCGTTGAACTCGCAATAGCACATATGGGTGTGGATCTGCGTGTCGTCTTTCGCCACCGCGGCATTGATACGGAAAGCTTCCACCCCCCATGCCAGATACGCATCCCAGTCGCTACGCTTCAGCGGCAGGCCTTCCCGCAGGGCCGGTTCGTCGATCTGGATGATACCGATACCGGCGGCTTCCAGATCCGCCACTTCATCGCGCAGCGCGAGGGCTATCTGTTTCGCAATCGTTTCACGGCTGACGTCCTCACGCGGGAAGGACCAGCAAAGAATGGTCACCGGGCCGGTCAGCATGCCTTTTACCGGTTTGTCGGTCAGGGACTGAGCATATTTTGCCCACTCGACGGTGATCGCCTCCGGGCGGCTGATATCGCCGATGACCACCGGCGGTTTGACGCAGCGGGAGCCGTAGCTCTGTACCCAGCCGTTCTGCGTGAAAATAAAGCCGTCCAGGTGTTCGCCGAAGTATTCCACCATATCGTTACGCTCGGCTTCACCGTGTACCAGCACGTCCAGCCCCAGTCGCTCCTGCTCAACGATCGCCTGCTTAATGTGTTCGGCGATGCCGGTGCGGTAGCGGTTAGCATCGAGATTGCCCTTTTTGAAGTCCAGGCGCAGGCCGCGGATCTCGGTGGTCTGGGGGAAGGAGCCGATGGTGGTGGTTGGCCAGGCCGGCAGCTTAAAGCGGGCGCGCTGCGCTTCGGCGCGAACTTCGTAGACGCTTTGACGCTGGCTGTCCTGAGCGGTAATGGCCGCCAGACGCTTCTCTACCGCAGCGTTGTGCACGCGGGTTGACTGGCGACGTGCCTGGATCGGCGCGCTCCAGTCAGCAATCGCCGCGGTGTCGCCGCTGTTCAGCGCATCGCGCAGCAGCGCCAGCTCCCGGCATTTTTGCAGGGCGAAGGCAAACCAGCTCTTCACTTCGGCATCGAGCCGCGTTTCCACGTTCAGATCGATCGGGCTGTGCAGCAGGGAGCAGGAAGAGGCTACCCACAGTTCACGTTTGCCGACGATATCTTTAACCTGCGCGTATTTCTCGCTCAGATCGGCGCGCCAGACGTTGCGGCCGTTGATCAGCCCCGCGGAGAGCAGCCAGTCGGCAGGCAGGCGCTTATGCAGTTCGGCGACATCGTCCTGGCCGTGGACCAGATCCACATGCAGGCCCTGTACCGGCAGTGCGGTAATGGTGTCGAGGTTATCGGTAATGCCTTCAAAGTAGGTAGTCAGCAGCAGCTTAAGCTGACCGCTAAGGGCCGCGTAAGCCGGTTTGAAGGCATCCAGCCACGCCTGCGGCAGCTCGAGCACCAGCGCCGGTTCATCAATCTGCACCCACTCAACGCCGCGTTTTACCAGCTCCGCCAGCACCTGCTGGTAAACCGGCAGAATATCGTTCAGCAGGTTCAGACGATCGAACGACTCGCCTTTCACCTTACCAAGCCACAGATAGGTGACTGGCCCAAGCAGGACGGGCTTCACTTTGTGGCCCAGCGCCAGCGCTTCGTCCACCTCATCCAACAGCTGGTTCCAGCTCAGTTTGAACTGCTGGCCCTTCACAAATTCCGGCACTATGTAGTGGTAGTTAGTGTTAAACCATTTGGTCATTTCCGCCGCCGCGGCCGGTTCGCCGGTCGGCGCGCGGCCGCGGCCTATGCGAAAAAGGGTATCGATATCAACGGAGCCGTCTTTGTTCTGATGACGAGCCGGCACGTTGCCAAGCCACAGGCTGGTGGTCAGAACATGGTCGTACCAGGCGAAATCGCCCACCGGTAGCAGGTCAATGCCCGCCTGCTTCTGCTGTTCCCAGTGGCGAGCGCGCAGTTCGCGGCCAACGGCCAGCAGTTCTTCGCGGCTGGTATTGCCCGCCCAGTAGCTTTCTTGCGCTTTCTTCAGCTCGCGGCGCAGGCCAATGCGAGGGAAACCGAGGGTGTGGTTAATAATTGTCATTTTTTGAGCCTCATAATTGCAATCCGAAAGATTTCGGATTTAGGGAAGGCGGCAAACTTGCTCATCCCCAGGAGCTTACTGAAGTAAGTGACTGGGGTGAGGAAGTGCAGCCAACGCTGCCATAAATTCGAAAGATAAAGGATTTAGACGTCCAGATGTTTACACATCCATAATTGGCAGTTACTGTATATTCCTCAAGCGCAAATTATTCATGCCGAAGTGAAGGACTTTCATGATCGAAATTAAACACCTGAAAACGCTCCAGGCGTTGCGGAATAGCGGCTCTCTGGCAGGCGCGGCGGCGGCCCTGCACCAGACCCAATCCGCCTTGTCCCACCAGTTCAGCGATCTGGAACAGCGCCTCGGCTTCCGTCTGTTTGTACGTAAAAGTCAGCCGCTGCGCTTTACGCCGCAGGGAGAGATCCTGCTGCAGCTGGCCAATCAGGTCCTGCCGCAAATCAGCCGCGCCCTGCAGGATTGCAATGAGCCGCAGCAAACCCGGCTGCGTATCGCCATCGAATGCCATAGCTGTATTCAGTGGCTCACTCCGGCGCTGGAGAGTTTCCGCGCCCGCTGGCCGCATGTAGAGGTGGACTTTCAGTCCGGGGTGATCTTCGACCCGCAGCCGGGCCTGCAGCAGGGCGAGCTGGATCTGGTGATGACCTCCGATATCCTGCCGCGCAGCGGCCTGCACTATTCGCCAATGTTTGATTTCGAAGTGCGCCTGGTGATGGCGCCGGATCATCCGCTGGCGACAAAGGCGCGCATCGCGCCCGAGGATTTAGCGACTGAAATGCTGCTGATTTATCCGGTCCAGCGCGCACGTCTGGATATCTGGCGTCACTTCCTGCAGCCTGCCGGGATTAGCCCGCAGCTGAAGAGCGTCGACAATACGCTGCTGTTAATTCAGATGGTGGCGGCGCGAATGGGCATCGCCGCCCTGCCGCACTGGGTCGTGGAAAGCTTTGAGCGCCAGGGCCTGGTGGTGACCAAAACCCTGGGCGAGGGACTGTGGAGCCGACTGTACGCCGCGGTGCGCGACGGCGAGCAGCGCCAGCCGGTTACCGAGGCGTTTATTCGCTCAGCGCGGAACCACGCTTGCGATCATTTACCGTTTGTGCGGAGTGCGGAGCGACCCAGCGTCGATGGACCCATAGCGAGGCCAGGATCACCAGAGCGCCAATAATAAAGCTCGGCCAGCGGGGCTGCGTCTGCCAGATGGCCAGGTTTACCAGCAGCCCGGCAGGCACGTGCATATTGTTCATGATGCCGAGCGTACCGGCATCCACCTGGGTGGCGCCGTAGTTCCACATAAAGTAACCAATCCCGGATGCCGCCACGCCAAGAAAGGCCAGGATGCCCCACTGTAGCGAAGTTTCCGGCATTTTCTGCGCGTTACCCAGCATCGACCAGGCAACCGCCGCTACCAGAAACGCCCCGATGTAGAACCAGGCGAAGGCGTTATGCTGCGGCATCGGACGCGTTTCCATCAGGCGCTTGTACCCCACCATGCCAATCGCGAAGCTGATATTGGAGAGTTGAACCAGGATCAAACCGGTCCAGAAATGGTTGGTCACCTGGTCATAACGGATGATGCCCGCGCCGATTACCGCCAGCAGCGCGCTGCAGGCGTAGCCCCAGCGCAGGCGACGGCGGCTCATCACATCGTAAATCAGCGTGATATAGAGCGGCGTCAGGACGGTAAACAGCAGAAGCTCCGATACCGTCAGGTACAGATAGGCCTGGAAACTCAGCATATACATAATGCCGAGCTGCATCGCCCCCACCAGCATATACAGGCCGATGGTTGACAGGCTCTGCCCGCGGGTGCGCAGGAAGGGCAAAAACACCAGCGCCGCCAGGCCAACGCGCGCCAGCACCGCAAAATAGCTGTCGACGTGGCCTGCCAGGTATTCGCCATACAGGCTAAAGGAAAAGGCCCACAGAATGGTGGTGATAATCAGTAGCGCCACAATGAATGTCTCATAGAGTAAAGAACACGCATTGTAGCGGAGTGATAGGTTGACGACTGCTCGTTAATTAAACAATCGTCAATCTTTTTTAGTCAAGATAGAGTTTACGCAGGTAGTGGGGAACGGCGTCATCGACGTTGCTGCCAATCACTTCCAGCTCAGGATGCAGGTCTTTCAGCCGCTGGTGCGCGTTGGCCATAATGCAGCCCTTGCCCGCCATTGACAGCATTTCCGCATCGTTCATACCGTCGCCGAAGGCGATACACTCTTTCAGGCTATAGCCGAGCATCTTCGCCACGGCCTCCAGCGCATGCCCTTTCGACACGCCGCCCGCCATCACTTCGAGGCAGGTAACGGTAGAGAAGCTCACGTTCACCCGATCGCCCCAGCGGGCGTTGATCGCCTGCTCCAGCGGCAGCAGATGCTCATGCTTATCGCAGGTGAAAAAGACTTTGCTGATCCCTTCAGGATCCAGCTCGCCCGGCTCGTACAGCTTGTAGTTAAACACCGCCTCTTTGAAGAAGCGCATCTCTTCCGGACGATGGCGATTCATATACCACTCATCTTCGCGATAGACGTTGGTCACAATCGCCGGATCGTTACGCATCATTTCGAACAGGTCGGCGGCGATATCGCGGTCAAGGTTGTGGGCGAAGATCTGCTTCCCTTCGCTATCGTGCACGCGAGCGCCGTTCGAGGTGATCATATAGGATTTAATGCCGAGATTATCGCGAATTTGCCCAACATCGATATAGTGGCGGCCGGTCGCGAACACGAAGTTGATACCGCGTGCGGTAAGCAGCTTCAGCGTCTCTTTGGCGTAAGGAGTTAAGCAGTGATCGGGAGAAAGCAGCGTGCCATCTAAATCAGACGCAACAACCTGGTACATAAAAATTTTAACCTCTAAGCAGGGCGACGAGCGTTTCGCCGGATTAAGTGTGTCGACCAAAAAAATCGACGATAGCGTTTAGCGCGACCGAGCGCATTGCGTCCTTTTCAAAAAGGATCTCATGGTATGCCCCTTCTATGACAAACGGCTTATCCCCTTCACAGGGATGACCGCCAGCGGCGCGAAGTTCACAGTAGCGATCGTGCATACGGTTATCGACCACCCGCTCTTCTTCCGCCTGGAGCAATAATGTTGGCGTGACGTCTTTCTCCGCACCGGCCAGCACCTCTTCGCCGGCGAGGATCCCCTCGCGCACCCAGTGGAACGTCGGCCCGCCGACCCGCAGCTGCGGCTCATCGGCGTAAAAGCGCAGGTTGCGGCGATAGCGTTGACGGCTGTGCGTCAGTACGTTAACCGCAAAGGGCAGCGCCCGCCAGCGGCCGGTACCGAGGGCATACTCTTCACGAATGCGCTGATGGCCCTCAGCCCAATCGAGAATATGGCGCACCATCCAGTCAGGCAGGCGCATAACGATGCCGAACATCGGCGCACAGAGCGCCATCGCGTCGCAATGCTGGTGGTAGCGCTGCAAAAATAGCGTCGCAATGGCGCCGCCCATGGAGTGGGCCAGTATAAACCGTTTCCGCCAGCGTCCGGGCGCCACCTGCTGCTGCCAGAACGCGGCGAGATCGTCGACGTAATCGCTGAAATTAACGACGTGCCCGCGGTGGGTATCTGAAAGCATGCGTCCGGAGCGCCCCTGGCCGCGATGATCGATAATCATCACGTCAAAACCGCTGCGGAAAAGATCGTAAGCCAGTTCGGCGTACTTAACGTAGCTTTCAATGCGACCCGGACAAATAACCACGACCCGGTCATGACTTTTGGCGCAGAAGCGAACAAAGCGCACCGGAACGTTATCCACGCCCGTAAATTCAGCCTCTTCCCGCTGACGCCAGAAATCGGTCAGTGGCCCCATGGTAAAGGCCGCAAACGCGTTTTCTCGTGTTTCCCAGTCCTTTTGCTGCAAAAACATCGGGCTTACACCCCTGATAACCGCTGAAAATCGTTTTTTTATCGTGCATCACACAATGCTTACACAATAGCGTATTGTGGCATAAAAACAGACAATCAGGGAGTTTCTCATGACGTTCGAGTGGTGGTTTGCCTATCTGCTGACATCTCTTATTCTCAGCCTGTCGCCGGGATCCGGGGCGATAAATACCATGACCACCTCAATCAACCACGGTTATCGCGGCGCGGCGGCTTCTATTGCCGGGCTACAGACCGGGCTCGGCATTCATATCGTGCTGGTGGGCGTTGGCCTGGGTACGCTTTTTTCCCGTTCGCTGTTGGCCTTTGAAATCCTGAAATGGGCGGGCGCCGCTTATCTTATCTGGCTCGGCATTCAGCAGTGGCGAGCCGCGGGTTCTCTCGATCTGAATACCCTTGCGCAAGCGCAGAGCCGCGGCAAACTCTTTAAGCGCGCGGTGTTCGTCAACCTGACCAACCCAAAAAGCATCGTGTTCCTCGCCGCGCTCTTCCCGCAGTTTATCGTACCGCACCAGCCCCAGGTGATGCAGTACCTCGTGCTCGGCGTCACCACCATCGTAGTCGATATTATCGTGATGATTGGCTACGCCACGCTGGCGCAGCGCATCGCCGCGTGGATCAAAGGGCCCAAACAGATGAAGGCGCTAAACAAGGTTTTTGGATCGCTGTTTATGCTGGTCGGCGCCCTGCTGGCCTCCGCGCGCCACGCCTGATGGATGGAAGCACGCTCGCAAATTATCGTTAGCTTTGCGGGTATAGCGACATCCTCAGCCGAGCAGGCGGGCAAAGAACAAAGATAATTTTTTTGCCCGCTGTTGAACTCGCAGCGCCAGTGCCAGAATGCCGCCAGATTCTCTTCTTCATGGACGAAAACGATGGCGGAAGCGGCAACCCCTCACGATGCGGTATTCAGAACTTTTCTCTCCCGTGTGGAAACCGCACGGGATTTTATCGAGATCCATCTGCCCCCCTCACTCATGCAAATTTGCAAACTGGATACCCTACGCCTTGAGTCAGGAAGCTTTATTGAAGATGATCTGCGCCCCTTCTACAGCGATATCCTCTATTCTCTGGAAACGACCAGTGGTTGCGGCTATGTTCACGTTCTGATTGAACATCAAAGTTCGCCAGATAAATTAATGGCGTTTCGTTTAATGCGCTATGCCATCGCTGCTATGCAGCGGCACATAGAAGAAGGGCATAAAACGCTACCTCTGGTGATCCCGATTCTTTTTTATCAGGGACGGCGAAGCCCCTATCCCTGGTCGCTGGACTGGCTGGAGAACTTTGCCGATCCGGATACTGCGCGCCAGATTTACTCCACCGCCTTTCCGCTGGTGGACATCACCGTTATTCCCGATGACGAAATCATGGAGCACCGGAGTATGGCGGCCCTGACGCTGGTACAAAAGCATATATGGCAGCGCGATATGGCCGAGCTCGTCGACAAGCTCACCAGCCTGCTGTTGCTGGAACAGATGAGCAGACAACAAATTACCGTACTGATAAAATATATGGCCCAGGCGGGAGAAGAGCAGGATGTTCGGCCGCTATTATATGAGCTGGCACAGCGGGTGCCGCAACATGGAGGTGTACTGATGACTCTGGCAGAAAAGTGGCTTGAGGAAGGTATGCAGAAGGGCATTAAGGAAGGCATAAAAGAGGGCATAAAAGAGGGCAAACGCGCTGCGCTTCTTAACGTCGCAAAGGCCATGCTCGAGCGGGGCATTGATACTACTGCGGTTATGGAAATGACCGGTCTGACGTCCGACGATTTGCAGCAGCTGCGTCATTAATATCCGGCCCGCCCATAACCCTTGGGCGGGCCGCAGAACGCTTAGCGCGAAATAATCAGGTGAATACCAAACCCGGCAAACAGAGTACCGGCAATGCCGTCGATCCACTTCGCCATCCGCTGATAGCCGCGGCGCATGCCCGGTAGGGCGAACAGGCTGGCGACCACCGTAAACCAGGCCAGCGTCTCCAGAACAATCAGCAGGAAAATCCCCCAGCGCGCGCCGGAACTGACGCTGTCGCCGACAAACAGCGAGAACACGGAGCCAAAATAGATAATCGCTTTTGGGTTAGCCAGATTGGTCAGCAGCCCTTTCAGGAAGCTCCGGCCGCTGCGCGCCAGTTCGACCTGAGGCTCTACCGCCGCTGCCGCTTCGCTTTTTTTCAGCGCGCCGCGCAGCATCTGGAAACCCATCCAGCACAGATACAGACCGCCGCCGACCATAATAATGGTATGCAGCCAGGCCATCTTCTCGATAATCAGGTTCAGGCCGAGCAGCGCTACGCCCGCCCATACCATTACTCCGCAGGTGATCCCCAGCACGCCCATCATCGCCTCTTTGCGGGAGCGGCTAACGGCGGTTTGTGAAACAAAGAAGAAGTCCGGGCCAGGACTCATCAGCGCAATGATATGCACCAGCGCCACGGTGAAAAAAAGCGTCAACATAATTAACTCGCAGGGAAATAGTCAGGACGAAAACTATATTTACACTTTTTCGTCTGGCTGACTACTCATCATCGCCATCCACGTGCGCGCGGATCAGGGCCATAAACTCTTTACCAAAACGCTCGAGCTTACGCGTGCCAACGCCGTTGACGCTGAGCATCTCCCCGGCCGTCAGCGGCGTTTGCTCAGCCATTTCAATTAGCGTCGCATCGTTAAACACCACGTAGGGCGGGATATTCTCTTCGTCGGCAATCGCCTTACGCAGTTTGCGCAGCTTGGCGAACAGCTTGCGATCGTAATTACCGCCAAAGGATTTCTGCATCGCTTTCGGCTTCAGCGCCACAATACGCGGCACGGCAAGCTGTAGCGTCACGTCGCCGCGCAGGACCGGACGCGCGGCCTCGGTAAGCTGTAGCGCAGAGTGCTGGGCTATATTCTGCGTAACCAGGCCTAAATGAATAAGTTGACGGATCACGCTGACCCAATGCTCGTGGCTCTGTTCGCGCCCAATGCCGTAGACCGGCAGCTTGTCGTGCCCCATATCGCGAATACGCTGGTTATTGGCGCCGCGCAGCACTTCCACCACGTAGCCCATACCAAAGCGCTGATTGACGCGGTAAATCGTCGACAGCGCCTTACGCGCGTCCATTAAACCGTCGTACTGTTTCGGCGGATCGAGGCAGATATCGCAGTTGCCGCAGGGCTCCTGGCGCCCCTCGCCAAAGTAGTTGAGCAGCACCAGACGGCGGCAGGTTTGCGCTTCGGCAAAGGCCCCCATCGCGTTGAGCTTATGGCGTTCAATGTCCTGCAGCGGCCCGGCGGGTTTCTCCTCAAGGCAGCGTCGGAGCCACGCCATATCCGCCGGATCGTAAAACAGCATCGCCTCGGCAGGCAGCCCATCGCGCCCGGCGCGCCCGGTCTCCTGGTAATAGGATTCAATATTGCGGGGGATATCGAAATGCACCACAAAACGGACGTTCGGTTTGTTGATACCCATACCGAAGGCTACCGTCGCCACCACGATTTGCAGGTCGTCGCGCTGGAATTTCTCCTGCACGTCGGCGCGGATATGGTTTTCCAGCCCGGCGTGATAGGCCGCGGCGCTGATGCCGCGGCTTTGCAGGCGAGCGGCGGTGTCTTCCACTTTTGAGCGGCTATTGCAGTAGATAATGCCCGACTTACCGCGCTGGTCCTGCACGTAGCGCATCAGCTGATCCAGCGGCTTAAACTTCTCCATCAGCATATAGCGGATGTTGGGTCGGTCGAAGCTGCTGACCTGAATGAGCGGGTCGTTTAGATCCAGCAGGCGAACAATGTCGCGACGCGTCGTGTCATCGGCGGTAGCGGTCAGCGCCATAAACGGGATTTGCGGTATCCGCTGGCGCAGCTGCCCTAACGCGGCGTATTCCGGACGGAAATCGTGCCCCCACTGGGAAATACAGTGCGCCTCGTCTACCGCCACCATCGACAGATTCCAGTGCGTAAGATGCTCAAGGAAGTTATCCAGCATCAGGCGCTCCGGGGCGATATACAGCAGGCGAATCTGCCCGCTGCGGCAGCCGGCCATCACCTCCTGCTGCTGCTCCCGGCTCTGGGTTGAGTTCAGGCACGCCGCCGCCACGCCGTTAGCCAGCAGCTGATCGACCTGGTCCTTCATCAAGGAAATAAGCGGCGACACCACGACGGTGAGACCGCCCAGTACCAGCGCCGGAACCTGATAACACAGCGACTTGCCGCCGCCGGTTGGCATCACCACCAGGCAATCGCGCCCGGCCAACGCCGTATCGATAATGGTTTCCTGGCCCGGGCGAAACTGCTGGTAGCCGAAGGTCTCTTGTAAAACCTGCTTAGCCAGCGATTCCTGATTCAATACTTCCGCCTGCGCCACGTTGACCCCATATGCCTGAAAAGAAAACAGGCGCTATTTTCAGCGCCTGAGAGCCAGAGTGCAACGATTAAAACAGATCGTTGAGCATCAGCCCGACGCCGACGCGGGTCTGATTGAAGTTATAATCGATGAGCGACTCGCCATAACCGCTATAGACCTGAGTATAGACGCGCACGTGTTTGGTGATCGGATAGCTCACCCCAAGCTCGGCGCCGCCGTAGCCGGTATTCCAGTTATATTGCCCCTGGGCGCTGAGGATGGCGTCGCCCAGCTGATAGCCCACTTTCAGCCGGTAATACCCCATATATTTGGTGATATCCGGATTATCGTCGGTGCTGCCAATCACGTACCAGGGCTTCACCTCAACCAGCCAGTTGCCGTTTTGCGCCATCAGCCGGGTATAGAGGCGGTTCCAGCTGCGGGAGGTGGGATCGGAACGGCCGTTAGAGTCGTGGTTATAACCCATCTCAACGTCGCGCAGCGTCCAGCCGGCGAACGAGTAATCGGTCGCAAACCCGAGGAACAGCTGCGGCTCATAGTTGGTTTCGCGAAACGGCGCGGACTCTTTGCTGTTGGAGAGCTGCCACCAGGATTTTTGCGTATAAGAAGCGCCCAGCAGCGAATTCTCACCGAGGATCCCTCGCCACAGCGGAAACGCCAGGCTGAGCTGGAACTTCACTTCATCTTTACGCGCATTTTCGGCCCAGTCGTAGCTCCGAATCGCTTCTTTATTGAGATCGCTGGTCCACGTATAGAGCAGATAGTTGCTCTCGTAGGGATAGAGCAGGAACGGATTATCATGGTCCTGTAACAGGTTGGCGATAATGCTCCCGCGAACGACCGGAGCGTCGTGGACCTGTTTATTCACCGGCGCGTCCTGCGCCAGAACGCCGGCCGGAAGCGCAACAAGCGCCAGCAGGCAGGCCAAAGAGATACGCATTGCTGTTCTCCTGGATGGATATTTATTATTTCTGTTTAACCCAGGCAGCATTCTACCTATTTATGCGGCATCTGACCTGTTATCCGTTCTTAAAGTAGAAATCAATATTTTAGAAGCATAAAATCAACATTTCATTAACTTATGGAAGTGTTGTTATGTCTGAACTGACCGCCGCCGCCGCCCTGAAGCTGGTGGGAGAGATCTTCGTCTACCATATGCCGTTTAATCGTGCCTTAGGGCTGGAGCTGGAGCGCTATGAAAAGGAGTTTGCCCAGCTGAGTTTCAACAATCAGCCGATGATGGTGGGCAACTGGGCGCAGAGCATTTTACATGGCGGCGTGATCGCCTCAGCGCTGGACGTCGCTGCGGGGCTGGTATGCGTCGGCAGCACGCTGACTCGCCACGACACCATCAATGAAGAAGAGCTGCGCCAGCGCCTGTCGCGGATGGGCACTATCGATCTGCGCGTCGACTACCTGCGTCCGGGCCGCGGGGAACGCTTTACCGCCACCAGCAGCCTGCTGCGAGCCGGTAATAAAGTGGCGGTGGCCCGCGTCGAGCTGCATAACGAAGAGCAGGTGTATATCGCCAGCGCCACGGCGACGTATATGGTGGGTTGATCGGCCTAAATCGAGTAACATCTCTCTCTTTGGCAATGGATTTGTACCGATGGACGCTAAACAAACGCGGGTGGGGATTCTTCTGGCCCTGGCCGCCTATTTTATCTGGGGTATCGCACCGGCGTACTTCAAGCTTATCTACTATGTTCCCGCCGATGAAATTCTGACTCACCGCGTGATCTGGTCCTTCTTCTTCATGGTCGCGCTGATCAGCATCAGCCGTCAGTGGCCGCAGGTCAAAAGGCTGCTGAAAACGCCGAAAAAGGTGTTCCTGCTGGCGCTCTCTGCGGTGCTGGTGGGCGGCAACTGGCTGCTGTTTATCTGGGCGGTGAATAACCATCATATGCTGGAAGCCAGCCTGGGCTATTTTATCAATCCGCTGGTGAATATTCTGCTGGGGATGATCTTCCTCGGGGAGCGCTTTCGCCGGATGCAGTGGCTGGCGGTGCTGCTGGCCGCCTGCGGCGTGCTGGTACAGCTCTGGACCTTCGGCTCGCTGCCGATTATCGCGCTGGGCCTGGCGTTCAGCTTCGCTTTTTACGGCCTGCTGCGTAAAAAGATCGCCGTGGATGCGCAAACCGGGATGCTGTTTGAGACGCTCTGGCTGCTGCCGGTCGCCGCGATTTATCTGTTTGGTATTGCCGATAGCCCGACCAGCCACATGGGGCAGAATCCGTGGTCGCTGAACCTGCTACTGATGGCGGCGGGCGTGGTCACCACCATCCCGCTGCTGTGCTTTACCGGCGCGGCAACCCGCCTGCGCCTCTCCACGCTGGGATTTTTCCAGTATATCGGCCCGACGCTGATGTTCCTGCTGGCGGTAACCTTCTACGGCGAAGTGCCGGGCGCGGATAAAATGGTAACCTTCGCCTTTATCTGGGTGGCGCTGGCGATTTTCGTGATGGATGCGGTTTACACAATACGCCGTACGCGTAGGGCATAAAGCCAAGCTGGTACGCAAAAAAGGAGCCGAAGCTCCTTTTTTTACAGCCAGTTTTTACGCTTAAAGTACAGATACGGCGCCAGGCCGGCGAGCATCATAAAGACAATCGCGCCGGGATAGCCAAAGCTCCAGTGCAGCTCGGGCATAAACTCAAAGTTCATCCCATAGCTGGAAGCCACCAGCGTCGGCGGCAGGAACACCACGGAGACCACCGAGAAGATCTTGATGATGCGGTTCTGCTCAATGTTGATAAAACCCATCGCCGCCTGCATCAGGAAGTTAACCTTCTGGAACAGCGACTCGTTGTGCGGCAGCAGGGATTCGATGTCGCGCAGGATCTCACGCGCCTGCTCCAGCTGACCGGCCGGAAGGCGGGCTTTGCGCACGAGGAAGTTCAGCGCGCGCTGGGTATCCATCAGACACAGGCGGACTTTCCAGCCGATATCTTCCTGCTCCGCCAGCGTCGAGAGCGCCTCGTCGTAATCATCGCCCTGACGGCCTTCCATGATCACCCGGCTGAGCTTTTCCAGGTCGCTATAGATGTTTTCAATTTCATCCGCCAGCTGCTCGATTTTGGTTTCGAACAGGTCCAGCAGCAGCTCGTAAGCGTTGCCGTCCACCATCGACTGGCTGCGGGCGCGCATGCGATACAGGCGGAAAGCGGGCAGCTCCCGTTCGCGCAGGGTGAACAGACGCCCTTCGCGGATAGTAAACGCGACGGTAGAGTTACCGGCGTGATCCTCAGCATCTTCAAAAAAGAAAAATGAGTGGATATGCAGGCCGTCTTCATCCTCAAAGAAACGCGCTGACGCTTCGATGTCTTCCAGCTCCGGGCGCGTCGCCAGGTTCTGACCCAATTCCGTTTGCACGCGGCTTCGTTCATCGTCGTCAGGCTCGACCAGATCGACCCACACCGAACTGGCGAGGTGCTTGATCTCGTCGGCTTCCAGACGTGTTAAACGATTGTTTTCCAGTTGAAATGCGCTCAGCATGACCGGGACTCCCAATGCAAAAAATTATCGGACAGTTCGGTGGGCACACAGAAACAATTTGGGTTTCAGACCATTAAGCCTGACTCAGAGCGACGGGAATAGAACGGGTCGCCGACAACCGCTAAGGCTATCAGCATAAGAGGATAGCCTTAGGAGTTGTTCCTGATGGGCAGGAAATTGAGCCAGCATCTACTGGGTGTGTCCAAGGCGAATGTCCTCTTAGCGTAATCGTGCGCGCATGTTACGCCAGCGCAAAAACGGCGTCAACACGCAACGGAACGCTAAAGAGCAAATCAAGCTCCTTAACGTATAAAGGTAGCAGAATATTACAAAATAATGATACTTTTCTTACTGTTACACTGTTTCAAGCCGGGCATACGCCGCGACCAGCCATTTAATCCCCTGCCCCTGAAACGCAACCTGCAGGCGGCTGTGTTCGCCGCTGCCTTCGAGGTTCACGATCGTGCCTTCGCCAAACTTGGCATGGCGCACGCGCTGGCCCAGCTTATAGCCGGTGTCGTTTTCCGCCATCGGCGTCCCCATCCGCTGATGGCTGACCGGACGGCTCACCGTGGCGCGCAGCCGCACCTCTTCCACGCACGACTCCGGCAGCTCGCCGATAAAGCGCGACGGACGGTGATAAACCTCTTTGCCATACAGGCGGCGGGTTTCCGCATAGGTCAGCGTGAGCTTCTGCATCGCACGGGTGACGCCGACGTAGGCCAGACGGCGTTCTTCTTCCAGGCGACCGCCCTCATCAAGCGCCATCTGGCTCGGGAACATCCCCTCTTCCACGCCGACGATAAAGACCTGCGGGAACTCCAGCCCTTTCGCCGAGTGCAGGGTCATCAGCTGTACCGCATCCTGCCAGGTATCCGCCTGCCCTTCTCCCGCTTCCAGCGCCGCATGCGAGAGGAACGCCTGCAGCGGCATCAAATCTTCATCTTCTTCGTTGTAGCTGAACTGGCGCGTTGCCGTCACCAGCTCCTCTAAGTTTTCAATGCGCGTCTGGCCTTTCTCGCCTTTCTCCTGCTCGTACATCATGCGCAGGCCGGAGTCTTTAATCACCCGATCGGTCTGCACGTGCAGCGGCATATCGGCGGTTTCCTGCGCCAGGGCGTCAATGAGCTCCATAAAACGCTGCAGGGCGCTGGCGGCGCGTCCGGCAAGCACTTTATTTTTTAACAGCTCGCGACAGGCCTGCCACAGCGTCAGCTGACGGTCGCGCGAGGTCTGGCGCACCACATCCAGCGTGCGATCGCCGATACCGCGCGTCGGGGTATTCACCACGCGCTCAAAGGCCGCGTCGTCATTACGATTGGCGATCAGGCGCAGATAGGAGAGCGCATCTTTGATCTCCTGGCGTTCGAAGAAGCGCATGCCGCCATAAATACGATACGGCATGCTGGCCTGCAGCAGCGCCTCTTCCAGCACGCGCGACTGGGCGTTGCTGCGATACAGAATCGCGCACTGCTCCAGCGCCCCGCCGTTTTCCTGCCAGGTTTTGATGCGGTTGACGACAAAGCGCGCCTCATCAAGATCGTTAAACGCGCAGTAGAGCGAAATCGGCTCGCCGTCGGCGCCGTCGGTCCACAGCTTTTTCCCCAGGCGCCCGCTGTTGTTTTCAATCAGGGCGTTGGCCGCGCTGAGGATATTGCTGGTCGAGCGATAGTTTTGCTCGAGACGGATAGTTTCCGCGCCGGGGAAATCGTTGAGGAAGCGCTGGATGTTCTCCACCTGCGCGCCGCGCCAGCCGTAAATGGACTGATCGTCATCGCCGACGATCATCACCTTGCCAGTATCGCCCGCCAGCAGGCGGATCCACGCGTACTGAATGTTGTTGGTATCCTGAAATTCGTCCACCAGGATATTGGTAAAGCGCTCGCGGTAGTGCTGAAGAATGTGCGGCTTGTTGAGCCACAGTTCGTGGGCGCGCAGCAGCAGTTCGGCGAAATCCACCAGCCCCGCCCGATCGCAGGCCTCCTGGTAGGCCTGATAAACCTTCTGCCAGGTCTGCTCAACCGGGTTACCGTAGCTCTGTATATGGTGCGGGCGCAGCCCTTCATCTTTCTGGCCGTTGATGTACCACATCGCCTGACGCGGCGGCCACTGCTTCTCATCGAGATTCATCGCCTTAATCAGACGCTTGAGCAGGCGCAGCTGGTCTTCGCTGTCGAGGATCTGGAAGTCCTGCGGCAGGTTGGCGTCAAGGTGATGAGCGCGCAGCAGCCGGTGCGCCAATCCGTGGAAAGTGCCGACCCACATACCGCCCTGGGTGGTACCCATCAGTTGGCCAATACGATGGCGCATTTCCGTCGCCGCTTTGTTGGTAAAGGTCACCGCCATAATGGAGTAAGGGGAACAGTGCTCAACGCTCAGCAGCCAGGCGATGCGGTGTACCAGTACGCGCGTCTTACCGCTGCCCGCGCCTGCCAGAACCAGCATGTTAGTACGTGATGCCGCAACGGCTTCACGCTGTTTGTCATTAAGGCTGTCGAGCAGATAAGAAACGTCCATTGGCACCGCCGGAAATGAGACGCCCGGCAACGTTCAGTCCACCGGGCTACTGTTAATTTATACAGAACTACTGACGATTATATCAGCGAGGTCAGAGATGCCAACCGTGAAATTTCGATGTGCGGTAACAGGCGGCTGTCGGCGGTGCGCATCAGGTCTGCGCCCTGCGGTTTGATCCAACAGGCCTGCATGCCGCAGCGAATGGAGCCCGCCACGTCGGTCGTCAGATCGTCACCAACGTGCAGAATCTGCCCCAGCGGCAGCGCCAGCCGTTCTGCCGCCAGATGATACATATCGGCAAAAGGTTTAGAACGCCCGTCCGGACCGGCGCGCAGCACGAAGCGGAAGTAGTCGCTCAGGCCAAAAAGTTCCGGCCGGGCATTGCCGTTGGTAATGGCCACCAGCGGCCACTTTTCCGCCAGCTGCGCCAGCGTATCGTGCGTCTCCTGCGGGACATCGACCAGGCTGCGCCAGTGGGCGAAGTTCGCCATCGCTTCCTCGGCCCCCGTTTTCGCCAGCGCCGCAGAAAGCCCGGCGTTGATCATCCCCAGCTCCAGCGCGCGGCGGCGCCACTCGGTGACATCGTGGTAAATTTCCGGCTCTGACTCCAGCAGCGTCTGGCGCAGCCGGTTGAGTTCGCTGGCGTCAAATTGACTCAGCGACGGGTGGTAGCTGCGCACAAAGCTCAGCGACTCATGCAGCGTTCGGTCAATCACCGGACGGTTGTCATAAAGGGTATCGTCCAGGTCAAATGTCAGTGCTGAAATCTGGCCCAGAGGTCGGTAAAAACGCATTATTTCCCCCGTTTGGCGCGCGGATGCGCCGCATCGTACACCGACGCAAGGTGTTGAAAATCAAGATGGGTATAAATTTGAGTGGTGGACAGATTCGCATGACCCAGCAGCTCCTGCACCCCGCGCAGATCGCCGCTCGACTCCAGCATATGGGTCGCGAAAGAGTGGCGCAGCTTATGCGGATGCACGTGGCTGTTGAGGCCCTGCTTAATGCCCCATTCGGCAAAGCGCTTTTGCACGTTACGCGCGGAAATTCGCTTACCCAGCTTTGATAAGAACAAGGCGTCTTCATCAGCGCCGAACAGGCCGCGCAGGTCGAGCCAGTGCTCAATCCACACCACCGCGTTGCGGCCAATCGGCAGGCGGCGCTCTTTGCTGCCTTTGCCCATCACCCACACCTCGCCGGATTCCAGATCGAGGTGCTTAATGTCGAGATTCACCAGCTCCGAGAGACGCAGTCCCGCGCCGTACATCACTTCCAGCATCGCCCTGTCGCGTACCGCCAGCGGATCGTTAAGATCGATATCCAGCAGTCGGTTAACGTCGTCGACGTCGATATTTTTTGGTAAATGGCGCGGTGTTTTCGGCGCCGAAATCCCCTTCGCCGGATTCGCGGCCAGTTCGCCCTGGCTCACCAGCCAGTCAAAGAAGCTGCGTAAGGCGGAGAGACGTAAAGCCAGGCTGGCTGGCCCCAGCCCCTGGCGACGGCTGCGCACCGCCAGGCTACGGACCTGGGCAGCATCGCACTGCTGCCAGCTTTTCAGCCCGGCGCTATCCGCCAGCGCGATAAGCGTCTCAAGCTGGCGGCGGTAGTTCAGCAGCGTTATCGGGCTCAGCTGACGCTCCACGCCGAGATAGCGTAAAAAGCGTTCTACGGGCGTAAACAGCGGCGAGTCGGTCATGCGCGCTCGATCCAGCGCTCCAGCAACCCCGGGAGCATCGACGCAATTTCCTGCAAAAGCTGCGTTCCCTGACCTTGCTGATAGTGCTGAGGGTCGCGACTGCTGAACAGCATCACGCCGGGCGCTTCATCCCCTCCCAGCAGCGACATCGCCACCGAACCCACGGCTTTTGCTTCCGGCAGCACCACCAGCAGTTCCGGGCCGTTTAATGGGCCAAGATAATGGCGCTGTTGCCCAAGACGCTGAATGCGAATAGGCTCAAACGCCTGACGGCTTATCGCCAGATGAGTGAATTTGGAGGGCGCGCCGAGCCGCCAGCTGTCGGGAAACAGGCGCACCGTCGCGCCCGCCAGCCCCAGCTCGCGCGCCCAGCGATGAAAGCGGTTCAGCATTTCATCAAGGCTATCGGCCGCCGCCAGCCGCGTCTGGAGATCAAACAGGCGCTGAAACAGGCTTTCGTTAGCCGTCGCCTGGGCCATCAGCAGCGTCATATTCTCTTCCAGCACGTTGATATGGTTCCGCGCCCGCGCCATGTGCCATTCCACCAGCGAGACCGAACCACGTACCGGATGCGGCACCGACATATGCTCCACCAGCGCCGCATTACGAATAAAGAATTCAGGATGTTGCAACAGATAGTCCACCACTGCGCGATCGTTCAGCTCGCTGGCGAGTTCCTGCTGTTCTTCCCCGACTTGTTTCATAAATGAATAAATCCGTCATAGACATGTGCCGCCGGGCCAGTCATATACAGCGGTTGGCCCGGACCTTTCCAGGCGATATCAAGACGCCCACCGGGTAATTCCACGCGGACCTCCTCGCCCAGTAATCCCTGCTGGATACCGACTGCCGCCGCCGCGCAGGCGCCGCTGCCGCAGGCCTGCGTTTCACCCGCGCCGCGTTCATACACGCGCAGGCGAATATGGGAGCGGCTGACCACCTGCATAAAGCCGATGTTCGCCCGCTCCGGGAAGCGCTCGTGGTTTTCCATCACCGGGCCGAGCGTTTCCACCGTCGCGGTTTCCACATCATCGACCTGAATAACGCAGTGCGGGTTGCCCATCGACACCACGCCGCACAATACTGTCTGTTCAGCGGCGCGCATGATATAGGTCTTTTCCGCTTTGTTGGCGCGGAACGGCACCTGCGACGGTTCGAAGTTTGGCTCACCCATATTCACGCGCACCAGATCGTCTTCCGTTACGCTTAATACCATACGGCCGTTCGAGGTACTGACGCGGATGTCACGTTTATTGGTCAGGCCTTTCAGGCGCACAAAGCGGGCGAAACAGCGCGCGCCGTTGCCGCATTGAGCCACCTCGCTACCGTCGGCATTGAAGATGCGATAGTGGAAGTCGAGCTCCGGATCGTAGGGCGGCTCAACCACCAGCAGCTGATCGAAGCCCACGCCAAGATGCCGATCCGCCAGACGACGAATCAGTTCCGGTGAGAAAAAAACATTCTGAGTTACCGCGTCAACAACCATAAAGTCATTGCCAAGGCCATGCATTTTAGAGAACTGCATCATCTACTCCAGCAGCGCGGAACTGTCAGTAATTCACCTGGGTCGGACCACCGCTATCACCGCGATCGTTACGATCCGGCGTAGAGCTCTGGATACCGCTATCAACCGGTTTAGTCGGCGGAGGCGCCGTTTTATCCGCTGGCGGGAAATAGAGCGGCCCTTTCAGACCACAGCCGGTGAGGCTGAGGACCGCAAATAAAACGGCAAGCGCTGGGAAAACGTTTTTCATGGATAGTAGCCCGTAATTCATTCTTTCTGTTTTCTATCATCGCAGGAGAAGACGTAAAAGCAAGCGTTTAGGGCAGCTTTATGACATCTGAAAAGCGGCTTTCCACCAGGGTTACAGCGCAAACGCGTTGGTAGATATACGCTGATGATTCATTTTAGCAGGGTCACTGCCAGCATTTTTTTAGCGCCTGTATCGACTGCACAATATCCGCTTCCATCACGCCGGCAAATCCCAGCACCACGCCGTAATGATGGCGGCTTTCAGGCGTACCGGGGATCCACAATGCGCTCAGCGGCGTAATTTCCACGCCTGCCGCCTGGGCCTGGCTAACGAGACGGGTTTCTGTTTCAGCATCATCCAGCGTAATCGCCGCATGTAGCCCCGAGGCCACTTCCGGCATCACGCCAATATGGCTCAGATGCTGATTCCACTCGGCCAGCAGCAGATCGCGACGGCTTTTACTAATTCTGCGCATTCGCCGGATATGAGGCTGGAAATGCCCCTCCGAAATAAAGCTCGCCATCACCTGCTGGTCGTTCATTGGCGGCTGGCGGGTGGATAGCGTACGCAGCAGGTTCAGCGGTTCCACCAGCTGTTGCGGAACCACCATGTAGCCCAGGCGTAGCGCGGGATACATCACTTTAGAAAACGAACCGATATAAATCACCCGATGGCGGTTATCCAGCGCGGCGAGCGGCATCAGCGGCGTGCCGTTATAGCGATACTCGCCGTCGTAATCATCCTCCATAATCCACGCCTGATGCTTTCTGGCCCACTCCAGCAGCGTCATCCGCCGCGATAGCGAGAGCGTCGCGCCCGTCGGGTACTGGCATGACGGGCTCACGTAGACCATCCGGGCGTCGGGATAATCCGTCAACTGCGCCGTCTGAAGCCCCTCATCATCAACGTTAATCGCTTTAATATTCAAACCAAGGCAGGAGAATACGCCCGCCGCCGCCCAGTGGCAGGGGTTTTCCATAATGACGTCCTGCCCGACGCGCAGCAGCAGCGCGGAACAGAGCATTATCGCCTGTTGTGCGCCAAGGGTAATAATCACCTGAGCCGGATCGCACTTCAGGCCGCGCGAGGTATGCAGATAGCTGGCGATAAGCTCGCGCAGCTGTAAATCGCCCGCCGGAACGCCGTAACCCATTTGCGCAATGGGTCGCCGCCGCCAGAAGCGGTTTTGCAGGCGCGACCAGGTATCAAACGGGAAATGGTCAATCGCGGGCATGCCGATGCGAAAAGCCTTCGGCGGGCCATCGTGCACAAAATGGCGATTAAACCGCGCCGTCAGCGGCAGGCGCGAGTCGACGCGTAAGGCAGGAATTTCAGGGACGTCGGGGCCTTCGTCAACCTCCTGCCCGCGATAACGTATATAGGTGCCGTCGCCCTGTCGGGTTTCAATTAAATCATCGGCATATAAACGCTCGTAGACCGAGACCACCGTATTGCGAGAAACCCCCAGCAGCCGCGCCAGCTCACGCGTCGCGGGTAGTTTAGCCCCGTGAAGACCGGGCGTATTCACCATCTTCTCTCTCAGGGCGCGATAAAGCTGCTCGCTACGCTTTCTGCCAGCATCCAGCTTTATTCCCGTTAAATCAAAAGGCAGAGCAACCGACAAATTGGCACCTTAATATCGTGGGTTTTTGGTCCTGTTATACATCCAATATGACAATTAGCATAGGCGCATTAATACTCATGATGAAAGCGACGCCTTTCATCGCTCTCTGAACCCTGAATGATTGAGCCTACTATGTCAGCATCAGAAATCACGATTTTTGCCGCTAAAAAAATCATTACGATGTGCCCGAACCGCCCGGAGACCACCCATGTCGCGGTGCGCGGCGACCGTATTTTAGGCACCGGCACGCTTGAAGAACTCACCGGCTTTGGCGAATACCAGCTGGACGAGACCTTTGCCGATAAAGTGTTAATGCCCGGCCTGATTGAAGCCCACTCGCACGTCACCGGCGGCGGTATGTGGCAATTCCCCTATGTGGGTTACTACGATCGCCCGGACCATACCGGTAAAGTCTGGAAAGGCTGCCGCTCTTTTGACGACGTCGTCAGCGCACTGCAGGCGGTGGAACGTGAGATGACCGATCCGCACGCGCCGCTGATCGCATGGGGCGTTGATCCCATTTATTTCGGCAGCGAAAAGCTGGGTCGCGAACATCTGGACCGCGTCTCAACCACCCGTCCGGTCGCGGTTATCCATATGAGCATCCACCTGATGGGCGCCAATACCGCCGCTCTGCACGACTGCGGAATATTTGACGACTGCCAGATCGAAGGCGTGGTGAAAAATCAGGACGGGACGCTGCACGGCGAGCTGGTGGAGTTCGCCGCCATGGGGCCAATCCTGAATAAATATGGTTTCTGGGACGAACTCACCACCGAAATCGCCATCGCCAATTTCGGCCAGGAAGCGTTTCGCGCAGGCTGCACCAGCGCAGCCGATATGGGTCTGACCGATTTCAGCAATCCCGAGCTGATGACCAACTACATCCGCATGACCCGTGAAGAGGACTTCCCGATTCGTCTGCTGGTGGCCTACGGTCCTCCTTTCGTCAAAAAACCCTTCCAGGAAGCGCTGGATTTCGCCCCGGACGTCATGCGTCACGGGCACGAAAAAATGCACTTCGGCCCGATGAAAATCTTCCTCGACGGCTCTATCCAGGGTGGGTCAGGACGGATGCTGGAGCCCTTCTATTATCTGGATGGCCACAACGGCGCGTGGAACGCCACGCCGGAAGAGGTGGAGCAGCAGGTCTACGACATCATGTCCCGCGGCTACCAGGTTCACTGCCACTGTAACGGCGACGAGGCCTCGGAAGCGTTCATTAAAGCCGTCGAGAAAACCCTGAATCGTATTCCGGCAGTGAACCACCGCGCGGTGATGCAGCACGCGCAGATGCTGCGTGAAGATCAGTTCAAACGCATCAAAGAGATGGGTATGGGCGTGAACTTTTTCAGCAACCACATCTATTACTGGGGCGATCAGCACTACAGCAAAACCATGGGCCCGGAGCGCGCAATGCGTATGGACGCCTGCGGCAGCGCGGTGCGCCACGGTATTCCTTTCGCCTTCCACAGCGATTGCGGCATCACCCCCATCAACCCGCTGTTCACCGGCTGGTGCGCGGTGAACCGCCTGACGGCATCCGGGCGCGTACTGGGCGAAGCGGAAAAAATCTCCGTCGATCAAGCGCTGCACGCGATGACCCTCGGCGCAGCGTGGACCATGAAAATGGACCATCTGATCGGCAGCATCGAATGCGGTAAATATGCCGACTTCACCGTGCTGGAAGAGGATCCGCAGGCCATCGAGCCGGTTCAGCTTAAAGATGTGAAGGTCTGGGGCACCGTGCTGGGCGGTAAGAAACAGCAAATCCAGTAAACCTGTTGCGAACATTATCCACCCGGCGGCGACGTCGGGCGGATAGCTATTGCACAAAATCATTCACATTGCATCAAGGCGGCACCTGAGAGAATCCTCGGTCACTTATTACAGTAAGCGACCGGGGTGAACGCAGGCAGCCAGCACAGAGGCAGCTAGAAGGATGATGTGTAGATTGCCTGAAATTAACCACAGAACACGATCATGACGACAAATTCAGTAATTAACTCTCCCGGCATATCGCGCAACGCGGCCGCCGATACGGCGATGAAATGGTTGCCGCTGCTGGTGCTGTGCCTCGCTCAGCTCTCGACATCCGGCGATAATGCCACGCTGAGCATCGCTACCGGCGCGCTGGTCAAAGACCTGCACGCGTCAATGGATCTCATCAGCATCGCCAACGCGATGTATTCGCTGGCCGCGGGCTCTCTGATGGTCGCCGCCGGGATGGCCGGGCTTATCGTCGGCTGGAAGAAAACCTTCCGCATCGGCTGCGCGCTGCTGTTTCTTGCCGAGCTGACCGCTTATTTCTCACCGAACATGCTGGTCTTCACCTACGGCGCCCGTCTGCTTTCCGGTATTGGCGGAAGCTTTATGATCCCTTCGGTGCTGGGGCTTATCGCCAGTAACTATAAAGGCCGCCAGCAGGCGATCGCCTTTGGCGCTATCGGCGCGGCAAGCGGCGTCTCCTTCGCCGCCGGTCCGTTGATTTGCGGCCTGCTGGTTGACCATTTCGGCTGGCGTGCGGCGTTTGCCGCTATCGCCGGCCTGTGCATCGTGATCTTCAGCGGCTCTTTCCTCGTCCCTACGCCGGCAAAACCTGAACGCAAAGTGGTGTTCGATCTGCCGGGCGTCGTCCTGACCGTAATCGGCCTGTTCAGCGTGATCCTCGGCTTCCTGAAAGTCTCGAGCTGGGGTCTGTTTACGCCGTTTAACGCGCCGTTCACCGTCATGGGTCTTAGCCCGGCGCCGTTCCTCGTCCTGTTTGGCCTGATCGTGCTGGCGATTATGCTGAAGTGGGAGCGCCATCGCGAAGCCACCACCGGCAGCGCGCTGATCCCGCTGTCGTTCCTCGCAACGCCGCAGGTGCGTAACGGTCTCTATCTGACGGCGTTTATCTTCCTCGCCTACGGTTCCGGTATTTTTGTGACCGTGAGCTTTGTACAGGTGGTTGCCGGGCTGAACGGTATTGAAACCGGCTTGCTCATTCTGCCGTTTGCGCTGGGCGTCGTGGTCTTTTCGCTGGGGCTGCCGATCGTCTGGAAAAACGCGAATCCGAAACGGATGTGCCAGAGCGCGCTGCTCATCGGCACGCTGGGCTCCGTGTTGTGCATCTTCGGCTTCGGCCCGTCCGATTTCAGCATGATCGTGCCGGTAGGGATGTGTCTGATTGGCATTAGTATGGGCATCGTTTCCGCCTATTCCAGCTATATTGTTACCAGCGCTCTGCCGGCGCGCGATGCGCAGCAGTCCGGCGGCGTGCAGGCGACTTCGCGTAACGTCGGCCAGGCAATCGGCGTGGCGGTTTGCGGTATGGTGATGCTGACGGCGATCACCATGACAGTGCAGGATATGGCCAGCCACGACGCTTCGCTGAGCCAGGATACACAGCAAAAAGTGGCGAATATCTCCGTCATTCCTTATCTCAGCGATACCGGCTTCTCAAAGCTAATGCTGGATCAAGGCGTGAATCAAAAGGATGTGACGGAACTCAACCAGGTCTATAAAACCGCCCGCCTGAAAGCTACGCGAGCGGGCATGGTCGCCACCGCGGTCATGACGCTGCTGTTTTTATTCGGGACGCGCAATCTCCCCGTCCGCGCCAAAGGGTCTGATGACGCAGCAGGAGAAGAGCCGCGTGCGAAGAAGTCGAAAATCTGAGTTAAGATCGAAAGATAACTAACAATAACGCGCCCCTCCCGCGAGGAAGGGCGCGTTTTGTCGTTTCTATCAAAAAGGAACACGCTGTGACCACCAACCCTACACCGACAAACTGGTTACCTTTGGTTGTCTTATGCTGCGCACAGTTTCTGGCTTCCGCCGATAACGTGACGTTAAGTATCGCCACGCAGGCGCTAATGAACGATCTGCACGCCACGCTTGGGCAGGTCAGTACAGCGAATACCATGTATCCGTTGATTGCGGGCACGTTTATGGTGGCAGGCGGAATGCTGGGGTGTATCTGGGGTTGGCGAATGCTGTTTCGCATCGGCTGCCTGATTTTTATCCTCGCCGAAGCCTGCGCCTTTTTTTCGCCATCGATCGCGCTCTTCACCTGGGGCGCGCGTCTGACCGCCGGGATAGGCGGTAGCCTGATGATCCCCGCCGTTTTTGGCCTGATCTCTGCCCTGTATCAGCAGCGACGACGGGTTGCCGCCTTTGGCGCTCTGGGCGCCTCCAGCGGCATTTCATTCGCCTGTGGTCCAATTGTATGCGGATATTTGCTGGACCACGTCGGCTGGCGCATCGCGTTTGCCTCGCTTGGCCTGCTGGCGCTGCTTATCCTGCTCTGCTCCGTCATCATCCCGGCATCAGAAAACAAACGCGCCGCTATCGCCTTCGATACCCCGGGCTTTCTGTTAGGCACCCTGGGGCTGTTCCTGACGATTTTCGGTATTCTGCGCATCCCGGTCTGGGGGCTGGTTATGCCCTTCGACCCGGCAGTGAGCGTTCTCGGCCTGAGCCCCGCCCCTTTCGTTATTCTCTGCGGCCTGATGGTGCTGGTGATGATGCTGCGCTGGGAACGTCATTTTGAAGCCACCACCGGCCACGCTCTGCTCCCCGCGGTTTTCCTGAAAACCCGCCTGGTGCGCCACGGGCTCTATCTCACCGGTTGGATATTTTTTGCCTACAGTTCGGCTATTTTTACCGTGGTGAGTTTTGCGCAGATTGTTAAAAGCGTATCGGCGATGGAAACAGGGCTGCTGATACTCCCTTTTGCGATATGTCTCGCCGCCTGTTCGCTGGGCCTGCCGCTGTTTATTCAGCAGCGAAACCCTCGCCGCCAGTGCCAGATGGGGCTGACGGCGGGAATCGCCGGCGCTCTGGTTGCCGCCGCGGCGCTGCACGTGACGGGGTTTACCCCTGTACTGATGGCGTCAGGGCTCTGTTTAATCGGCGCAGGGATGGGCACCATCGCGGCCAATGCCCCGATACTGGTCACCACTGGCGCAGGGAATCGGCACGCCGAACAGTCCGGCGGCGTTCAGGCCGCCTCGCGCGATATCGGGCAGGCATTAGGAATGGCGTTAATCAGTACCGTCATGCTCACGGTGTTGACCTTCCTGATGAAATATCAGGTACAGCACGACCTGGCAATGGGCCTGGCCGCCCGACAGGTCATCGGCCATCTCACGTTTATCCCCTGGACGAGCGATCGGACTTTCCATCAGCTTATCCAGACACAAAACCTGGCGCCCGGCGATCTCTCTGGCCTTCTTCAGCATTATCAACAGAGCCGGATGCTGAGCGCGCGTTACGGGCTGCTGGCGATGGCGATCTTGACGTCTCTACTGCTGATCCGCCTTCGCCATCTGCCGAAGTCATCGTAGATTGCGCTATACTGCCGCCACGATCAAAAAAGCGGGAAAGAACCATGAACGACAGTGAATTCCATCGCCTGGCCGATACCCTGTGGATGACCATCGAAGAGCGTCTCGACGACTGGGATGGCGACAGCGATATCGACTGCGAAATCAACGGCGGCGTGCTGACTATCAGCTTTGAAAACGGCAGCAAAATTATTATCAACCGCCAGGAGCCGCTGCACCAGGTATGGCTGGCGACAAAACAAGGCGGCTACCATTTCGACCTGAAAGGCGACGAGTGGGTATGCGACCGCAGCGGCGAAACCTTCTGGGATCTGCTGGAACAGGCGGCGACTGCGCAGGCCGGTGAAGCGGTGAGTTTTCGCTAAACGCGCGTGATTCGAGTTCCCCGGATTGCGGCTAACGCCGTATCCGGGCGACAAAACCCATATCACCCCGAAGCCCAGGCAAGCGAAGCGCCCCCGGGAAATTTACCTGCGCCGAATGACAGGTCTACGCGGCGGGTCATGAGTAGTGCTGCAACATCGATGATGTCGCGGAATCCTCACCTGCAGCAAGGGTCGCCGCGGCAATCACCTGGCTGCGGAACGGGATCACCTGTTCGCGGCCGTCGACGTCGACGATTTGATAAAACTGCGGCAGGTTAAAGTTGATAAAGCTGGAGCCGTAGGTAAAGCGGTCATGCGACGAAGAGTAGAAGCGGCTGACGTCGCGTACCAGCTCTTCTTTGCTGCCTTCGCAGTGGTGATACACCTCGGCGCGGTTGCTCTCATCAAGGATATAGATGTTAAATCCGTTATCGTTATCCGCATCTTCAAAGAAGAACTGAATAATCCCTTCGCTGGCAAAACCATCCACCACCTGCGGCAGCCTGACGTGGTTGGTTTCCACCTGCACCGACAGGCCGTGCAGTTTGTTATGCGAAATCGCGCCGTAGAATTCGATGGCGTTTTCCAGCTTCTGTACCGAGACGTTAAGACGCTCGAAGAAGAGTCCCCAGGTCTGCCCGGAAACGCGTAGCGCTTTAAAACGGCCGGTATCCTGGCGGGTACTGGAAAGACGCAGCTCAACGCATTCAGACACCAGCTGCTGCACGCGAGTGCGGATCAGGCCGCGCAGATGCTGGCTATAGCAGAAAACTTCCACGCTATCCGGCGGCGCGGCGTCCTGGTGCATCTTGCCAAGAATGGTTTTCAGCGCTTCGATCATCGCCTGCTCGCCGTTAAAGTGCAGCGTGCGCACCTCGTTCCACGAGTTGCGATACAGCAGATCGATGCTGCCAATCAGGCACTTTTGCTCTTCGCCGAAGCTGAAAACATCCAGCTTGCGGAAGTCGAAATGCACCACCTGATTGCGGAAGGCCGCCGTCGGGTCATATTCGAGGTTGACGATAATCGCCAGGTGGCGAATTTCGCAGGGGCTATACAGCGCTTTCGGCGTCGGAGACGGCAGGCGCAGCGGGAAGTGATGCGCCACATCGGCCACCATCTCCTGCAGTTTCGCCAGGTCGACAATCCCGTTGCCCTTAATAAACAGGCGTGTGCGTGACGTCAGCAGGCCGTTAAACCAGGCCCAGGCCACCAGCTTATTAAGATAACGGTTATATTCCAGCGGCTGATGGCTGATGATCGATTCCATGTCCGGCGCGCGGTTATAGACATACCAGCCGGTACGGTTGGCACGGCCCGGCGGCACGTGGATGAAAGTCAGATTCGGCTCAGACAGATCCGGCGAAATTTGCGGGTTTACCAGGGTCACTTTCCCCGGCAGCGCTTCAAAGGCGGCGTACAGCTTACGCGTCAGCACGCCAATATCCTGCGGGCTGGCGGAAACGCTCAGGTTATTACGGCGCGCAAAGCGAATCAGGTTGCGATAGCTCTGCATCATCGCATCAAGCAGTTCGTTGTGCGCTTTACGGACTTCGTCAATCTTCCAGTTGGCCCGGTTATCGAGCATCATCAGACGCTTTTCATCCCAGCCCCACTCTTTCACCAGGTGGCTGACGACTTCACGGCGCCAGCCGACGCAGGCGCGCTCGCGGCTCAGCTTCTCGCACACTTTTAAATAGAAACATCGACGCACCAGATCGAGGCGCGTTTCATCTTCGATGGCCTGCAGATAGAGCGTGACGCGCTCCAGCATCATGCAGTAAGGGTCAAGGCCAAACGATACGATTTCACCATCATGCAGGCGCTGCTTGATATCTTTCGCCAGCAGACGGTTGTTGGGATACTCCCAGGAGTACGCTTCCAGCAGCAGCGTCTTCAGCACCGCCTTATAGGGCGAGTCGATGCTTTTATACAGCTGCCACAGGCTGGCGCCGAAGTACTCTTCTGCCGAGAGGGAACTCAGGCCGCCGAGATCCAGCCATTCGTTCGGCGTCAGCACGCCCTGCGCGTAGAGGCTCATCACGTAATCGTCGTAATGCTCTTCTTCATCGCACGGCACCATATTCCACAGAATACGTTTCCCGGCCAGGCGCACCGCGGTACGGTAAAACTCATCCAGCAGCAGGATGTGTTGAGTTGAGCCGCAGTCTTCACCGCCCAGGCTGCCGCTTTCGTTATGGCGGAAGCGGTTTTCGTCGATCAGGAAGAAGCTGACCTCAACGCCCAGCGACGCGGCCCAGCTCTCGAGCAGGCTACATTTGCGCTGCAGCAGCTGGCGCTCTTCGCTATCCAGCCATGATTGGTGGCAAACCCAGATATCCAGGTCGGAAGAGCAGCTTTGGCCGACGGAAGAAGTACTGCCCATAGAGTAAAGGCCGGTGATCGGCAGCTCGCCTTTCGGCGGCTCTTTGGCCAGCATTCCACGGTTGAGCTCGAGTTCATCAAGATAGTGACGTTGGGTTTCATCAGGCGTGTAGAGGCAAATGCCACGGGGAACGTTACCGTCAAGGTAACCCGGCATCAGCGGATGATGATAATGTAGTAATGTCGGCAGTAGACTGTAAACCTGCTGGAAAGCGGGTCCCATGGCAGCAAGGGCGCGATCCACGCGCAATTGGTTGATGGCATCCAGTCTCTGTTTCAGTGTCTCAATATAGAGGTACAAGACATATCGCCTGATGTTCAAAAACCCGACGTACAATAGTACGGAGAGTTTCAGTATTTCAACAAAAACCGTCACCATTCGTCGTCGGTGTGGTTGTGATGAACTGCTGACTGACAAATGGTTTAAAACGTGATCAATCTAACACCTTGCTGATTGACCGTAAAGAAAGATGAGCTACATACAAGTGTAGCACCCTTTACTACGTGTAAATTCTTCACTACGTTTGCGGCAACCCGCAAACGCATGAAAGGCTAAAAAAATGGCCGCGACCCTTAACCCCACAAAACTAACATCCCTAAGACAACAATGTTAGGATGGTTAGTGGTCGACTATGACGGTAACAAGCATGTTAGACAAAGTTTTGAGAATTGCCACACGGCAAAGCCCGCTTGCGCTATGGCAGGCACATTATGTGAAAGAGCGCCTGGAGTCCTGTCATCCGGGGCTTTCCGTTGAGCTGGTGCCTATGGTCACCCGCGGCGACGTGATCCTTGATACGCCCCTTGCAAAAGTGGGCGGTAAGGGCCTCTTTGTGAAAGAGTTAGAGCTGGCCATGCTGGAAGGTCGCGCCGACATTGCCGTCCATTCTATGAAGGACGTGCCGGTGGAGTTTCCCGAAGGGCTGGGGCTGGTGACCATCTGTGAACGCGAAGATCCGCGCGATGCCTTTGTCTCGAATCACTACGCTTCCATTGATGAACTCCCCCACGGCAGCATCGTTGGCACCTCAAGTTTACGCCGTCAGTGTCAACTGGCCGCCGCGCGGCCGGATCTCACGATCCGCTCCCTGCGCGGCAACGTTGGCACGCGTCTGGGCAAGCTTGATAGCGGCGAGTACGACGCCATTATTCTGGCCGCCGCAGGGCTTAAGCGCCTGAACCTTGAGGCGCGTATTCGTCAACCGCTGTCCCCGGAGCAATCTCTGCCCGCCGTCGGCCAGGGCGCGGTCGGCATTGAGTGTCGCCTTGACGACGAATGGACCAAAACGCTGCTGGCCCCGCTGAATCATACGGAAACGGCCATCCGCGTCCGCGCTGAACGGGCGATGAACACCCGGCTTGAAGGCGGCTGTCAGGTACCTATCGGCAGCTATGCCGAACTGATCGACGGTGAGCTATGGCTGCGCGCGCTGGTTGGCGCGCCGGATGGCTCACACACGGTACGCGGCGAGCGGCGCGGTCGCCCGGAAGATGCCGAAACACTGGGCGTCGCCCTTGCCGAAGAACTTCTGGATAACGGCGCTCGCGACATTCTCGCCGTCGTCTACGCAGGAGAAGCGCCTCAATGAGCATTCTGGTTACCCGTCCGCTGCCGCAAGGCGAAGAGTTAGTCAGCCGCCTGCGCGCGCTGGGACGCGTGGCCTGGAGCTTTCCGCTCATTGAGTTTACCCCGGGCCGTCAGCTCTCTGAGCTGGGCGGCCAGCTGGCAAGCCTCGCCGCAGGCGATTTGCTCTTCGCGCTATCTCAGCATGCCGTCGAGTTTGCCCACGCTCGCCTCCAGCAGCAGGGGCTGCGCTGGCCCACGGCGCCCGACTATTTTGCCATTGGCCGCACCACCGCGCTGGCCCTGCATAAGGTCAGTAATCGACAAGTTCGCTACCCGTTAGATCGGGAAATCAGCGAAGTCTTGCTACAATTACCTGAATTACAAAACATTGCGGGGAAAAAAGCGCTCATCCTGCGCGGCAACGGCGGGCGGGAATTACTCGGTGACACGCTTCGCGAACGCGGTGCTGATGTCACTTTTTGTGAATGTTATCAACGTAGTGCAAGGCACTACGATGGCGCAGAAGAAGCAATGCGCTGGCAGTCTCGCGGGGTTTCGACGCTGGTCATCACCAGCGGCGAGATGCTGCAGCAGCTCTGGACGCTAATACCACAGTGGTATCGCGAACGTTGGCTCCTGAGCTGTCGCATTTTCGTTGTCAGTGAACGTCTGGCCGAGCAGGCCAGGGAATTGGGCTGGCAGGATATCCAGGTTGCCGATAGCGCCGACAACGATGCGCTGCTACGCGCATTACAATAACTCTCAACATTGGAAGCCATAATGACGGAACAACAGAATCAATCCGCCGTGGTTGAAGAGACCAGGGAGGCCGTGGAAACGACGCCACAGCCAGAGAAGAATGTCGAAAAGAAAAACGGCGGCAGTAAAACCAGCCTCGCCCTGAGCGCAATAGCTATCGCTATCGCCCTCGCCGCTGGCGTAGGCCTTTATGGTCTGACGAAGACTCAGGCAACCCGCCAGAGCGAAGCCAGCGCCGGGCTATCCAGCCAGATCGCCGCGCTGCAAAAAGCGCAGGAGAGCCAAAAAAGCGAGCTTGAAGGCATCATCAAGCAGCAGGCCGATCAGCTGACGGAAGCGCAGCGTCAGCAGGATTCTCTGGCGAAGAAGCTGGAAGAAGTGCAGGAGAAGGTCGCGGTCATTTCCGGCAGCGATGCAAAAACCTGGCTGCTCGCGCAGGCTGATTTCCTCGTAAAACTGGCCGGACGTAAGCTGTGGAGCGATCAGGACGTGACGACCGCCGCCGCGCTGCTGAAAAGCGCCGATGCCAGCCTCGCCGATATGAACGATCCGAGCCTGATTTCCGCCCGTCGCGCCATTACCGACGATATTGCTTCGCTTTCCGCCGTGAGCCAGGTCGACTACGACGGCATCATTCTGAAAGTGAACCAGCTCGCCAACCAGATCGATAATTTACGCCTGGCGGACAACAACGACGATGACACCCCGATGGATTCCGATAGCGATGAGCTATCCAGCTCCATTAGCGAGTGGCGGGTAAACCTGCAAAAAAGCTGGCAGAACTTTATGGACAGCTTTATTACCGTTCGCCGCCGCGATGAGACCGCCGTGCCGCTGCTGGCGCCAAACCAGGACGTCTATCTGCGCGAAAACATCCGCTCCCGTCTGCTGGTCGCGGCGCAGGCGGTTCCGCGTCATCAGGAAGAAACCTACAAACAGGCGCTGGATAACGTCTCGACGTGGGTTCGTGCTTACTACGACACTGAAGATGCCACCACCAAAGCCTTCCTTGAGGACGTGGATAAGCTCAGCCAGCAAAGCATCACCATGAACGTACCGGAGAGCCTGCAGAGCCAGGCGCTGCTTGAGAAACTGATGCAAACGCGGGTACGTAATCTGATGGCGCAGCCGGCTGAAACCCAGGCCAGCGCCCCGGCTCCCGCGCCGGCACCTGCTGCCCACGCGCCAACGCCTGCGCCACAAGGAGAGTAACGCATGTTGAAAATTCTCTTACTCTTCGCGCTGCTGCTTGCCGGGATCGTGGTCGGTCCGATGATCGCGGGTCATCAGGGCTACGTCCTGATCCAGACCGATAATTACAACATTGAAACCAGCGTCACCGGGTTAGCGATCATCATGATCCTCACCATGGTAGTGCTGTTTGCCATTGAGTGGCTGCTGCGGCGCATTTTCCGCACTGGCGCACATACCCGCGGCTGGTTCGTGGGCCGCAAGCGTCGCCGCGCGCGTAAGCAAACCGAGCAGGCGCTGCTGAAGCTGGCGGAGGGCGATTATCAGCAGGTTGAGAAGCTGATGGCGAAAAATGCCGATCACGCTGAGCAGCCCGTTGTGAACTACCTGCTGGCGGCAGAAGCCGCCCAGCAGCGTGGCGATGAAGCCCGCGCCAACCAGCATCTGGAGCGCGCGACAGAGCTCGCCGGCGACGACCTGATACCTGTCGAAATCACCCGCGTACGCCTGCAGCTGGCGCGTAATGAAAACCACGCCGCCCGCCACGGCATCGACAAGCTGCTGGAGATCACGCCGCGTCATCCGGAGGTCCTGCGCCTCGCCGAGCAGGCCTACATTCGTACCGGCGCCTGGAATTCGCTGCTGGATATCATTCCATCAATGGCGAAAGCCAACGTCAGCGATGAAGAGCACCGTGCCGAACTGGAACAGCTGGCGTGGATTGGCCTGATGGATAAAACGCTGGCCGACGGCGGCAGCGAAGGTCTGCGCGACTGGTGGAAAAGCCAGAACCGAAAAACCCGCAGCCAGGTGGCGCTACAGGTGGCAATGGCTAATCGCCTTATCGAAAGCGACGACCATGATACCGCGCAGCAGATTATTATCGAAGGTCTGAAAAAGCACTACGACGATCGTCTGGTGATGCCGATCCCGCGGCTGAAAACGAATAATCCGGAACAGCTGGAAAAGGTGCTGCGCCAGCAGATCAAAACGGTCGGCGACCGTCCGCTGCTGTGGAGTACGCTGGGACAATCGCTCATGCGTCACGGCGAGTGGCAGGAAGCCAGCATCGCGTTCCGCGCAGCGCTCAAGCAGCGCCCGGATGCGTTTGACTACGCGTGGCTGGCCGATACTCTTGACCGCCTGCATCAGCCGGAAGAAGCGGCGACGATGCGTCGCGACGGCCTGCTGTTAACCCTGCAAAACAACCCGCAGCAGTAATGCCCTTCTCGCCTCCATCGGGGGCGAGAATCTCTTCTCTTCCCGCCTGAGCGTTTCTCTATCCCTGAAAAGAAAAAAACGCCTGCTCTGAAACCAGGGCAGGCGTTAAAACAGGTCTGTTTGACAACAAATTGGGTGCTTCACTCAACGTAGTGTCCATGGTGTTTGATGAGGCTATATGGCTTCATCCTTCACGCTGTCTCTTCGTTGGCTGCACACGCTCACCCCAGTCACTTACCTTTGTAAGCTCCTGGAGATTCCCGTGCTGGCCGTCTCGACACATCATGAATGATTTAGCATATAAAATGCGACATCTGTCAGTGGACGATAAGCACCGTAAAACGGCTCTGCATCATTCCTGAGTTTATGAGGCACTAAGGCGAACATAAGAGATGGAATGAGCATCTACCCGTTTATTATCGCACAGGATCGGTAGAAAATGCATCTATCCGCACAAGGAATTGGGACTATTCTGGACAATAAATCGCATGCTGATTAGCGAGATATTTTTTGCGATATCAGGGAGATAGGAACGTTTTTGCAGAAGCGGAAAACAAAAAACCCCGCCGAAGCGGGGTTCAAAATTGGTCGGCGAGAGAGGATTCGAACCTCCGACCCACTGGTCCCAAACCAGTTGCGCTACCAAGCTGCGCTACTCGCCGATGTACTGCTTTTTTGAATTTTTAGTTCAATTCTTTATAAAGTCGTGGTGCGAGGGGGGGGACTTGAACCCCCACGTCCGTAAGAACACTAACACCTGAAGCTAGCGCGTCTACCAATTCCGCCACCTTCGCAATATCACAACTTTCTAAATAATGGGGTGGCTAATGGGATTCGAACCCACGACAACTGGAATCACAATCCAGGGCTCTACCAACTGAGCTATAGCCACCACTGCAAATCTTTTACGCGGTATTGAAACCACCGCAGCTCCAGCACCGGGTAAATGGTGCGCCCGACAGGATTCGAACCTGAGACCTCTGCCTCCGGAGGGCAGCGCTCTATCCAGCTGAGCTACGGGCGCTTAGCGCCGTTGCGGGGTCGGATAATACGGACTTCCTACCCCGCTGTCTAGTGCCTTTTTAAAGAAAATTATTGTTTGCTCATGCTTTGTGCGTTTTGTTGCTTATTGCGCCACATTATCAACATTTCCGCGTCGGCCAAGGCCAAATACCTTATAAATAAGCGTCACGGCGGCGAGGAAAATCATTCCGACAAAGAGCGACATACGCGTATCGTCGTTAAATCCCATCCCTATCAGCACGCAAATCAGGAACGCCATGGTCAAATAGTTCGCCCACGGGAACAGCAGCGAGCGAAACGGATGGCTGGCCATCGCGTCTTTATGCACGAGACGAAAACGCAGCTGGCTAATCAGAATCACAAACCACGGCACCATCCCCGGCAGCACGCTGGCGCTGTAGACGTAGACGAAAACTCGCTGTGGATTAGGGATAATGTAGTTCAGGCACGAGCCGACCAGCAGAATCAGGATCGACAGCGCCACGCCCGCTGACGGCACGCCGTTGCGCGAAACTTTGGCGATGGCCGCGGGCAGCTGACGGTTTTTTGCCAGCGCGTAGAGCATGCGGCCGCAGCTGTACATGCCGCTGTTACAGCCGGAAAGCGCCGCCGTGAGCACCACAAAGTTAATAATGCCCGCCGCCGCGGTGATGCCGATTTTGGCAAAGGTCAGTACGAACGGACTGCCGTTGGAGCCAATTTGATCCCACGGGAAAATAGTGACGATCACAAAAATCGCCCCTACATAGAAAATCAGGATTCGCCACAGCACCTTGCCAACCGCGCTACGCAGCGTAACCTGCGGGTTCTTCGCTTCACCGGCGGTAATCCCGATAAGCTCGACGCCCTGATAAGACGCGACCACGATGCACAGCGCCGTCAGGAAGCCCTTCCAGCCGCCGGCGAAGAAGCCACCGTGCTCGGTCAGATTACCAAAGCCAATGGCGTGCCCGCCGTTGCCAAAGCCAAAGAAAATAACGCCCAGCCCCACCACGATCATCACAATAATGGTGGTGACCTTAATCATGGCAAACCAGAATTCAATTTCGCCGTACAGCCGTACCGCCGCGAGGTTCGCCAGCGCCACCAGCCCGACGGCAATCAGCGCCGGTATCCACTGCGCCATATCCGGGAACCAGAACTGCACATAAACCCCGATAGCCGTAATCTCCGATATCCCGACCGCCATCCACATAAACCAGTAGGACCAGGCGGTGAGATAGCCGAAAAATGGGCTCATATAGCGGTGTGCGTAAACGGCGAACGATCCGGTTACCGGTTCGAGGAACAGCATTTCGCCCATCGAACGCATGATGAAGAAGACAAAGAGCCCGGCGATAATATACGCCAGCAGAACTGAAGGTCCGGCCCACTTCAGCGTACTGGCCGCGCCCATAAATAACCCGACGCCAATTGTCCCACCAAGAGCGATTAGCTCAATGTGCCGCGCCTCCAGTCCCCGCTGAAGTTCCGCTTTTTTCTCAGTCATATAGCCTCTTGTGTTTGCCCTGCTCCGGGTTTAAGCGCATCCCAACAGGGATGTGTCTATGCCGGTTATTTTTATTGAATGAATAGCCCTGCCTGCGCGACGGTAAACTGACCGTCGCGTTTTAAGCATGCGAATGGTTAATGAATTTGAGGGAAATGGCAAATAAAGTATCAGGCGAGTGAAGACATTACACAGAATACCCAGGTAAACCCGCCCGCTTGCAGTGGAATGTCACAGCTTATCGGTGTAATGCCAGCGTAAATAGCGCAGCAGGCGCGCCTGCCTTTTTATGCGGCTCGGCTGCGAAACCAGGCGATAGAACCACTCCAGACCCAGGTCCTGCCAGAACTTCGGTGCCCGCTGAACGTGGCCGGTAAAAACATCGTAGGTGCCGCCCACGCCCATATACAGCGCCTGCGGATAAACGTCCCGACAGTCGCGCATCAGGATCTCCTGACGCGGCGAGCCCATCGCCACCGTGACGATCTTCGCCCCGCTATCGCGGATACGCTCAAATAGCGCCTGACGCTGGTCAGCGGCAAAATAACCATCCTGGCTTCCAACGATATTCACGTTCCAGCGCTGGCGAAGCTGCTGCTCCGTCTGCGCGAGCACCTCGGGCTTGCCGCCGATCAGAAATACCGGCGTTCCCTGAGCGCCTGCGCGCGCCATCAGGGCTTCCCATAAATCGGCTCCGGCGACGCGCGACACCTGAGCCTGAGGGTATTTTTTACGTAATGAACGTACTACGCTGATGCCATCAGCGTATTTGAATTCTGCCGCTTCAATCAGCGCCCGGACCTCGGGGCTGTCTTCTACCGCCAGCATCTTCTCTGCATTAATCGCCACCAGCGTTCCCGTGCGGATCTCACCATCGGCGTACAGATAATCCAGAGCGTGTTGCATATCGCGCCAACCAATGAGTTGTAGCCCTCTCAGCAGGTACAACGGCGCGGATGTGGTCTCAGTCATGTACACCCTTATCAGACTTGAGGTTGCGTCAGCGGTTTGGCCCGCCGGTGAATCAGCCCCACGCTATCCAGGAACCAGTACAGCAGTTTTGCCGCCAGCAGGCAGATCCCAAAGATAACGAGGAAAAAAACCACGCGAGAGCCAAATGAATCCAGCCCTTCACGCGCCAGCACGATCATGTTGAAGATAGCGCCAAAACAGAAACTGTGCAGAATCGCCGCTTTATAGCGGTTCGTTTCCCGGTTGCCAAGCTCGTACAGCCAGTCAAACCATTTAATAATCAGCCCAACCGCCACCGCGCCCAGCGGGACGAACCAGACGCCGCCCATCACCACCAGCGAGCCAATCAGGGTCGGCGAAATCGCCAGACCAGAATGATTATTCAATACTTCCCAGGTGAAATAGTTCGCGGTATTGAGCACCATTGTCGGACGACCGTGCCACAACCAGCTGGGGATAAAGACGTAAAAATCCCGGATGATTGGCGCCAGCCCCTGGAACTCAATCTTGTCGTAATTTTGCAGCAACAGGGCCAGATTCTCCCACGGCGAGAAGGTGTCGCGGGTCAGATAGAGGAAAGTATAAAACGCCTCATCGCCGCTGACGTTCATGCCATAGCGCTTCAGGGCCAGCCAGAACATACCGACGATGCCCAGCACGCCCGCCGCCGCCAGCATCCACAGGCTGATCCAGCCGCGAATGATGCCGATAAACAGGAAGATGGCAAACGCGATGATGATATTCGCCCGGGTGCCGCCAACGATGGCGTAGGTCAGCAGGCCAAAGGCGACGGTGCTGACAAGGAAGAATATCCACGCTTTATAATCCTGACGCAGAAAATAGACCACCAGCATTGCCGGGATGAAAAAGTAGAAGAAGCGCTTTAGCGCCACGCCGGAGACTTCGCTGGAGAAGATCTGGCTATAGGAGTTGAGCTTGAATAACAGGAAGCCGTTATGCGCAAAGAAGATGCCGACACAAAGCAGCGCCAGCCCCAGCAAAATGCCCCAGGTGAGGTGGGTCTCCACGCGATTCATCGTAAACAGCGGACGATGCGGATGACCGTGCGTCGCCGACCGTAGCCGCGTTTTATAAGTCACGTAGTAAACCGCATAAAAGCAGACGGAAACCAGCAGGGTTTGCAGCAGAATTTCCGGCGGGGCGACCGCGACGTCAAAGCGGAACACCAGAATACTGGTCAGCGGGAAGCCAAAGAAAAACGTCAGCAGATACAGCAGCGAGAAAAAGACGTTGAAGTTGAAGCGTACGCGACGAAATTCAAAGTACGTGGCGGTGGCGATAAATAGCGTCGACAGCAGCCAGACCAGCAGCAGCCCGCTAAATTGCATTAATGTCATGCATCCACCCCCGCAGCAATTCGCAACGCTCGTCGCCAGCCCGTCAGGTAATTCGGCCGGAAGAAGGCGATTTGATTTTTATCCACGCCGGCCAGCTGGCGCTGCGCTTCACGCACAACGCTCACGTCCAGCGCATCGCTGGTAAAGAGTACCGGAATATGCTGCTCCGACATATCCTGCCAGAAGGGATTCTCCCGGTTCAGCACGCAGGGGATCCCCGCCTGAATCAGCAGGCACAGCGTGCCGATACCCTGCTGGCGGGCAAACAGGAAGTAGCCAAGATCGCAGCGGCGCAGCAGGGCAAGGTAGTCATCAAACGCCAGCTTGTCGCTCAATACCTGGAAATGCTGCGGGCTGAACAGCGCCGCGCCGGCCGCGCGGACTTCGTTGATGTAGTCGCCATTATTTGCCGGATAACCCATCGGCACGACAACGTTAACCGTATCGCCAAACTGCTGGCGAATCGCACGCAGCGCCGCAATATGCTCGTTGCTACGGTCGCCGGAATTACCCACCAGGATAGTCAGCGTGTCGCCGCGCGGCGCGCTATCGGCGAGCGAATTCAGCGCCGGATCCATGCGGGTCGGAAAGTAGAGTAGCTCTCCCGCTACGCCAGAGTGGCGGGCGGCGAACCAGCTCAGATCGCCCCGGGTCGCAAACACGCGGCCTACCCGGCCCTGCGCCAGGCGCCGCAGGGGATAAAACAGGCGAAACTTCAGGCTCGCGGAGTTCTCGTACAGATCCGCTCCCCAGATATGCCAGTTAAACTGCGCCGGGCGGATCCCGCCGCTGAGCAACGCCAGCCACAGGCCGGTATTGAACTGGCCGTGAAAGAAAAAGCGCTGCTGCCGGTTCGCCTTTGCCAGCGCGATAACCGCCTTTGCCAGCGACTTTTTCCCCGGATAGCAGCGAATGGAGAGTGCGGGATAAGCGGCGCAAATTTCTGTCGCATCACCGACGACCATAAACAGGCGAGCCTGTTCGTCATCCACGGCCAGCTCATCATTAAAGAACCGCAGCACAGTCTGGTTGTGGTGCGGGATATCCGATCCCAGTACATGTATCAGTGCTGTCATGCCCGTTTACGCCAAAGTAAAAACACGCCGCTGCAGAGGGCGAAATAAACAATATAGGTAGCCATATACGCCTGCGCCGCGCCGATTGCGCCGTGCGCCGGGATAAGCCAGTGCGAGAATGCGGTCAACAGCGTGAACTGGCTGATTTCCGTCAGAATATAAAAACGCAGCGAGGCTTTGGCGATCACCAGATAGCCATAAACATAAGCCCCGACCTTTAACACATCGCCCACCAGCTGCCAGGCAAACAGATCGCGCATTGCCGTAAAGCGGTCGGAAAACAGCAGCCAGATAGCGAAATCACGCAGCAGCCACACCGTTAAGCTCGCTGCCGCCACCGCCGGGAGGACAAATTTTAACGATTTGCCAATCTCGCGGGTGATATCCGCTTTCGCCGTCAGACGGGACAGCGTCGGTAAAAGATAAACGCTAAATGACGCGGTAATAAACTGCAAATAGGCGTCGGAGATGCTGCTCACCCCTTGCCAGATCCCCACCGCGTCCCAGCCATAGTGGGCCGCCAGCAGGTTACGCATCATCACGTAGGCGACCGGCAGCGTCACCGAGGTAATTAGCGCCATCAGGGTAAATTTCGACAGCTGCCCCGCCAGGCCGTTGTCCCAGCGCGGACGCAGCGCGCTTAGCGGAATATTGCCGCGACGCCACAGTACGATAGCAGCCGGCACCACCACCAGCGCCGGCACCAGCGCCAGCCCCAGCAATGCGCCCTGATAACCGCCAAAACGGTAGCAGGCATAGTACGCCGCCACGCCTATCAGGCTCCCGGCGATAAGCGACAGCGCATTACCCGCCGCATCGCGAAAGCCTTTCATCAGCGCTAACAGGAAATTCGCCCAGGCAATCCCCATCTGCACCAGCGCCACCAGCCGTACCAGATTCTGGTAATGTTGATGACCGAATAGCCCCTGGCTTATTGGCGCGGCCGCCAGCAGGAAGATCAGCGCCAGCAGGGTGGAGAAACCGAGTACCATCGCTGAAGCGGTGCCAACGACGTTGTTCAACTGCCGGCGATCGTCATGATGCTGCGCCACCAGCTTCGTGACGCCGTTGAATATCCCGGCCCCCGCCAGCACGCCAAGCACGGTCACCAGCTGGCGGAAGTTACCCGCCTGCCCCACGCCAGCCGGGCCGAACGACACGGCCAGCAGTTTTACCACCAGCAGACCGGCGCCGATTTTGACCAGCGTGGACGCCGCGGTCCACAGAGACGCTTTTGCCAGCGACATATCAGGAGAAATAGCTCAGCAGCGAGTTAATCACCGTGCGCTGGTTAACGTTCGACAAATTGTAGAATAACGGCAGGCGCAGCAGACGTTCGCTCTCCTGGGTCGTGTAGCGATCCGTCCCGTGGAACTCGCCGAAGTTCTCCCCGGCCGGGCAGCTGTGCAGCGGGATATAGTGGAATACCGCCAGAATTTCCGCCTCTTTCAGCCAGGCGATCAGCTTGCTGCGATCGTCAATATCGCGCAGCTTGATATAGAACATATGCGCATTTTGCCCGCAGTCGGCAGGCACGATGGGCAGATCGATACGCCCGGCGCGCGCCAGCGGCAGCAGGGCGTCGTAGTAGTTCTGCCACAGCGCCAGACGCTGCTGGTTAATCCGCTCCGCCGCTTCCAGCTGCGCCCACAGATAGGCCGCCTGTAAATCGGACATCAGGTAGCTGGAGCCGATATCGCGCCAGGTATATTTATCCACCAGGCCACGGAAAAATTGGCTGCGGTTGGTGCCTTTTTCACGAATGATCTCCGCGCGCTCTATCAGCGTGCGATCGTTAATCAGCGTTGCGCCGCCTTCACCGCCCGCGGTGTAGTTTTTGGTTTCATGGAAGCTGAAGCAGCCAATATGGCCGATAGTGCCGAGCGCCCGGCCTTTATAGGTCGACATCACGCCCTGAGCAGCATCCTCCACCACAAACAGATTATGCTTGCTGGCGATAGCCATAATGGTGTCCATCTCGCAGGCCACGCCGGCGTAGTGGACCGGTACAATCGCGCGGGTTTTCTCGGTGATGGCCGCTTCAATCAGCGTTTCATCGATATTCATGGTATCGCGACGAATATCAACGAAGACGATTTTCGCGCCGCGCAGCACAAAGGCGTTGGCGGTGGAGACGAAGGTATAGCTCGGCATAATCACTTCATCGCCCGGCTGAATATCCAGCAGCAGCGCGGCCATTTCCAGCGAAGCGGTGCAGGATGGCGTCAGCAGCGCTTTCGCGGTGCCGAAACGCTGCTCCATCCACTGCTGGCAGCGGCGGGTAAAACCGCCATCGCCGCACAGCTTGCCGCTCCCCATCGCGGACTGCATATAATCAAGCTCGGTACCCACCACCGGCGGCGCGTTAAATGGAATCATCATGTCACCTGTATAACCAGTACGCGGTGCTTTCGACATTGGCACCGCTAAGAATGTAACGTTTAAGCGCGGCGGTGTTGCCCATCTGGGTCGCCACCCGCAGTGTCGTCAGCTCGCGCAGCGCGGCCCAGCGCTGCGCCGCCTGCATTAATTCCGCTCCGGCGCCGCGTCCGGCCAGCAGGCCAATCCTCGCCTCGCGCTCGCTGAGCTGGCGCAAGGAGACAAACGCGCGAATATCGCCGTCAGGGGCGCGAAGCACCAGACACTGGTGATCGAAGGTTCCGCGCACCGCATTTTCAATCCACTGGGCATAGAAACGACCGCTGGCATCGTCGGAATACCACGGGGCGCGAAAACGGCTCTGCGCAAAGGCCAGCGCCGCCTGTTCGCGCAGCCGGGGGATATCCACCTCTGTCGCCGGCTCGGCGCCGATATCATCAGAAGCCGCGGGCGAAAGCGCAAGATCGACCTCGCCCTCCACCAGCCGGAAGCCTAATGCCTGCAGCGCATCCAGGCGCGCGGCATTATCCGCCGCGACTTTCGCCTGCACCCGCGACCATCCCGCCAGCGCTTGCACCGTCAGCGGCGGCGCATCGTCGCCAAAGCGGAGAATGGCGCTATTGACGCCGAAGAAGCGGTTTTCCCACTCAAGGGGCTCAATACTGGCGCGGGCGGGCACGGAGTAAATCCAGTAAGTATTGGCCGTAGCCGGTTTTTTCCAGTCGTTTCGCCGCTCGCTTCACGCCGTCGTCGTCCAGCCAGCCGTTGCGCCAGGCGATCTCTTCCAGGCAGGCAATCTTAAAGCCCTGACGCTTTTCCACCGTTTGCACAAACATACTGGCCTCGATCAGGCTATCGTGCGTGCCGGTATCGAGCCAGGCAAAACCGCGGCCCAGTAGCTCAACCGTTAGCGCGCCATCGTCGAGATACATTTGATTGATGGAGGTGATCTCCAGCTCGCCGCGCGCCGAGGGTTTAACCCGTTTTGCGTATTCCGCGACTTTACCGTCGTAGAAATAGAGGCCGGTTACCGCCCAGTTGGATTTGGGCTGCTTTGGCTTCTCCTCCAGCGAAATCGCGCGGAAATCGTCATCAAATTCCACCACGCCAAAGCGTTCCGGGTCCATCACCTGATAACCAAACACCGTCGCCCCGGAAGTGCGGGCCGCGACGCTGCGCAGCTTCGGGCTAAAACCCTGGCCGAAAAAGATATTATCGCCGAGCACCAGGCATGAGGGCTCACCGTTGAGGAACGCCTCGCCGATGATAAAAGCCTGCGCCAGCCCGTCCGGGCTTGGCTGCGCGGCGTAGCTTAGCTGCATGCCGAACTCCGAACCATCACCAAGCAGTCGTTGGAAATCACGCTGGTCATCCGGAGTGGTAATGATCAACACTTCGCGAATCCCGGCCAGCATCAGCACCGAGAGCGGATAGTAGATCATCGGCTTGTCGTAGATAGGTAGCAGCTGTTTTGAGACGCCGCGCGTGATCGGATGCAGGCGAGTACCCGATCCGCCTGCCAGAATAATACCTTTCATTTTTCCCCCTCAAGCGCTCAGGCATGCAGCCCCAGGCGTTCGCCCTGATAGCTGCCGTCCAGCACCTGCCGCCACCAGGATTCATTGGCCAGATACCACGCAACGGTTTTGCGCATCCCGCTGGTAAACGTTTCATCCGGCGTCCAGCCCAGCTCACGCTCTATTTTCGTCGCGTCAATGGCATAACGCAGGTCATGGCCGGGACGATCGGCAACAAAAGTGATGAGATCGCGATAGCACGCCAGGCCATCCGGCTTGTGCGGCGCCAGCTCTTCCAGCAGATCGCAAATGGTTTCTACCACCTCGATATTCTTCCGTTCATTATGGCCGCCAATATTGTAAGTTTCGCCCGGCTCACCGCGCGTTGCTACCTGATAGAGCGCCCTGGCGTGATCTTCAACGAACAGCCAGTCGCGGATCTGCTGCCCGTTGCCATAAACCGGCAGCGGTTTGCCCGCCAGCGCATTCAGGATGGTCAGCGGGATCAGTTTTTCCGGGAAATGATACGGCCCATAGTTATTCGAGCAGTTAGTGACCAGCGCCGGCAAGCCGTAGGTCCTCTGCCAGGCGCGAACCAGATGATCGCTGCTGGCTTTCGAGGCCGAATAGGGACTGCTGGGCGCATAGGCCGTTGTTTCGGTAAAAAACGCGCCGCTGTCGTGTAGATCGCCATAGACCTCATCCGTTGAGATGTGGTGGAAACGAAAGGCGGATTTTTTATCGCTCGCCAGCGTATTCCACCAGGCCCGAGCAGCTTCCAGCAGCGTATAGGTCCCGACAATGTTGGTTTCGATAAACGCCGCCGGGCCATCAATAGAGCGGTCGACGTGGCTTTCGGCAGCCAGATGCATCACCGTATCGGGCTGATAGTGGAGAAATACCCGATCCAGTTCGGCGCGATTGCAGATATCCACCCGTTCAAAAGCAAAACGCGGATCGCCGGCGACAGGCGCCAGCGACATCAGATTCCCCGCGTAGGTCAGCTTATCAATAATCACCACGTTATCGCTGGTTGCGGTAATGATTTCGCGTACCACCGCCGAACCGATGAATCCGGCGCCGCCGGTGACCAGAATCGTGCTCACCGCCACACCCCTTTGGTATCGACGATAAACTGCTGGCTAACGCTCTCCCCGCCAACCGCTTTAAATTCTTTATGATCGACCAGCATCACCAGCACATCGGCGCTCGCCAGCGCCTCGTCCAGCGACGCCAGAGCGCACAGTCCGTCGAGCTTTTTCGGCAGCTGATGAATATTTGGCTCAACGACCAGGGTTTCGCCGCCGTGCCAGCGGGCGATCTGCGCGGCAATGGCCATGGCCGGGCTTTCGCGCAGGTCATCAATATTCGGCTTAAACGCGAGGCCAAAACAGGCGATTTTTAGCTCGCTGGCGCGTTTGTTGCTGGCGGCGAGGCAGTCGGCGACCCGCGCTTTGACCTGATCGATCACCCATTCTGGTTTGTGGTCGTTGACTTCACGCGCGGTCCGGATAATCCGCGCCTGCTGCGGGTTTTGCGCCACGATAAACCACGGGTCGACCGCAATGCAGTGGCCGCCAACGCCCGGCCCCGGCTGGAGGATATTGACGCGCGGATGACGATTCGCCAGACGAATCAGTTCCCAGACGTTGATCCCCTGATCGGCGCAAATTAGCGAAAGTTCATTGGCAAAAGCGATATTAACGTCGCGGAAGCTGTTTTCAGTCAGCTTGCACATCTCGGCGGTGCGCGAGTTGGTCACCACGCATTCGCCTTCGAGGAAAATTTTATACAGCTCGCTGGCGCGGGCTGAGCAAACCGGCGACATGCCGCCAATCACGCGATCGTTTTTAATCAGCTCAACCATCACCTGCCCCGGCAACACGCGCTCCGGACAGTAGGCGATATTGACGTCCGCCGCTTCGCCAACCTGCTGCGGGAAGCTCAGATCGGGGCGCATTTCCGCCAGCCAGCCCGCCATCTGCTCGGTTGCCCCCACCGGCGAGGTGGACTCAAGGATAACCAGCGACCCTTTCTTCAGCGTCGGTGCGATAGATTTCGCCGCCGACTCGACGAAAACCATATCCGGTTCATGCAGGTCTTTAAACGGCGTCGGCACCGCAATCAGGTAAGCGTCGGCTTCTACCGGCGCGGTAGTGGCGCTCAGGTAGCCCTGCTCGACCGCCGTTTTGACGACGCTCGCCAGATCCGGCTCCACGATATGAATTTCACCACGGTTAATGGTCTCCACGGCGTGTTGATTGATATCAACGCCGACCACCCGCTTTTGCCGGGAGGCGAACGCGGCAGCGGTTGGCAGGCCAATATATCCAAGGCCAATCACTGAAATGGTAGAAAAATTCATAGCGTTACCTGATTATTTTTAAGTGCAGACAAAATACGATGACACGCATGTCCATCGCCATACGGGTTATGCGCCCGGCTCATGGCCTGATACGCGGACTCATCTTGCAGCAGGCGCGTGACCTCATTGACGATGCGCTGGCTATCGGTACCCACCAGGCACACGGTGCCCGCGCTGACCGCCTCCGGGCGCTCGGTCATTTCACGCATCACCAGCACCGGTTTCCCGAGCGAGGGAGCCTCTTCCTGGATACCGCCGGAATCGGTCAGGATCAACCACGCGCGGTTCATCAGCCAGACAAACGGCAAATAATCCTGCGGCTCAATAAGTATGACGTTCTCAACGTGGCCGAGAATGCGCTTCACCGGTTCGCTGACGTTCGGATTCAAATGCACCGGATAGACGATCTGTACGTCCGGATTGTTCGCGGCGATCTCCGCCAGCGCATGGCAGATTTGCTCGAAACCGCGGCCAAAGCTTTCCCGACGGTGTCCGGTGACCAGAATCATCTTCTTGCCGTTGGCGAGGAAGGGATAACGCTGAGTCAGCTCGTTGTGCAGGGCTCCATCGCTCAACACCCGGTCGCGCACCCAGAATAGCGCGTCAATAACCGTATTACCGGTTACCGTGATCCGATTGTCGGCGATGTTTTCCCGCAGCAGGTTCTGCCTTGAGGTTTCCGTCGGCGCAAAGTGGTACGTCGCCAGATGCCCGGTCAACGTACGGTTCCCCTCCTCCGGCCACGGCGAGCTCAGATCGCCCGTGCGCAGCCCGGCTTCCACGTGTCCTACCGGGATCCGCTGATAGAAAGCGGCCAGGCTTGCCGCCATCGTCGTGGTGGTATCACCATGCACCAGCACCACGTCTGGTTTAAACGACTCCAGCACCGGCTTTAAACCTTCAAGGATGCGACAGGTAATCTCCGTCAATCCCTGACCCGGCTGCATAATGTTAAGGTCGTATTCCGGAACAATAGAAAAAAGTTTCAACACCTGATCGAGCATCTCCCGATGCTGCGCGGTCACGCAAACTTTCGCCTCAAAATGAGGATCCTTTGCCAGCGCATGAACCAGAGGCGCCATCTTGATAGCTTCTGGTCTCGTGCCAAATACCGTTAGTACTTTCACATCGATTCTCTTCGATTAGGCGATGAAGGCGACATGTCCTTCACCACAGGCCGCATTCACTGGACACGGCGACGCGATAACGCAACGCCTGCGCCGATGAGCGCGCCCACAATCCCCCACATCACCATCAGAAACACGCGGCGCGGGCTATCGCGTTTTACCGGTTCTTCAGGCGTTCGCAAATACCTGTAAGTCTGAAAACGCGGGTCCAGGGTCGGCCCCACGTTCAACGTCGTTAACATGGCGCGGCTTTGGTCATAATCAAGATCGTACTGCGGCCCCACCGCCTGCAGATTTTCCAGCCGGGCCTGCAGCATTGGCCGCCCCAGTAAAAACAGCTCGGAATCCGGCAGCTGATCTGGTGGAATATCGGTTTCGCTGCGGGAGATGTTGTGCTGCTGCGCGACTTTCAGCGCCTGTTCCACGCTGTGCATGCGGCGATTGAAAATCTCTCGCGCCACCTCTTCCTGGCGCTTCACCTGCGCTTTCATCTGTACGGTACGCGCGGCCCAGGCGCCTTTGAGCTCATCATTCAGATGCCCTGCCGCACGCTGGCTGGCGAAAGCCACATACTGGCGCAGCAGATTGTTGGCATCAGGCGCGGTTTCTGCCGTCAGCTTCACGCTATCGTTGATGCTTTTTAGCGCATCGCCGGGCATGAACTGGATATCGTTAATCAGGTCATCCAACAGCGCGGCATCGGCGCGAGCGTTACCCGACTGGCGCTGCTTGTAGTAGTCCGTTTGCAACCAGAAGTCGCGGCGGGTATCCCACGACGCCTGCTGCATGATGAACTCTTTATATGCTTCGTCCATGACCGAAGGCTGATCGACAGAGACGAGATTGGCCTTGATATCGAGATTGCGTAAGAACTGCTGTTGTGAATAGTATCCCCCCAGCATGTTCACCGTCGGTCGGTCGGTAATCGCCGTCGCGCTCCACTCCTGACGAGCAAAAAAGGTATAAACCAGAACAATCAGTGCAAAGAGCACTGCGATACCTGCTATCCAGCTTTTTCCGGCCCATAAGGCGCGAAACAGCCCGCGAATATCCAGCTCGTTCTCAACGTTCACTGTTTGTGCTCCCGGTAATGGTTGAGTCATCACGTCCCCAGATTGACTTGGTTAATTTGGATTATTGCCGCTGTGTCGCCGTATTCTGCGTCTAATGCGCTTAACCATGCGCGCCACTTTCCAGGCGCGTTTAATGCAGTAGCCATAAAGAAAGAAGGCTAACAAAAAGAGTATTAACATCACCCATTCAGGAACAATGCGGGTGTATTCCGCCACCACGCCAACCAGGGCCAGCAGCGCGGCGGCCAGGGTGATCAGCACAAACGCCTGACGGGAAGTAAACCCGGCGCGCATGATTAAATGATGAATATGCTGACGGTCCGGGGAGAATGGGCTCATCCCTTTGCGCAGGCGACGGTACATAATCGCCACCATATCCATCAACGGAATAGCGATAATCCACAGCGCCGTGACCGGGCTGATAGGATGCGTTTTTCCCTGCGTGGTCTCCAGCAGGATCCAGATGATAGTGAAGCCAATCATGGTGCTGCCGGCATCACCCATAAAGACCTTATAGCGACGACCAAGCGCACCGAGGTTAAGTAAAATATAGGGCAAAATGGCGGCAATCATCGCAAAACACCACATCGCCAGGCTGTACTGGCCATCAAACCACAGGATAATGCCCGTTGCCGCGAAAGAGACTGACGATAGACCGCCAAGCAGCCCATCGATACCATCAACCATATTGAAGGCGTTGATCGCCGCCCAGACGGCGAACAGCGTGAGGAAGAAGCCAAAAGGGCCGAGCACCAGCTCCCATGAGCCGAATATAAAACCGAGGCTACTAAGATGAAGATTACCCACCATCATCATAATGACGGCGATAGCGGCTTGAATAACCGCGCGAATTTTTACGCTGATATCAAAGCGGTCGTCCAGCGCACCGACCAGCACGAGCACCCCGGCACATCCCAGGTATAACCGAGCGTGGGGAATGTAATAATCGGCGATAGCAAACGTAAAACAAATACCTGCGAAAACTGAAATACCACCGACTAACGGAATCAAACCCTGATGCCGTTTGCGATAGTTAGGTTTATCCACCAGCCCAACTCTTTTTGCCGCCTTGCGAGCGATAAATATAAACAGGGTGGTGAATAAGAAAATACTGATTAATTCAGTAATAGCAGTGAGTAAATTCACAACGCATGTGCTCTCAGCATAGTTAATCCGGGAAGTATAACGATGATGCCTCAACTCCAGAAGGGGCAAAGCAGAACATTACAAATTTATTGTAGAAATTTTAGACTGTTAAAGCCGTCTCTGCCTGCCATCATCCTGCGCATATCATACGTTAAGACCCATTTTGTTTTCCCTTCCTGGATCATACAAACCCGGAAAACAAAACGCCACGCAATAGCGTGGCGTTCTCTGGCGTTTTTAGCTTACGAGCGCTTCATCATGTCGAAGAAGTCATCGTTAGTTTTAGTCATCGCCAGTTTATTGATGAGGAATTCCATCGCGTCGATCTCACCCATCGGGTGAATGATTTTACGCAGGATCCACATCTTCTGCAGCTCTTCCTGAGTGGTGAGCAGCTCTTCTTTACGGGTACCGGAACGGTTGTAGTCGATAGCCGGGAAGACGCGTTTTTCTGCGATCTTACGAGAGAGGTGAAGCTCCATGTTACCGGTGCCTTTAAACTCTTCGTAGATAACTTCGTCCATTTTAGAACCGGTATCGATCAGCGCCGTAGCGATAATCGTCAGGCTGCCGCCCTCTTCCACGTTACGCGCGGCACCGAAGAAACGCTTCGGACGATGCAGGGCGTTGGCGTCCACACCACCGGTCAACACTTTACCGGAAGCCGGGACGACGGTGTTGTAGGCACGCGCCAGACGGGTAATGGAGTCGAGCAGGATGATAACGTCTTTCTTATGCTCAACCAGACGCTTCGCTTTCTCGATAACCATCTCGGCAACCTGAACGTGGCGAGATGCCGGCTCGTCAAAGGTAGAAGCGACAACTTCACCTTTAACCAGACGCTGCATCTCGGTCACTTCTTCCGGACGTTCGTCGATCAGCAGTACCATCAGAACGCAATCAGGATGGTTGTACGCAATGCTCTGCGCGATGTTCTGCAGCAGCATGGTTTTACCGGCCTTCGGCGGCGCAACAATCAGACCACGCTGGCCGCGGCCGATCGGCGATGCCAGATCCAGGACGCGAGCGGTTAAGTCTTCCGTTGAGCCGTTACCACGCTCCATACGCAGACGTGAATTTGCGTGCAGAGGGGTTAAGTTCTCGAACAGAATCTTGTTACGCGCGTTTTCCGGCTTATCGTAGTTAACTTCGTTAACTTTCAACAACGCAAAGTAACGCTCACCCTCTTTAGGAGGACGAATCTTACCGGAAATGGTGTCACCAGTGCGGAGGTTGAAGCGGCGGATTTGGCTGGGGGATACGTAGATGTCGTCGGGACCGGCGAGGTAGGAGCTGTCTGCTGAACGGAGGAAACCAAATCCATCCTGCAGTATCTCCAGTACGCCATCGCCAAAGATATCCTCGCCACTCTTCGAATGCTGCTTGAGGATGGCAAAAATAATATCCTGCTTACGCATACGGGCCAGGTTTTCCAGCCCCATATTTTCGCCGAGAGTAATCAGCTCAGAAACCGGCGTATTCTTTAATTCGGTAAGATTCATAATGGTGTGGGTTCTTAAACTCGGGGTAATTCTCGAACTTAATGTTGTGAATGGTATGGCAGGAACATCCATGCCTGTTAACGGCCTTCATCTCGTGTCTGTACGTTGCCTGGTCACAGGAAAGAACGCAGAACTGAAACGACTAAACGGAATGAGTGATAAGCCCGGATTATAAGCCTCACGCGCATTTTTGCGGGACGCTTTGGGTAAAACAAGATTCAAACAAAGGTATGTTTAAAACGAAGTCTGAGATTAACTTAGCACGACTCTCGCCGGGCGTCCAGAGATCCGCAAAAAATTGGACGCTGGACGCCGGGAGAACAAGCCGCTTACGCCAGGTTGGCGTCGAGGAACTCTTTCAGCTGTCCTTTGGACAGCGCGCCAACTTTGGTCGCTGCCACTTCGCCATTTTTGAACAGCAGCAGGGTCGGGATGCCGCGAATGCCGTATTTCGGCGCAGTACCCGGGTTCTGATCGATGTTCAGTTTCGCAATGGTCAGTTTGCCCTGATACTCTTCAGCGATCTCATCCAGAATCGGGGCGATCATTTTGCACGGACCACACCACTCTGCCCAGAAATCGACGAGGGTTAGCCCGTCAGCCTTGAGTACGTCCGTGTCAAAACTGTCGTCAGTCAGGTGAATAATTTTATCGCTCATATTTAACTCCACAGGAATAAGCCTGGTGTGTTGGTGTCGCGGCCATCAACGACGTGTCGATGCTACGTTATGCACGCTGTTCTTCAGAATGCCTCTTTTATCTCTCTGCATCACAATGCCCATCATGAACTTTGCCCCGCAAAAGATAAAGCAACCAGCGTTCAAACCGGCTTATCGCAGATTTGTCACCCTCGCCTCGCTTAGTAGTCTAAGCTTTCGAAGATTCGTTCAGTTGCCGCAGACGCACCTTGAATAATTTCATACATAGCCAACGAAAGGTTGACGTTATTTCACCGGATACGCTTTCTTAATGCAATAGTTAGCTGATATTCTACCACACTATGAGCAAAACACATTTAACAGAACAGAAGTTTTCCGACTTCGCCCTGCACCCGGCAGTGATTGAAGCCCTTGAAAAGAAAGGGTTTCATAATTGTACACCCATTCAGGCACTCGCCCTCCCGCTTACGCTGGAAGGTCGCGATGTCGCCGGGCAGGCGCAAACCGGTACCGGTAAAACGATGGCGTTTCTGACGTCAACGTTTCATTATCTTCTCACTCACCCGGCGATCGCTGACCGCCAGGTCAACCAGCCGCGCGCGCTGATCATGGCGCCGACGCGTGAACTGGCGGTTCAGATCCACGCTGACGCCGAACCGCTGGCGCAGGCTACCGGTCTGAAACTCGGCCTGGCTTACGGCGGCGACGGCTACGATAAGCAGCTGAAAGTGCTGGAAAGCGGCGTGGATATTCTGATCGGTACCACCGGTCGCCTTATCGACTACGCCAAACAGAACCATATTAACCTCGGCGCCATTCAGGTTGTCGTGCTTGACGAAGCCGATCGCATGTACGATCTCGGCTTTATTAAAGATATCCGTTGGCTGTTCCGCCGTATGCCGCCAGCGAATCAGCGCCTGAACATGCTGTTCTCTGCCACCCTTTCTTATCGCGTCCGTGAACTGGCGTTCGAACAAATGAACAACGCCGAGTACGTCGAAGTTGAGCCTGAGCAGAAAACGGGCCACCGTATTAAAGAAGAGCTGTTCTATCCTTCCAACGAAGAAAAAATGCGCCTGCTGCAGACGCTGCTGGAAGAAGAGTGGCCGGATCGCGCGATTATTTTCGCCAACACCAAACATCGTTGTGAAGATATCTGGGGTCACCTGGCGGCGGACGGCCATCGCGTTGGTCTGTTAACCGGCGACGTTGCGCAGAAAAAACGCCTGCGCATTCTCGATGAATTTACCCGCGGCGATATCGACATTCTGGTCGCAACCGACGTTGCCGCCCGCGGTCTGCATATTCCGGCCGTTACGCACGTCTTTAACTACGACCTGCCGGACGATTGCGAAGACTACGTTCACCGTATTGGCCGTACCGGCCGCGCTGGCGCCAGCGGTCACTCCATCAGCCTGGCCTGTGAAGAGTACGCGCTGAATCTGCCGGCAATTGAAACCTACATCGGTCATTCAATTCCGGTCAGCAAATACAATTCGGACGCGCTGATGACTGAACTGCCCAGACCGCTACGTCTTACGCGCCCGCGCCCGGGCAACGGCCCGCGTCGTAACGGTCCGCCACGTAATCGTCGTCGTTCAGGTTAAAGCACTATGCCATACACAAAATCATTCAAGTTGCATCAAGGCCGCAGGAAAGCGAATCGCGGCAAGCTGACGCTGGTAAGTGATTCGGGTAAGAGAACGCAGCCTACACAGAGGCAACTTGAAGGATGAAGTGTATGAGCTCCACCTCGCTCTATGCCGCTATCGATCTTGGCTCCAATAGCTTTCATATGTTGGTTGTACGCGAGGTTGCCGGAAGCATCCAGACCCTGAGTCGTATCAAACGCAAAGTCCGTCTGGCCGCTGGACTCAGCGGCGACAATACGCTCTCGGCGGAAGCCATGGAGCGCGGCTGGCAATGTTTACGCCTGTTTGCCGAGCGTTTGCAGGATATCCCCCCGACGCAAATCCGCGTGGTCGCCACAGCGACGCTGCGCCTGGCGGTTAACGCCGGTGACTTTCTGGAGAAAGCGCGGGAAATCCTCGGCTGCGCGGTTCAGGTTATCAGCGGTGAAGAGGAAGCGCGCCTGATTTATCAGGGCGTTGCGCATACAACAGGCGGCGCAGATCAGCGTCTGGTCGTGGATATTGGCGGCGCCAGCACCGAACTGGTTACCGGTACCGGTGCGCAAACCACCTCGCTTTTCAGCCTGTCCATGGGCTGCGTGACCTGGCTGGAACGCTACTTTGCCGATCGCAGCCTGACCAAAGAGAACTTTGACCAGGCCGAAACCGCCGCGCGTGAAGTTTTGCGTCCCGTCGCCGATGTGCTGCGCTATCACGGCTGGAAAGTGTGCGTCGGGGCATCCGGTACGGTTCAGGCGTTACAGGAAATCATGATGGCGCAGGGGATGGATGAACGCATCACCTTAGCCAAGCTACAGCAGCTCAAACAGCGCGCCATTCAGTGCGGTCGTCTGGAAGAGCTGGAGATCGAAGGCCTGACGCTTGAACGGGCGCTCGTCTTTCCCAGCGGGCTGGCGATTCTTATGGCCATCTTCAGCGAGCTGAATATTCAGTGTATGACGCTCGCCGGCGGCGCGCTGCGTGAAGGTCTGGTCTATGGCATGCTGCACCTGTCGATCGATCAGGATATTCGCAGTCGTACCTTACGCAATATTCAGCGCCGGTTTCTGGTTGATACTGAACAGGCACAGCGCGTTGCCCAACTGGCCGCCCATTTCGTTCATCAGGTGGAAAACAGCTGGGAAATTGAGCCGCTATGCTTCGATTTGCTGCAAAGTGCCTGCCAGCTGCATGAAATTGGTCTGAGCGTGGAGTACAAGCAGGCCCCCCTGCACGCCGCCTGGCTGGTGCGCAATCTTGACCTGCCCGGCTTTACCCCCGCACAAAAGAAGCTGCTGGCAACGCTGCTGTTAAACCAAACCAACGCCGTCGACCTTTCATCCATTCATCAACAAAACGCGGTGCCTCCGAGAGTCGCGGAGCATATGTGCCGTCTGCTGCGTCTGGCGATTCTGTTTGCCAGCCGCCGACGCGACGATCTGCTGCCGATGCTTACGCTGGCTGCCGAAGATGAAAATTTGACGTTAACGCTGCCGCAGGGCTGGCTGGAGAATCATCCGCTGGGCCGGGAAATGGTCGAACAGGAGTGCCAGTGGCAGAGCTACGTTCACTGGCCGCTGCGGCTTAACGAGCAGTAGTCGGCTACGATCCGCTCTCGCATAAAGCGATGGCGGGTTTTATACACCGGCCATGCCAAAGCGCTTATTGCAGCTTCACTCTGAAATCAAAATTAAAGTAATTGCTCAGGCAGAATGCGGTTCCGTACTCAAGCACCTCTCCCTGAGCATTGCGGCTTTTCAGCGTAATTTTCATCAATGGCACGCCTTGCGGCAGGTCGAGCAAATTCAGCTCTTCCGCCGAAGGAATATGCACCGTCAGTGAGTAATCCTGAAGATCGGGATAAATATCATTTTCCGCCCAGTGCGCGTACAGCGAACCTTCAAGTAGATCCGGGCGGGGTAAGAAACGCTCGGGGATAAACATGGTTTCGAGAGACACCGGGAGGGCATCGACCAGACGGACGCGTTTGATTTTCGCCACCCGATCGCCGACCGCGATCTCCAGCTCACGGGCCAGAAAATCATCCGCCGCCAGCTTTTCCCTCACCAGCCATCGGTTGGACACCGTGCCTGAATTTTGTAGCTGGGCAGAAAATCCGCCGCTGGCAAGGTTATAACTTACCGGCAGATTCACCTCGGTCCCTTTTCCGTGGCGTTTAATAACCAGCCCGGCCTCCAGCAGCGCATCAAGCGCCTTCACGACCGTCACGCGCGATAGCTCAAGCGTCTGCGACATTTTGCGTTCGGAAGGCAGGATGCTGCCGTGCGTCAGCAACCGCTCGGTCATTGCCGCTTCAATAGCTTGTTTAAGTTGAATATAAAGCGGCGCGGGAGCCTCTGCATTCAGACGCCCTTTTATATACTCAAGCAGCGATTGCGGCATAATGTCGTAGTCTTCCGGAATTCAGTGGCAGTGGATTTATCATAGTGGATCCATACTGGAATCAATAGCCCCTCATAACGTCTCCCCACCCTTTTTTAGCTTCTCACTTTTCTTTCAGAATGCGTCTTCGATCACAGCATGGCCACAAAGGACTTTAACTGGACTTAATCTGGATCTACTTTTAGTATAACTTTTATTTATTTCTTCCAGGGAGCCGATGATGTCTGCTATTCACCCTACCTATACCACCGAAAACCGCATCCTCGGCTGCCTTTATGGGCAAGCCATTGGTGATGCGATGGGTATGCCTTCCGAACTGTGGCCTAAGCGCCGAATTATCAACCATTTTGGCTGGATTGAGCGCTTCCTCCCCGGACCGAAAGAGAATATTGCGGCCTGCGAATTTCGCGCCGCTGAGTTCACCGATGATACCCATCAGTGCATCGCACTCATGGATGCCCTGAATGAAACCAACGGCGTGACCGATCCACTGGTCATCGCCAGGCATATTCTGCTGTGGGCCAGACGCTGTCAGGCCTTTGAAAAAAATATTCTTGGCCCGACCTCGAAGGCTTCCCTGATCGCGCTTGAACAGGGGCAGCCGCTGGAGGAGATCGCGGCCAACGGCGTAACCAACGGCGCGGCAATGCGCGTGGCGCCGATGGGCTGTCTACTGCCCACCGGGGACAGAACGTTTTTCATTGAGCAAGTGCGGCTATCCTGCCTGCCGACGCATAAATCAGACATCGCTATCGCCGGCGCGGTGGTCATTGCATGGGCGATCGGCCGCGCTATTGAAGGGGCCGAATGGCCGTTAATCAAAACGGAGCTGGCGTCGCTCGCCAATGAGACGCAGCGCCATTATGAGTCCACTTTTAGTCCACTGCTGGGAAACCGTATCCACCTGGCGCTGGAAACGATCGCCGGGGAGACTGACCATCTGACGGGTATTGAACGGATTTATGAGGACATCGGCGCCGGTATGGATATTATCGAGTCCGTCCCCGCAGCGATTGCTCTGGTTGAGCTGGCAAAAACGCAGCCTATGAAATGCGCTATGCTGGCAGCCAATTTAGGCGGCGACACCGACACCATTGGCGCGATGGCCACCGCCATCTGCGGCGCGCTTCATGGCATAGAGGCTTTTCCTGAAGAACATATACAACGGATTAAGCAGGCCAACAGCATCGACTTCGCGCCTTACGCACAGCGGCTTGCAGGCTACCGCTTCGCATAATTCACAGAGGGTATCACTATGGACAGCAAAGCTTCATACGATGGAAATATCCAGGCGGCAGATCCCGGAATGGCAGAATTAGGGATCGGTCTGGTCCCCCCGGTCCACCAGACCCAGAAACCGGTCCAGCTGTTTTTCGTCTGGTGCGCCGCGAATATTGGCATTCTTGGCGTCGTTTACGGCGCGGTGATAGTGTCGTTCGGCCTCTCATTCTGGCAGGCGATTCTGGCCGCCGTGGCGGGCGTCGCCTCCTTTGCGCTGGTCGGCATCACCAGCATCGCCGGGAAAATTGGTCGTACGACGACGCTAACCCTCTCCCGCGTCATTTTTGGCAAACGCGGTAATATCGCCCCCACCAGCTTCTGTTGGGTGAATCTGATGGGCTGGGAAGCAGTCAATATCATTACCGGCACGCTCACCCTCGTCGCGCTGTTTGCCGCCATGGGTTTTGAAGAGAGTCTGACCACCACCGCGCTGTCGCTTTTCTTGTTTGGCGGGCTGACCGTACTGGTCAGCGTGCTCGGGCAAAACGCCGTGCTGATGATGCAAAAATGGATCACCCGGATCTTTGGCGCCATGACGCTGCTGGTGGTGATCTATTTACTCTTCACCGCGGACTGGCAGGCCATCCTCGCGCTGCCTTCAGGCAGCTGGCTGACCGGCTTTCTGCCGGCCGTGTCTATTATTGCTGCGGGCACAGGTATCAGCTGGGCTATCGCCGGCGCCGACTATAGTCGCGATCAGCGCCCTGACTCCGGGGAAAAGCCTATTTTTCTCGCCGTGGTCAGCGGCGCCGCCCTCCCGCTGCTGTTGCTGATGCTCACCGGAATACTGCTTACCGCGCAGATCCCCGATCTGGCCTCCAGCGAGAACCCCATTTCAGCGATCGGTAAACTGCTGCCTTCGTGGATGGCAATCCCCTATCTGGCCGCGGCTACCGCCGGGGTCGTGACCATCGCCGTGTTGAGCCTCTATTCCGCCAGCCTTAACCTGTTAAGCATGGGGATTAAGCTACAGCAGCGTTCCGCCGTGGCCCTCGACGCCGTGCTGGTGCTGGGGATTGCCCTCTACGTGCTGTTTGTCTCGAAAGATTTTCTCGGGCCGTTCATCGCGTTTTTGATTTTCTGCGGCGTATTTCTGGCCGCCTGGGCCGCCATCTTTATGGTCGATTTTTATCGGCTGCGCCGCCGTGCCGGATATCCTGAAGCTGATTTATTCAGGGAGAGCGGCGCAAACCGTACCGCGCTGGGCTGCTGGATTGTCGGTGCGCTGGCAGGATTGATGGTCTCTAAAACCGGTTTTATCGACGGACCTTTCGCGGTCGGTATTTTCGCGGACTCCAGCCTCGGGTTATTCGTCTCTTTTATTCTGAGCCTGGCGCTGTATCTCGCCTTCGGAACGAGAAAGGGGGCCTGCCGTGACAATCAGCGCTGACCTGCTATCGCCTCAGCGGCCGATCGTGGTTATCGGCGCCGCTTTTGGCGACATTATTCTCCATCTCGATGCGCTGCCGCAAAGCGGTAGCGATGTCTCCGCCCGCGACGGCGGACGGCAGATTGGCGGCTGTGCGTTCAACGTCGCCCGCGCGCTCTCGCGCCTCGAACTGTTTCCCATTAACGCCATACCGGTAGGCAATGGCGATTGGGGGCAGGCCGTTGCGCAAAAAATGGCGCTGGAAAACTTGCCCGTCCTCTTGCGCCATCCCACCCACGATAACGGCTGGTGTCTGGCTCTTGTCGAAGCCAGCAAAGAGCGGACGTTTATCACCATTGAGGGCTGCGAACAGCACTGGACTGATGAACTATTAGCGCAAATACCGCTGCCGAAGGAGGCAATTATTTACGTCTCGGGATACGAACTGGCCAGCGAAGCGCTGCGCCAGTGGATCCTTGCCCAGACGGAAGATAAAACGCTGTTCGTCGATTTTGGCCCGCGTCTGTGCGACCTGGATATTCACTTTATCCAGGCGCTGCTGCGCAAACGCCCCCTGCTCACCCTGAATCGCGATGAACTCAGCGTGCTGTGCGCGCGTTTATACGATTTGGATAGCGCGACCCTTGATGCCGCCTCACGGCTCGCCAGCGACTGGCATATTCGGGCGATCTGTCGGTTTGATAAGGATGGCGCATGGGTGGTTGAACCTGACGCAGCACCGCAGCATATTCCGGCCTGCCGCGTGAAGGTCCACGACACGATTGCCGCAGGAGACAGCCACTGTGCCGGTACGATCGCCGGGCTGGCCTGCGGGATGGATCTGCAGCAGGCAACGCGGCTGGGCAATGAAGTGGCGGCCATTGTCGTCAGTCAACCCGGTTCAGACGGCGCGCCCGGTCGCAAAGCGCTACGTCAGTTCCAGATTCAACAGCAAAACAGCCGCTAGCCGCTATTTACGCGCTTTCGCCAGCATCGCCCTGATGTTGGCGACGTTCGCCTGGCCTTTATGCATGCGCTCTTCCGGCGAAATCACTTTGCGCTCCTGCTCCCAAATCAGGTCGTCCTGCGGCAGTTCCAGCAGAAAACGGCTCGGCTCCGGCCGCACCAGCTCGCCGTACTGACGGCGCTCTTTGCACAGGGTAAAAGTCAGCTCTTTCTGCGCGCGGGTGATACCTACGTAGGCAAGACGGCGCTCTTCATCGACGTTGTCTTCATCAATGCTGCTCTGGTGCGGCAGCAGCCCCTCTTCCATACCAACCAGGTAGACGTAGGGGAACTCCAGCCCCTTTGACGCGTGAAGCGTCATCAGCTGCACCTGATCCGTCTCCTCATCCGACTCGCCGCGCTCCATCATATCGCGCAGGGTAAAGCGGGTAACGACCTGAGTAAGCGTCATCGGTTCATCGATCTCGCTGCCTTCGAGCATTTCGGTCATCCACGTGAACAGCGTATTGACGTTTTTCATCCGCATTTCGGCGGCTTTCGGGCTGGGCGAGGTCTCATAGAGCCAGGATTCATAATCCACGCCGCGGATCAGATCGCGGACGGCGGCAATCGGTTCACGCTCTGAAAGCTGCTGGATCTCCCGCAGCCAGTGGGTAAAGCGGGTCAAAGACTCATAGCCGCGTCCGTTCAGGGTCTGGGTCAGGCCCATATCGAAGCTGGCGGTAAACATGCTTTTATTGCGCCCCATCGCCCATTCACCCAGCTTTTTCAGCGTCGCCGAACCGATTTCACGCTTTGGCGTATTAACGATGCGCATGAAAGCGCTGTCATCATCGGGATTAGTCAGCACGCGCAGATAGGCCAGCAGGTCTTTAATTTCCGGGCGGGAAAAGAACGACGTGCCGCCGGAAATTTTGTACGGGATGCGGTTCTGCATCAGCATCTTTTCAAAAACCCGCGACTGATGGTTACCGCGATACAGGATCGCGTAGTCCTTATAGGCGGTTTTATTAATAAAGTGATGCGCGATGAGTTCACCGGCAACGCGCTCCGCCTCATGGTCTTCGTTATTGGCAGAGAGCACCTTCAGCTCTACGCCATAGCCCAGTTCGGAAAACAGACGCTTCTCGAAAACGTGTGGGTTATTGGCAATCAGGATGTTAGCCGCCTTCAGGATGCGCCCGGAAGAACGGTAGTTTTGCTCCAGCTTGATCACCTGCAGCGCCGGGAAATCCTGGCTTAGCAGGACCAGGTTCTGCGGCCGCGCGCCGCGCCAGGAGTAGATCGACTGATCGTCATCGCCGACCACGGTAAAGCGCGCCCGCTGTCCCACCAGCAGTTTCACCAGCTCGTACTGGCTGGTGTTGGTGTCCTGGTATTCATCCACCAGCAGATAGCGAATCTTATTCTGCCAGCGCTCCCGCACCTCTTCGTTGCGCTGCAGCAGCAGCGTTGGCAGCAGGATCAGATCGTCAAAGTCGAGTACGTTGCAGGCTTTCATGTGCGCGTCGTACAGCCCGTAGCAGTGAGCAAAGATCCGATCCCGCTCCCCTTTCGCCCCAGCGGCGGCCTGAGCAGGGGTTTGCAGATCGTTTTTCCAGTTGGAGATCGTCGAGATCAGCTGCTGAAGCACCACTTTATCGTCTTCGATCAGCCCTTCGGTGAGCTCTTTTAACAGCGCCACCTGGTCGGTATCGTCGAACAGCGAGAAGTTTGATTTCATCCCTAACGCGGCGTATTCGCGTTTGATGATATCCAGCCCCAGCGTGTGGAAGGTGGAAATCATCAGGCCGCGCGCCTCTTTGCGTCCCAGCGTTTGCCCGACGCGCTCTTTCATTTCGCGCGCCGCCTTGTTGGTAAAGGTGACCGCCGCGATATGACGCGCCTGATAGCCGCAGCCGCGGATCAGGTGGGCGATTTTATTGGTAATCACGCGGGTCTTACCGGAACCGGCACCCGCCAGCACCAGGCACGGTCCGGTAACGAATTCGACGGCTTGTTGTTGGCCAGGATTTAAACGCATGGGAGTCTTTTGCTCAATCTTCGAACGGGGTGGGGATTGTAGCAGAAAGAGGGGCACAGAGAGCAACAGGCTGCCCATTCAGGCAGCCTGGAAATCGGTCAATCAGGATGCGGCCGAGGCAAGCGGCGTATAGCCGTTACGCTGTGCGCTTTTGATCCAGCTGTATGAACCCATTACCGCGATCGCCGTCAGCAGGACATACTCAAGCGACATGGCGTAAACGCCCTGTACCGCGTAGATAACCACGCTAATCACGTCGATAACCACCCACAGCAGCCAGTTTTCGACGAATTTACGCGTCATCAGCACCATGGCGGCAATCGACAACACCAGCATGGTGGAATCCCAGAACGGGAAGGCGTCTGGCTGGAGGTCGGGCATCGCGACCTGCATACCGAACGTTTGCAGCAGAGCAATCATGATACGAGTGAGCGTCGCGAACACCGGATCGATAAACAGCGTCATCAGCACAATCGCCACCGCGCAGACGCCGCCCAGCGCCAGCGTTTGCTGACGGGAAAGCCAGCGTACCTTGAGCGCGGCCTCCTGCGCCTCGTTTTGCCGGCTCCACGCGTACCAGCCGTAAATATTGGCAGCGAAGAAAAAGACCTGCAGCAGCAGGCTGGCATAGAGCTGGATCTGGAAAAAGATCGCCGCAAACAGCGTGACGTTAATCAGGCCAAACAGATAGTTGATGATTTTTTCCCGGCTGGCGCACCAGATGCACAGCAGGCCGAATACGGTACCGATAGCCTCAATCCACGATAGCGCATAGCCGCCTTCGCCAAGAGGAATGTTGACCATCACATTGTTAATGCTAAAAAAGTCCATCACAAACCTCCTTGCTGGCTAGCGGAATAAATGGCGCGCAGCGCCAGGGTAATTTGCCGTTCTTCGCCCTGCTGGCACAGCGCCTCCTGCTGGACATAATCATTGATGCTGCTATCCAGGCAACCGTTGTGGGCAACAACCACGTTGAGTAATGATGCCGTACGTAGGCCGCGCAGCGCGCCGATAGTCATCAGGGCGGCGCTCTCCATATCCGCGCCCAGAACGCCTCGCGCCGACCACTGCGCATCCAGTTCCGCCTCACGATCGGTATAGAAACTGTCGTGGCTGCGCACCAGCCCGCACGCGGCGGGGATGTTCATTTGCCGCGCCTGCGCCACCAGTTCCCAGGTCAGCAGCGGGTCGGCGCAGGCCGGATAGCCCGCCGGCGCATAGGTTCGGCTGGTACCATCATCCATCACCGCAGCGTGAGCGATAATCACATCGCCGAGCGCAAGATTATCCTGCAATGCGCCGCAGCTGCCGATACGAATCAGGGTTGTTACGCCAATCTGGCGCAGCTCTTCAATGGCGATCGCCGTGGAGGGTCCGCCGATACCGGTGGAGAGCACCAAAATCTCGATGCCCTGATACCAGCCGCGCGCGGCGCGAAACTCCCGGTTCTGACCGAGCAGCTGTGGATTATCAAGAAACTTGACGATGCGGTCGACCCGCTGCGGGTCGCCCGGCAGCAGCGCGTACCGCGCGCCGGTCATCTCTTTGCTTAACTGGATATGGGGTTGCAGCGACATTCTCCCGCCTCCTTACTCTTGCGGTTATCCGATATCAGCCTCCTGCTTCAGTTTTTCAGGAGCTAACAACACAATGCGTTCACCATCGGTATCAATAATCTGTAGTGCTTTCAGGTCATGCAAAATACGGTTAATGCTGCGGGTCGTCGCCGCGAACTCCTGACTGAGATTCTGCTTATCCAGCAAGATTTCATTCGCGCCATCCTGTTGATAACGCAGCCATAGCGCCTGACACACCCGCTGATGCAGCGAGTAAAGATTGTCGCTACTGGCCTTTTTCGACAGCTGATAATATTGCTGGCTAAAGAAGCGCAGCATCCGCTGGTTAAAGTGGTTATCCAGCGCCAGCCAGCGGCAGAAATGTTCCTGCGACAGGCTCAGGAGCTGCACATGGTCCACCGCCACCACCGAGCAGATGTAATGACGCGACTCAAAGATCTCGAGTTCGCCCACCATGTCGCCTTTACGGTAGCGGGCCTGACGGTAGCGGCGCCCGTCTTCAGCCTCATAGAAAACGTCCACCTCACCGGCGATAATCAGAGAAAAACGCTGGCACACTTCCCCCTGTCGGCAGATAAAATCACCGCGCGGAATGTCTTCGAAGCGCCAGCGCCGCATGATCTCCAGAGGACAATATTTCAGTAATTCATAGAGCAGCGGATCGCGCACAATCTCGCTCAGCCCGGAAAGCCAGCCGACTGAAAATTCAGGTTTTTTCATTGTATCCATGTTATCTCGCTCCACGACGATAAGGACAGGACGGCTGTCCCCGGCCAGAGGGAAAACGCCGAAGAAAAGTGTTGCCCATCTCCCGCTTCCGTCTATCAGGCGAGACACCTGTCCCGCGATGGCGAAGAGTATAGGTCCGCGACCAAAGCGGATGGTAAAGTAACGGGATATCTTTGAGACATGAGAGCAAAATAATGGCAAAGAGCGCAGCGGCCCTGCATATCCTGGTAAAAGAAGAGAAGCTAGCACAAGAGATCCTCGCCAAACTGGAACGTGGCGTGAGCTTCGATCATCTGGCAAAGCGCTATTCAAAGTGCCCATCCGGACGCAACGGCGGCGATCTCGGGGAGTTTAATCAAGGCGTTATGGTCGGGCCGTTCGATAAGGCGGTCTTCAGCTGCCCGCTGCTCAAGCCTTACGGACCGGTCAAAACCAAATTCGGCTACCACATCATTAAGGTGCTGTATCGCCGCTAGCCCATGCTACTATTGCGCCCTGATTCATCTCCTATTCCATCAAGGTACGATCATGGCAAAAACGGCAGCAGCACTGCATATCCTGGTTAAAGAAGAGCAGCTGGCACTGGATCTTCTGGAGCAAATTAAAAACGGCGCCGATTTCGGTAAACTGGCGAAGAAGCACTCGATCTGCCCGTCAGGCAAACGCGGTGGCGATTTAGGTGAATTCCGCCAGGGCCAGATGGTGCCGGCGTTTGATAAAGTCGTCTTCTCCTGCCCGGTGCTGGAGCCGACCGGCCCGCTACACACCCAGTTTGGTTATCACATCATCAAGGTGCTGTACCGCAATTAAAAAAACCGGTGTCTTATTGCACCGGTTTTTTATCTCACAGCTTTCCCCTAAGGATTTCAGCTTGCAGGAAGGCGGCAAGTGAGTACAGCCCCAGGAGCATAGATAACTATGTGACTGGGGTGTACGAACGCAGCCAACGCATCTGCAAGTTGAAAGACGACGGGGAATTAGCCCGCTACCGCAATGCGTTTCATGTCGGTCATATAGCCGCGCAGTTTCTTACCAACCTGCTCGATAGCGTGGCTGCGAATGGCTTCGTTCACGTCGCGCAGCTGAGCGTTGTCTACCGCGCCTTCGGCAATCGCTTTGCCCAGGTCGCCGGTCTGCAGGGTGGTCATGAACTCTTTCAGCAGCGGTACGCAGGCGTAAGAGAACAGGTAGTTACCGTATTCAGCGGTATCGGAGATAACCACGTTCATTTCGTACAGACGCTTACGAGCGATGGTGTTGGCGATCAGCGGCAGCTCGTGCAGTGATTCGTAGTAAGCGGACTCTTCGATGATGCCGGAATCCACCATGGTTTCAAACGCCAGCTCAACGCCCGCTTTCACCATTGCGATCATCAGAACGCCTTTATCGAAGTACTCCTGCTCGCCAATTTTACCTTCAAACTGCGGTGCGGTTTCGAACGCGGTTTTGCCGGTCTCTTCACGCCAGGTCAGCAGTTTTTTATCGTCGTTGGCCCAGTCAGCCATCATGCCGGAGGAGAATTCACCGGAGATGATGTCATCCATATGCTTCTGGAACAGCGGCGCCATAATCTCTTTCAGCTGTTCGGACAGCGCGTAAGCACGCAGCTTAGCCGGGTTAGACAGACGATCCATCATCAGGGTGATACCGCCCTGCTTCAGCGCTTCGGTGATGGTTTCCCAGCCGAACTGAATCAGTTTTTCGGCGTATGCCGGGTCGGTACCCTCTTCCACCAGCTTATCGAAGCACAGCAGAGAACCGGCCTGCAGCATACCGCAGAGGATGGTCTGCTCGCCCATCAGGTCGGATTTCACTTCGGCAACGAAGGACGATTCCAGCACGCCCGCACGGTGACCGCCGGTCGCCGCAGCCCAGGCTTTAGCGATGGCCATACCTTCGCCTTTCGGATCGTTTTCCGGGTGAACCGCGATCAGGGTCGGAACGCCGAAACCGCGTTTGTACTCTTCACGTACTTCGGTACCCGGGCACTTCGGCGCCACCATCACGACGGTGATATCTTTACGGATCTGCTCGCCAACTTCCACGATGTTGAAGCCGTGAGAGTAGCCCAGCGCCGCGCCGTCTTTCATCAGCGGCTGAACGGAACGTACAACGTCAGAGTGCTGTTTGTCCGGCGTCAGGTTAACCACCAGATCGGCCTGCGGGATCAGCTCTTCGTAGGTACCCACCTTGAAGCCATTTTCGGTTGCTTTGCGCCATGATGCGCGCTTTTCGGCAATCGCTTCTTTACGCAGCGCGTAGGAGATATCCAGACCGGAGTCGCGCATGTTCAGACCCTGGTTCAGGCCCTGAGCGCCACAGCCGACGATGACCACTTTTTTACCCTGAAGGTAGCTTGCGCCATCGGCGAATTCGTCGCGACCCATAAAGCGACATTTGCCCAGCTGCGCCAGCTGCTGGCGCAGGTTCAGTGTATTAAAGTAGTTAGCCATGGTGATACCTCGTGATGTTGTGTGTCTTATTTTGTTCGGTTCGCCTTTCAGCGAGAATGTACCCACATTACAACAGGAAATTTATTGCGGAAATTGATATATTCACAACGTCACGTTGCAATTTCTGCAATGTAAAATCGTGGAGTGCCGCCGGTGGATTTACGCGATCTGAAAACCTTCCTGCATCTGGCTGAAAGCCGCCATTTTGGCCGCAGCGCGCGGGCGATGCACGTCAGCCCCTCCACGCTTTCCCGACAAATTCAGCGCCTGGAGGAAGACCTCGGGCAGCCGCTGTTTGTCCGTGATAACCGCACGGTAACGCTTACCGAAGCGGGAGAAGAGCTACGAACGTTTGCCCAGCAGACGCTGTTGCAGTATCAGCAGCTGCGCCACACTATCGATCAGCAAGGTCCGTCGCTGTCGGGCGAACTGCATATCTTCTGTTCGGTGACGGCCGCTTATAGCCATCTGCCACCGATTCTCGATCGTTTCCGCGCCGAGCATCCCTCGGTGGAAATAAAGCTCACCACCGGCGATGCCGCTGATGCGATGGAAAAAGTGGTGACGGGTGAGGCCGATCTGGCGATTGCCGGGAAACCGGAAACGCTGCCCGGCGCGGTGGCTTTTTCCATGCTGGAGAATCTGGCGGTGGTGCTGATCGCCCCGGCGCTGCCTTGTCCGGTTCGTAACCAGGTCTCAGTGGAGAAGCCTGACTGGGCAACGGTACCCTTTATTATGGCCGACCAGGGCCCCGTGCGTCGCCGCATTGAGCTATGGTTTCGCCGCCATAAAATCAGTAATCCGTCAATTTACGCCACGGTGGGCGGGCATGAAGCCATGGTCTCCATGGTGGCGCTCGGCTGCGGCGTCGCGCTGCTGCCGGAGGTGGTGCTGGAAAACAGCCCTGAGCCAGTGCGCAATCGCGTGATGATTCTGGAGCGTAGCGACGAGAAAACCCCGTTTGAGCTGGGCGTCTGCGCGCCAAAAAAGCGGCTGCATGAGCCGCTGATTAATGCGTTCTGGAATTTGCTGCCTGGCCACTAATGCCGGGCCTGCTCAGGCCTACAGCCCGACCGCAGGCCTGACAAGCACAGCGCTTCTTAACCGGCGAGGAAGAACCTGAACGCTGGATTATTGCTTTCATCATGGCAATCGTAGCCCAGCTCATGCAAGCGGGTTTCGAAGTCAGGCTCATGATCGCCCAGTTCGAATGCCGCCAGCACGCGGCCGTAATCGGTACCGTGACTGCGATAGTGGAACAGAGAGATGTTCCAGTGGGTGCCCAGCGTATGCAGGAACTTCAGCAGCGCGCCGGGCGATTCCGGAAACTCGAAGCTGAACAAACGCTCCTGCAGCGGCTGAGACGGACGCCCGCCGACCATGTAGCGCACGTGTAGCTTGGCCATTTCATCGTCGGAGAGATCCACTACGCTGTAGCCACCGTCGTGCAGCAGGTTGAGGATCTCTTTCCGCTCTTCCAGCCCCCGGCTCAGGCGCACGCCGACAAAAATGCAGGCATTTTTCGCATCCGCGAAGCGGTAGTTGAACTCGGTCACCGAACGGCCGCCCAGCAGCTGGCAGAACTTGAGGAAGCTGCCCTTCTCTTCCGGAATGGTGACCGCCAGCAGCGCTTCGCGCTGTTCTCCCAGCTCGCAGCGTTCGGAAACGTAGCGCAGGCCGTGGAAGTTGACGTTCGCGCCGGAAAGCACGTGCGCCAGGCGTTCGCCGCGAATATTATGCTGAGCGATATATTTTTTCATCCCCGCCAGCGCCAGCGCCCCGGAAGGTTCTGCTACCGCACGCACATCTTCAAACAGGTCTTTCATCGCCGCGCAGATGGCATCGCTATCGACGGTAACGATGTCGTCGAGATACTCCTGGCACAGACGGAAAGTCTCATCGCCGATGCGTTTCACCGCCACGCCTTCGGCAAAAAGCCCAACGCGGGGTAAATCGACCGGATGACCCGCATCCAGCGCGGCTTTCAGACAGGCAGAATCCTCGGCCTCAACCGCAATGACTTTGATCTGCGGCATCAGCTGTTTGATCAGCACCGCCACGCCGGCCGCGAGACCGCCGCCGCCGACCGGGACAAATACGCGATCGATATGGGCATCCTGCTGCAGCAGCTCCAGCGCCAGCGTCCCCTGCCCGGCAATCACCATCGGATGGTCGAAAGGCGGAACCCAGGTGAACCCCTGCTGCTGCGCCAGTTCGATGGCTTTGGCCTTGGCTTCATCGAAATTCGCGCCGTGCAGCAGCACTTCGCCGCCGAAGCCTCGCACCGCATCAACTTTGATATCCGCGGTGGCGGTTGGCATAACGATGAGCGCCTTCACGCCCAGGCGAGATGCCGAGAAAGCCACGCCCTGCGCATGATTACCCGCCGAAGCGGTAATCACGCCATGCGATTTTTGCTCTTCCGTCAGGCCCGCCATCATCGCGTAGGCTCCGCGCAGCTTAAAGCTGTGCACCGGCTGACGATCTTCACGCTTCACCAGCACAACGTTATCGAGGCGCGACGAGAGCTTTTCCATTTTTTGCAGCGGCGTGATCTGCGCGGCTTCGTATACCGGCGCGCGCAGTACCGCTCTGAGGTATTCCGCCCCCTCGGGGGCGGCGGAGAGGGGTTGAGACTCGGCCATCATTAACCCCCAAGTTTCGATTTATCGCGCACCGCGCCTTTGTCGGCGCTGGTTGCCAGGCTGGCATAGGCGCGAAGGGCAAAGGAAACCTGACGCTCGCGATCTTTCGGCGTCCATGCTTTATCACCGCGCGCTTCCTGAGCTTCGCGGCGCGCCGCAATCTCGGCATCGCTTAGCTGCAGCTGAATGCCACGGTTCGGGATATCGATAGCAATCATGTCGCCATCTTCAATGATCGCGATATTGCCACCGCTGGCCGCTTCCGGAGAAACGTGACCAATAGAGAGACCCGAGGTACCGCCGGAGAAGCGTCCGTCGGTAATCAGCGCACAGGCTTTACCCAGGCCCATTGATTTCAGGAAGGTCGTCGGGTAGAGCATCTCCTGCATCCCCGGCCCGCCTTTCGGCCCTTCATAGCGGATGACGACTACGTCACCGGCGACCACCTTGCCGCCGAGGATCGCATCCACAGCCGCGTCCTGGCTTTCGTATACCTTCGCCGGGCCGGTAAACTTGAGGATACTGTCGTCAACGCCGGCGGTTTTCACGATACAGCCGTTCTCGGCAAAGTTGCCGTACAGAACCGCCAGACCGCCGTCCTTGCTGTAAGCATGTTCCAGCGAGCGGATACAGCCTTCTGCGCGATCGTCATCCAGGGTGTCCCAACGGCAGTTCTGAGAGAAAGCCTGCGTTGTGCGGATACCCGCAGGGCCAGCGCGGAACATCTTCTTAACCGCTTCATCCTGCGTGACGGTGATATCGTACTGCTCCAGCGTCTGCGGCAGGGACAAACCAAGCACGTTTTTCACATCGCGGTTCAGCAGCCCGGCACGATCCAGTTCACCTAAAATACCCAATACGCCGCCCGCGCGATGCACGTCTTCCATATGATATTTCTGCGTACTTGGCGCGACCTTACACAGCTGCGGCACTTTGCGGGAAAGTTTATCGATATCGCTCATGGTGAAGTCGATTTCCGCTTCCTGCGCCGCCGCCAGCAGATGCAGTACGGTATTGGTGGAACCGCCCATGGCGATATCCAGCGTCATGGCGTTTTCAAACGCCGCCTTATTGGCGATATTACGCGGCAGCGCAGAGGCATCGTCCTGCTCGTAATAGCGTTTAGTCAGCTCAACGATACGTGAGCCCGCATTGAGGAATAGCTGTTTACGATCGGCGTGAGTCGCCAGCAGCGAGCCGTTGCCCGGCTGCGACAGGCCCAGCGCTTCGGTCAGGCAGTTCATGGAGTTCGCGGTGAACATTCCCGAACAAGAGCCGCACGTCGGGCAGGCGGAACGCTCAACCTGATTACTCTGATCGTCGGAGACTTTCGGGTCAGCGCCCTGAATCATCGCGTCAACGAGGTCGAGTTTAATGATTTGATCGGACAGTTTGGTTTTCCCGGCTTCCATCGGGCCACCGGAAACAAAAATGACCGGAATATTCAGGCGCAGAGACGCCATTAACATCCCCGGGGTGATTTTGTCGCAGTTGGAGATACAGACCATCGCATCAGCACAGTGGGCGTTAACCATATACTCAACCGAGTCGGCGATCAGTTCGCGGGATGGCAGTGAATAAAGCATACCCCCGTGGCCCATCGCGATCCCATCATCCACCGCAATGGTGTTGAATTCTTTGGCGACGCCGCCAGCGGCCTCGATTTGCTCAGCAACCAGTTTGCCGAGATCGCGCAGGTGAACGTGGCCCGGCACGAACTGGGTGAAAGAGTTCACCACGGCGATAATCGGCTTACCGAAATCATCGTCGGTCATTCCAGTGGCGCGCCACAGCGCGCGGGCACCCGCCATATTACGGCCGTGAGTGGTTGTGGCGGAACGGTACTTAGGCATGCTTTAGTTACTCCCAGTTTCGGTGAAATGGGGCGTTGCGTGTCGCCCCATTTTTTTATGCTTATTGATTAACCTGATCCAACCAGCCCCATTTATCCTCGGTTTCACCGGTGAAGAGGCCAAAGAATGCTTGCTGAATGCGCTTGGTGATCGGGCCGCAGCGGCCTTCGCCCACCTGAATACCATCAACGCTGCGTACCGGCGTGATCTCTGCGGCAGTACCGGACATAAACACTTCGTCGGCCAGGTACAGGGACTCGCGGGACAATACCTGCTCGCGGACTTCGAGGCCGAGATCTTTCGCCAGCTTGATGATAGCGTCGCGGGTGATGCCAGGCAGCGCGGAAGAGGTGAACGGCGGGGTAAACAGCACGCCATCCTTCACTTCAAACAGGTTTTCACCGGCGCCTTCAGAGATGTAGCCGTTCACGTCCAGCGCGATACCTTCCTGATAGCCATGGCGACGCGCTTCGCTGCCGACCAGCAGCGAAGAGAGATAGTTACCGCCGGCTTTGGCCGCGGTCGGAATAGTGTTTGGCGCCGCGCGATTCCAGGAAGAAACCATCGCATCGATCCCCTGATCCAGCGCTTCGGCGCCCAGGTAGGCGCCCCACGGGAACGCCGCGATGATCACGTCAGTGTTATAGCCCGGAGGCGGGTTGACGCCCATGCCCACGTCGCCGACGAAGACTAACGGGCGGATATAGGCGCTGGTCAGACTGTTTTTACGAATGACTTCACGGCAGGCTTCCATCAGCTCATCAACGCTCTGAGAAACCGGGAAACGATAGATTTTTGCTGAGTCATGCAAACGCTGCATATGTTCACGGTGACGGAACACCACCGGTCCCTTGTGAGAGTCGTAGCAACGGATGCCTTCAAATACGGAAGTCCCGTAGTGCAGCGCATGGGACATCACGTGAACCTTCGCCTCGCCCCACGGAACCATCTCACCATTGAACCAAATGTAATCAGCTTTTTTCGTCGTCATTGTTCTTCCTTTGCGCTCAGGCGCGAATTTGTTGTGATGTAGGCTGCTGGATCTCGACGCAGGCGACGTCCACCAGTTTGCTTAATTGACTAAACAGTAATTCGACGGGCCGCTGGCTGGCAACGGTCAGTTCAATATTAATATTCCGGGCATCGGCGGCGGTTGCCATATTCATCGCGCAAATCTGGAACCCGCGATGGCGCACGACGCGCAGCACGCGTTCTAACGTTTCAGGATTAGAGCGAGCCTGCAAGGCGACCTGATGTTGCATCATGATAATTTCTCCAGCATTTCTGCATTACTGGCACCGGGCGGCACCAACGGCCAGACGTTCTCAAGTTCGTCGATTGAGACATGAAGCAGGTAAGGCCCCTGGCTCGAAAGCATGGTGTCGAGTGCCGCTTCAACCTGGTCTTTACGGGTGATGTGTTGACCAGGGATGCCGAAGGCGCTGGCCAGAGTAAGGAAATCGGGGTTATCGGTAAGGGTGGTTTCGCTATAACGTTCCTGAAAAAACAGCTGTTGCCATTGTCGAACCATTCCTAAACGCTGGTTGTCCAGTAAGACTATCTTCAGCGGCAGCTGCTTGCGTTTTACGGTGCCCAGCTCCTGCACGTTCATCATGAAGGAGCCGTCACCGGAGATACAGATAACCGTATCGTCTGGACGGGCCACCTGCGCGCCTACCGCTGCGGGCAAGCCGAAACCCATAGTGCCTAATCCGCTGGAAGTGATGAAATTCTCCGGGCGCGTATAGTTCATATGCTGCGCTGACCACATCTGATGCTGGCCCACATCGGTTGTCACGACGCAGTCTGCGGGTTTGCGATCGGAAAGCTGCTTCAGCAGCAGCGGGGCATAGATAGCGTCTCCCGGATGATCGTAGCGCCAGGCATGCTCGGCGCGCAGCTGCGCATTACGTTGGCGCCAGGCGTCGATAGACAGCGGCTGCTGGAGCGCGGGCAGCATCACATTCAAATCGCCGGTCAGGCCGATATGTGCCTGACGGAGCTTGTTCAGTTCTGCCGGATCGATATCCATATGGATAACTTTGGCGTGCGGGGCAAACGTATTCAGCTTGCCGGTGACGCGATCGTCAAAACGGGCGCCTACCGCGATCAGCAGGTCACATTCCTGTACTGCAAGGTTGGCCGCTTTAGTACCGTGCATCCCCAGCATGCCCAGATAGTAGGGATAATCCGCCGCTACCGCACCCAGCCCTTTCAGGGTAGACGTCACGGGCATTTGCGTAACGGCAAGAAATTCGCGCAGCGCCGGTACCGCCTGCGCCATCCCCACGCCGCCGCCAACGTATAACATCGGCTTCTGCGACTGGGTCAGCATCTGCAAAGCGTATTCGATATCCGCATATGGAAAATCAACGTCGTCGGCTACCATGGAAAAATGCGGATCGAGATCGCCCTGAGCCAGCTGGATATCCTTTGGGATATCGACCAGCACGGGACCGGGACGCCCGGAGTTTGCTACGTGGAAAGCTTCGGCAATGATGCGCGGCAGTTCTTCCAGCGACTGCACCAGGAAACTATGCTTGGTGCATGCCAGCGATAAACCGAGGACATCAACTTCCTGGAATGCGTCGGTGCCAATGAACGGGGCCGCAACCTGGCCGGTGATAGCAACAACGGGAACGGAATCAAGCAGCGCGTCGGCGAGGCCGGTGATCAGGTTGGTTGCGCCAGGCCCCGAAGTGGCGATACACACCCCGGTTTTGCCGGTAGCCCTGGCATAGCCGATAGCCGCCATAGCCGCGCCCTGTTCATGCCGGCACAGTAGGTGTTCCACGCCGCCGTCATACAATGCATCGTAAACCGGCATAATTGCTCCACCCGGATAGCCAAAAACGGTATCGACTCCCTGTGCTCGCAAAGCATGTACTACCCACCGCGCCCCATTCATAGTTACTTCCCCGTCGTAGATCGAGAGAAACAGAATTTTATGCTACCAGCCATCGTCTGCTCCTCTTTTCTGTTTTTAAGTTATAAAAAAACCCCCGGACCTTTCGGTGCGGGGGTCTTAGTTCGTTAAGGCTTGTTTTTTAAGCCTTTCCTCGTCCAAGTGCAGCCCCGCACGGTGGGATAATAATCACCACCACGCTAATCACGACCAGGCTAATCACTCGTAGAAGGGCTGTCATTTTATGTTCTTTCTGGCTTCATGTTCGAAGGAATACCTAAAGAGTTACCACAGACTTCGCGTTAAACACAAGATTTTTTTATGACCTCATTTCTTACCTTGCTAACCATTTAAGAAAAAACAATTGTTTTTAATGGGAAAAATATGAAATGAAAATATTTCAATTTGTGGCGTGCTCCACAGCACTTTCTCATCTTGTTGCCTGATGACAGCATTTTACGAGCCGGCATCCAACACCAGTGCAAAGCGGAAATTGCCGGAAAATTGGCTGGGAGCAAGCATGCAGAATTTAATATTGCCGAATTACTCAACAGCAAATCCCCGACATAATCCCGGTACTCAGGAGGTGTTATGTCACTCGCCATTGTTTACACCCGCGCCGCTCTCGGGATCGGTGCCCCGCTTATCACGGTTGAAGTTCATATCAGCAACGGGCTCCCAGGTCTGACAATGGTAGGACTGCCTGAAACAACGGTTAGAGAAGCGCGTGACCGGGTACGTAGTGCGATTATCAACAGCGGTTACGCTTATCCGGCGAAAAAAATCACCATCAATCTGGCCCCGGCCGATCTACCAAAAGAAGGGGGAAGATATGATTTACCTATCGCTCTCGCGCTTCTGGTGGCCTCAGAGCAGCTAAAGGCCCCCAGGCTAAATCAATATGAGTTTGTCGGCGAGCTGGCGCTTACAGGCGCTCTGCGTGGCGTTCCTGGGGCCATATCCAGCGCCATGGAGGCCATAAAAGCGGGGCGGAAGATTGTTATCTCTAATGAGAATTCTCCAGAGGTGGGGTTAATCGGCGGCAGTGACTGCCTTATCGCCACCGATCTCCAGGAAGTCTGCGCTTTTCTCGAAGGTCGACATACCCTGGCTAACCCCCTTCCAGAAGGGGAATATTCGGATGAAACATCGGTTGATCTGCGTGATGTTATTGGCCAGCGGCAGGGGAAACGAGCGCTGGAAATCATCGCTGCAGGTGGTCACAACCTGCTGATGATAGGCCCGCCCGGCACAGGAAAAACGATGCTCGCCAGTCGATTACCGGGACTACTGCCGCCGCTGAGTAATCAGGAAGCGCTGGAAAGCGCGGCAATACTTAGCCTGGTCGATTCCAGGCATGCCATGAAAAATTGGCGCCGCAGGCCCTTTCGTGCCCCGCATCATAGCGCCTCCCTGGCGGCCATGGTGGGCGGAGGCTCAATTCCGGCACCGGGAGAGATCTCCCTTGCCCATAACGGAGTCCTGTTCCTGGATGAGCTGCCTGAATTCGAACGCAGGGTGCTGGATGCGTTACGCGAACCCATTGAGTCAGGGGTTATCCATATCTCACGCACGCGCGCCAAAATCGATTATCCAGCCCGTTTCCAGCTTATTGCAGCGATGAATCCCAGCCCGACAGGACACTATCAGGGCCAGCATAATCGCGCTTCACCGGAACAGACGCTACGCTACCTGGGTCGTTTATCCGGCCCGTTTCTTGACCGATTTGATCTCTCCCTGGAGATCCCGCTTCCGCCGCCGGGGGTGCTCAGCCAGGGAACAAACGAAGAGGAAAGTAGCGCCTGCGTACGCCAACGTGTTCTGGCCGCACGCGAAAGGCAGCTATCGCGGCAGAAAAAACTTAACGCGCATCTGGGAAATGATGAGATGAAAATCTGCTGCCGGCTTCATAAAGATGACGCTGTCTGGCTGGAGCAGACGCTAATACAGCTCGGTCTTTCAATCCGCGCCTGGCAGCGCCTGATTAAAGTTTCCCGAACTATTGCCGATATTGAGGCAGTCGAACGCATCGAACGTCATCATTTGCAGGAGGCTCTCGGCTATCGGGCAATAGACAGAATGTTGAGCCATCTACAAAAAATGATGGCGTAAAAAAAGGGCTTACGCCCTTTTTCTTAATCATCGCTTTCTGTGTAATCTTCCGTACCTTCCACCTGCGGCTTGCCGCCGGACAGGGTATGGAAACGCTTCGGACGCTTAATGCGCGCCATGTACTTAATCCAGACGCGTTCTGCTTCCGTTGCGGGCTCACGTTCACCACGGCATACCGAAACAAACTGTTTTTCATCGTCGGTGACAGGCTCGCGTTTACCTAGTTCGAGTTCATTAAAGGCATAACCATGACGTTCCAGCAGTTGCGCCTCTTTGATGGTGAAATCTCCATGACGGGAAAACCCGCGCGGATAATTTTTATTGTCGAAAAAACGATTAGTTGTCGTAAAGCTTTCCGCCATCCTACACGCTCCTGATTCTTTGGCCGAGCTAATTATGGCGCGGAGTATTAGTTACGCTTGACAGAGCGTCAAACAAAACATTTAAATCATCACGACAAATAATTTTGCGGAGAAGAGTGTGGATACGGAATTGCTCAAGACTTTCCTTGAGGTGAGCAGAACTCGCCACTTTGGCCGAGCCGCAGAGGCGCTTTATCTGACGCAGTCAGCAGTTAGCTTTCGTATTCGTCAGCTGGAGAACCAGCTGGGGGTAAATCTTTTTACCCGTCATCGTAATAATATCCGTCTGACCTCAGCCGGAGAGAAACTGCTACCCTACGCCGAAACCCTGATGAATACCTGGCAAGCTGCGCGCAAGGAGGTCGCGAATGCTTCCCGCCATAATGAATTTTCGATCGGTGCCAGCGCTTCTCTGTGGGAATGCCTGCTTAATGGATGGCTGGGAAAGCTCTATACAGAGCCCTATAACCTACAGTTTGAGGCGCGGATTGCGCAGCGGCAATCGCTGGTCAAACAGCTGCACGAACGTCAGCTTGATCTCTTGATCACGACAGAATCGCCGAAGATGGATGAACTAAGCAGCCAGTTGCTGGGTAATTTTACCCTGGCGCTTTATTGTGCCTCTCCGGCTAAATACACAAATGAATTGAATTATTTACGCCTGGAATGGGGGCCCGATTTCCAACAAAACGAAGCGGGATTGATCGGAAATGATGATATTCCTCTGCTGACCACCAGTTCTGCCGAGTTAGCTTACCAACAGCTCAGCGCGCTTAAGGGCTGTACATGGCTGCCCGTGCTCTGGGCACAGGGGAAAAATAATCTGCATACGGTGACCGACAGTGCGACGCTTTCAAGGCCTCTCTATGCGATTTGGCTACAGAACAGCGATAAACAAGCGCAGATTCGGGAGATCCTGAAGCACAATATATTAGGATAAACGCGCTCCTCCAGGGATGGAGGACGATCGGCGGGAAATTTAAAGCAAAAAAAATCCTTTGCCTGAGCAAAGGATTATATATGGCAGGGGCGGAGAGACTCGAACTCGCGACACCCGGTTTTGGAGACCGGTGCTCTACCAACTGAGCTACGCCCCTAAAGTTTCTTATCATTAAGCCTGCTTAATCAGCAGGCTTAATTTTTTAATAAGTGGCGGAACGGACGGGACTCGAACCCGCGACCCCCTGCGTGACAG
>NZ_JAWXQV010000092.1:0-101611 GCF_033843325.1 Klebsiella sp. JN_Kp126 | reverse complement strand
TTCGATGCCACACTGCATACGAAAAATGCTTGCATGGCATAACAGTATCTACCGGTCCGCAGAAAGCGGTAAACCCGTAGCCCGGCTAAGGCGCAATGCGCCGCAAGCCGGGAAAAGGCTTTTATGCCGATTTTTGCGCGTCCAGATGTACCCCAATATAGCGCTGATAGCGGTTGGCCTTCAGGTAGGTCAAGTCCACCAGCACCAGACCATCCACGCAGTTGTTGAAATCCGGGTCGCTGCCGAAATCGATAAACTGCACGCCGCCCGGCTCGCAAACTTCAGAGTACTGCTTATACAGCGGCGGGATCGCGCAGCCGAGGTTGCCGAGCAGGGACTTCAGCCGCGCCAGATCGTCGTTGTAATCTTCTCCGCCAAACTGCGCCAGCACATCGGGCAGCGAGGCCGGATAAGGGCGACGCGACTCCGCCAGCGGATGCGTCGCCGGGAACCACAGTCGATAGAACGCGACCAGCAGATCGCGCGCCGACGGCGGCAGCCCGCCGGAAATCGACACCGGGCCGAACAGATAGCGATAGTGCGGATAGCGCGCCAGATACGCGCCGATGCCGGACCACAGGTAGTCCAGTCCGCGGCGGCCCCAGTAGCGCGGCTGGATAAAGCTGCGCCCCAGCTCAATTCCGTGCTGCAGAATATCGTCCATGCGAGCGTCGTAATGGAACAGGCTGTAGCTATAGACGCCGTTCAGGCCGCGCTTTTCCAGCTGCATCGCGGTCGGCATAAAGCGGTAAGCGCCGACGATTTCCAGGTCTTCTTCATCCCACAGAATCAGATGCAGATAGTCGTCGTCGTAACCGTCAACGTCGCGACGTTTGCCGCTGCCTTCGCCCACCGCGCGGAAGGCGATTTCCCGCAGGCGGCCCAGTTCGCGCAGCACCGGCGCATCTTCCTGGCCGCGGCGCTGCCAGAGATAAATCACTTTGCCATCCGCCGTTCGCCCCAGCGTTTCCGCCCGTCCCAGTTCGCGCTTGAGCAGGGCGCGGTCTTCGGGTCGGGCGATAGCGCTTTCGCTTTTAAATACGCCGGGCTGCCCTTTTGCCAGCAGCTCCAGGTGGCGATAGCAGCGTTCGGTCAGCTCGCGAACAGAGCGCAGAGGATCGAACCAGCTTGACCAGGCAATCTGTTGGCCGAAATTAACCGGCAGGCTGCCGTTGCGGCGGCGAAACATTTGCTGCATCAGCAGCAGCAGCGGCAGGCTATCGGAAATCAGCGTGCTGGCGTAAAACAGCGCGCTGTTGCGCGCGCGGATCCACGCCGGCAGCAGCGGGGCGCGATATTTCGCCGCCAGCTTAATAAATCCGGAGTGCCATTTTTTATCGCGAATACCGCGCCGGGTGAGGCGTGAAACTTCACCCGCCGGGAAGAAAATCAGCACGCCGCCGTTTTGCAACTGCTGGTCCATCTGCTGCAGCGCCGCTTTGGCGGTTCGGCCGTTGATATTATCGACCGGAATAAACAGCGAGCTCAGCGGTTCAAGGTGGGTCAGCATGCGGTTGGTGACCACTTTGACGTCGCGACGCACGCGGGACACCGCGTAGAGCAGGGCCAGGCCGTCAAGCGTACCGGTGGGGTGGTTGGCGATAATGACCAGCGGGCCATGTTCGGGGATTTGTTCGAGATCGTGCGCCGGGATAGCGCAGCGGATATTAAGATGTTCGAGCACCTGTTCGACCGTATCCAGTCCTTTCAGGTGATGATGACGCGCGGCAAACTGCTGAAACTCTTCCTCATGCAGGAGCTTTTTCAGCACCTTTTTCTGCCAGAGCGCTGGCTTTGCCTGAGGCCACAGGTCATCGATGACATTGTCGAGACTAAACATAGCGGCACCTCCTCCGTCCTGCCCAGACAGTAGAAGGCGCAGATGTCGCTCAGATTACAGTTGAGTGAAGATTTGGGATATTTCCCCGGGTTGCGGCTGGCGCCTTACCCGGGCTACCGGCCCACAGACGGTGGTGAACCCGTAGCCCCGGTAAGCGCAGCGCAACCGGGGGAAGCCTGGCAATGAACCCGGCAACCGGAGCAGATCGTAGCCCCGGTAAGCGTAGCGCGACCGGGGGTTTACTGGCGTTCGCCGCACAAAAAATCGTGAATTTCGCCACCCCAATTATCGGGATATAACCCGCGGCGTACATCCCGGTGAAAGGTTGAAAAAGGCCAATCACAAACCTGTCGTACCCAACCGTGTTTTACAGGATTAATGTAGGTGTAATCGATATGCCGGCGGTAGTCATCTTCATCGCGGATTACATGTTCCCAGAAACGCGGTTGCCAGACATTTTCTTGTTTTAATGCTTTGCTAAAGCAACCTTTTATGTCCCGCCATCTGGCGGAGAAATCGCTATCGTCTCCGGGTAATGTCCAGATGCAATGAAGATGTTCAGGAAGGATAACCCATGCATCAATGTAAAAGGGTTTTCGCCGTTTGATGGTGAGGATGGCGTGACGTAAAGTTCCGATGTGCTCGGTCAGAAGTCTGCTTTTTCGGTTTCGCAAATTAACTGTAAAAAACCAGGTTCCACCCTTCAGGTAATAACGACGGTAGGCCACCATGCAGCGCTCCTTTGCAAAAGATAGCGTCTTAAGCGGCAGGATAGAGTCGGGGTAACAGTCTGGCAAGAATCCAAAGATAATGGTGGAAAGAGTCTCGCAACTTTCTGCAGCAGAGGAATTCCCCGGGTTGCGGCTGACGCCTTACCCGGGCTACCGGAGCAGGTTTGTAGCCCCGGTAAGCGTAGCGCGACCGGGGAACGGTAATAGCCGAATTAACGCAGGATTTTCTTTTCGGCGAGATCGAGGGCGAAGTAGCTGAAGATCAGATCCGCGCCGGCGCGCTTGATTGCGCCGAGGCTTTCCAGCACCACTTTCTCTTCATCGATAGCGCCGGCCTGGGCGGCGAACTTAATCATCGCGTATTCACCGCTCACCTGGTACGCGCCGAGCGGCAGGTTGGTGCGCTCGCGCAGATCGCGCAGGATATCGAGATAGGGACCGGCCGGTTTGACCATCAGGCAGTCGGCGCCCTGGGCTTCGTCCAGCAGCGATTCGCGAATCGCTTCGCGGCGGTTCATCGGGCTCATCTGATAGGTTTTACGATCGCCTTTCAGCGCGGTACCCGCGGCTTCGCGGAACGGACCATAGAACGATGAAGCGAACTTAGTGGAGTAGGACATAATCGCCGTATCGGTAAATCCGGCGGCGTCCAGCGCCTGGCGAATGGCCTGCACCTGGCCGTCCATCGCGGCGGACGGGGCGATAAAATCCGCGCCTGCGGCAGCGGCGACCACCGCCTGCTTACCGAGGTTGGTAAGGGTTAAATCGTTATCGACACCGTGGTCGCACAGCACGCCGCAGTGGCCGTGGGAGGTGTATTCGCAGAAACAGGTGTCGGACATCACGATCATCTCCGGCACCGCCTCTTTACAGATGCGGGACATGCGCGCCACCAGGCCGTTTTCGTTCCAGGTATCGCTGCCAACGGCATCGGTATGATGGGAAATCCCGAAGGTCATCACCGAACGGATACCGGCGTTGGCAATGCGCTCGATTTCGCGCGCCAGGTATCTTTCCGGAATACGCATCACGCCGGGCATCGCTTCGATGGCTTTGTAATCGTCGATTTCTTCTTCAACAAAGATCGGCAACACCAGGTCGTTCAAACTCAGTGTTGTCTCTTCAAACATGGCACGTAGCGAAGCGGACTTGCGCAGTCGGCGCGGGCGAGTGATTAAATCTGTCATGGTTTGCCTGATTTTGTGAAATGAAAAAAGCGAGTTTACCTCAATTGGCGGCGGGATGTTTCGCCAAAACGATCCTTATCTATCGTCGGCAAAACATCCCAACAGGTTACTGGCTGGCGGTCTCAATCCCGGGGCGGTCGCCGCTTAATTCGCTGACCAGCTCGTTGACGCCATCGCTCATGTTGTTGAAACGCGTCAATGAAGAGCGGGTGACCACCACGAAGGCGCCGACGTTAGCCTGCGGGTTCATCGCCATGTAAGTGATAAAACCGCCGCCGCCGCCGGTCTTCTGAATAATGCCCGGCTGGCCGTTTTTCGGCTTCATGTAGACCCAGCCGAGACCCAGCGCATCGGCTTTGCCCGGCACGTCCATCCCGATCACCCTCGTCAGCTGGCTGCGTTGATAAATGAGCGTCTGCATCCGGTCCGCCTGCTGCCCGCGGGTGAAGAAATCGGAAGAGAGGAACTGCTGCATCCAGCGCATCATATCGCCAGGCGTGGAGTAAACGCCGCCGCTGCCGATGGCCGCCAGCGTATTGTTGCACGGGCTGGCCCCTTTCTCCGGGATCATCAGGCGCCGGCACTGATCGGGCGAAGGCGTAAAGGTGGTGTCTTTCATCCCCAGCGGACGGGTAATCTGCTCTTCAAACAGCTGCGGCCAGGGCTTGCCCGCGGCGGTAGAGAGCGCATCGGCCAGTAAATCGAACGCCAGATTGGAATAGGCGGCCTGGGAACCCGGCGCGGCTTTTAACGTTGCCGTGGAGAGCCAGTTCCAGCGCTGCTGGCGCGTTGGCCAGACGAACACCGGACGATGCGCCGCGCCGCCTGGCTGCTCGCGCGGCAGGGCGCTGGTATGGGTCGCCAGATTCACCAGCGTAATGGGCGCTCCCTGATATGTCGGCACGCGCGCGCCCGGCGGGGCGTATTTGCTCAGCGGATCGTTGAGCTTCACCACGCCCTGGTCGAGAAGTTTGACCAGCATTTCGCTGGTCATCAGCTTGCTCAGGGAGGCGATGCGAATCACCGAATCGAGCTGCGGGTGCTCATTATTGCCCGGGCGCGTCTCGCCGAAGCTGCGGAATACGCGCTGGTTACCATCGATAACCACCAGCGCCATGCCGATCGCGCCGCTGCCGTAGTAGATATGGTTAGCGTAACGGTCGACAACATCCGCAGCGAATTCCGGGTCGACGCTCGGCTGCGCGGCCTGGGCCGATGTCAACGACGCCGCGCACAGCGCAGCAAAAATGAGCAGACTACGTTTCAACGGGGGCATCCATCATGGTGAAGAAAAATATAGAGCGTATTTATACTACGAAGCGCCGCCGAGCAAAGCGCTAATAACGCCATTCTGTGCGGAAAAACGTAACCTGGCGTAAAAAATCCTTTTTTTGCTTTCGGATAGCGGCTTTCGCCTGCGGGCGCGTATGATATTCGTTTTGGCTAAACATGGGTGGCAAGAGACGATGGCGGCGAAACGGGTAGTGATGGTAGTGGATATGCAAAATGGCGTTTTCGCGACGCCGCGTATTGAGCGCGAGCGCTGCGCGGCGCAAATTAACCGCCTGATAAACGCCGCGGATACCGTTATCTTCATTCAGCACTGCGAAGAGGGCGGTCTGGAAGAGGGGAGCGAAGGTTTTGCTTTGCTGCCTGAACTGCACCAGCCGGCAGGCGCGTTGTTCGTGACCAAGACCGCCTGCGACGCCTTTTACCGCACCCGCCTGGAAGAGGTGCTGCGCGAACATCACATCACGCAGTTTGTGATTTGCGGCTGCGCCACCGACTACTGCGTAGATACCACCATCAAAAACGGCGCCAGCCGGGGCTATGCGATTACCGTCGCTGAAGATGCCCATACCACAGCCAACCGCCCGGCGGCGCAGGCCGTCACGCTGATCGCCCACTACAACGAGGTGTGGCGTACGCTGACCGTTCCGGGCAATCCTTTACAGGTGAAATCGACAGAAACAATTCTGAACGGATGGTCGGCGAACTAAGCTGCTGATATCCGGTCTCATCATCCGCCCACTTTGCTTCGCTGCGACGGCTTTGCGGCGGGCGTCTTTGTGGTACACAGCACAGCAAAACGAAAAAGAAGTTAGCAGGAGAGCATGATGTTTAAATCCTTTTTCCCCAAACCGGGGCCGTTTTTTATTTCTGCCTTTATCTGGTCGCTGCTGGCGGTGATCTTTTGGCAGGCGGGCGGCGGCGACTGGCTGCTGCGGGTCACCGGCGCATCCCAGGATGTGGCGATTAGCGCGGCGCGCTTTTGGTCGCTCAACTACCTGGTGTTCTACGCGTTCTACGTATTCTGCGTGGGCGTTTTCGCCCTCTTTTGGTTTATTTACAGCCCCCACCGCTGGCAGTACTGGTCGATCCTCGGCACCTCGCTGATTATTTTCGTCACCTGGTTTCTGGTCGAGGTCGGGGTGGCGATCAACGCCTGGTACGCCCCGTTCTACGATCTTATTCAGGCCGCGCTGGCGACGCCGCATAAGGTCAGCATTAACCAGTTTTATCAGGAGATTGGCATCTTTCTCGGCATCGCGCTTATCGCGGTGGTCATCGGGGTGATGAACAACTTCTTCGTCAGCCACTACGTTTTCCGCTGGCGTACCGCCATGAACGAACACTATATGGCGCACTGGCAGCATCTGCGCCATATCGAAGGCGCGGCGCAGCGTGTGCAGGAAGATACCATGCGCTTTGCTTCCACCCTGGAGAGCATGGGCGTCAGCTTCCTTAACGCGGTGATGACCCTTATCGCCTTCCTGCCGGTGCTGGTGACGCTCTCCGCGCACGTCCCGGATTTACCGATTGTCGGCCACCTGCCCTACGGCCTGGTGATTGCCGCCATTGTCTGGTCGTTAATGGGTACCGGCCTGCTGGCGGTGGTGGGGATCAAGCTGCCCGGCCTGGAGTTCAAAAACCAGCGCGTTGAGGCAGCCTATCGTAAAGAGCTGGTGTACGGCGAAGATGACGCCAACCGCGCGACGCCGCCGACGGTGCGTGAGCTGTTTGGCGCCGTGCGCCGCAACTATTTCCGCCTCTATTTCCACTACATGTATTTCAATATCGCCCGTATTCTGTATCTGCAGGTGGATAACGTTTTCGGTTTGTTCCTGCTGTTTCCGTCGATTGTTGCCGGTACGATTACGCTGGGCCTGATGACCCAGATCACCAACGTCTTTGGCCAGGTCCGCGGTTCATTCCAGTATCTGATTAGCTCATGGACTACACTGGTTGAGCTGATGTCTATCTACAAACGTCTGCGCAGCTTCGAGCGTGAGCTGGATGGCAAAGAGCTGCAGACCGTGACGCAAACATTAAGTTGATCAACGCAAGGATGAACCATGCCGGTAGCGCAATCCCGAATCACTTCTCTCACCCTGACGCTACTGGCAGGGATTGTCCTCACCGCCTGCTCCAGCAAGCCGGAGCCGGAGCTGAAAAAGGGCGAAAAGGCGATTGATGTTGCCACGGTGGTGCGGCAGAAAATGCCCGCCAGCGTGAAAGATCGCGAGGCCTGGGCGCAGGCCATCGCCAAAACCTTTGCCAGCCAGAAGCTGGCGCCGACGGAAGAGAACGTCTGTTCGGTGCTGGCGGTGGCGCAGCAGGAGTCCAACTATCAGGCCGACCCGGCGGTGCCGGGGCTGAATAAAATCGCCTGGCAGGAGATTGACCGCCGGGCGGAGAAAATGCATATCCCGGTTTTTCTGGTGCATACCGCGCTGAAAATCAAATCGCCCAACGGCAAAAGCTATAGCGAACGCCTCGATAGCGTGAAAACCGAAAAGCAGCTGAGCGCGATTTTCGATGATTTTATCGGCATGGTGCCGATGGGGCAGAAGCTGTTCGGCTCGCTGAACCCGGTGCATACCGGCGGCCCGATGCAGGTCAGCATCGCCTTCGCCGAGCAGCATACCGACGGCTACCCGTGGAAAATCGACGGTACCGTGCGCCAGGAGGTGTTCAGCCTGCGCGGCGGTCTGTGGTTCGGCACCTATCATCTGTTGAACTATCCGGCGAACTACAGCGTGCCGCTGTACCGTTTTGCCGATTTCAACGCCGGATGGTACGCCAGCCGTAACGCCGCCTTCCAGAACGCCGTCTCTAAAGCGACGGGCGTGAAGCTGGCGCTGGATGGCGATTTGATTCGCTACGATAGCGACGAGGCCGGAACCACCGAACTGGCGGTGCGCCGGTTATCCTCACAGCTGGCAATGAGCGATGATGATATCCATCGTCAGTTAAAGAAGGGCGATACCCTGGCGTTTGAAGAGAGCGATCTCTATAAGCAGGTGTTTCGCATTGCCGATAAGAAAGCCGGCAAAACGCTCCCGCGGGAGGTGCTGCCGGGCATTCAGCTTGAGAGCCCGAAAATCACCCGTAACCTGACGACCGCCTGGTTTGCCAAACGCGTTGACGACCGGCGGGCCAGCTGTATGGCGCGCCGTTAGCGGCGGCTGCGCCAGCGGAATATCAGCCCAGGAATACCAATGAGCACGCAGCCCGCCAGGAAGGGAATCAGGCCGAACAGGGTACCGACCACCAGGCTAATCTCGACCCGCGGGCGGCTGCTGTCCTGCATTTGAATCAGATGCTCAAAAACGCCGGGCGCGTGGATCAGCATACTCAGCATTTGCGCACCGGCCCAGAAGCAAAACAGCACAAACAGAGCGTAAGCGATGTTGCTGCCGGTGAGAGAGCCCCTCTTTTTGCCGCCGTTGACGGTCTTTGCAAAGGTGAACTCTGCCATCTTGACCTCCGTACTTCACTTTCTTGCCGTTTTTTCCACGGCGACGTAGAGGGTAATTCTGGCAACGAAGGGGGGATTTCAGTATCAGATTGCTGGTAATTTCCGCCCAGGAATATTCCTGATTTCATCGGGTTGTGAGTTTGCTACAAATTTGTGAAATTTAGACCGATATCGCAATGTGCGACAATTCTCAACGCCGCTACAGACCCGCGGTGGCGGCTATGCGAAGATGCTTTTTTTGTTGTCGGAGTGGTTATGAAACTCACGGAAAAAATCCGCCGCGATTGGCACTACTACGCGGTAGCGCTGGGGTTAATTTTTATTATGAATGGCGTGGTCGGGCTGCTCGGGTATGAAACCGAAGGCTGGCGTTCTTACGCGGTTGGGCTGGTGACGTGGGTCATTAGCTTCTGGATTGCCGGGTTTATTATTCGCCGCCGCCCGGCAGAGGAAGCGTGAACCGGAGGTGGTGAACCCGTAGCCTGGCTAAGCGCAGCGCGAGCCGGGAAGATGCCGGGCTGATACATCAACCCCGGCGCACTCCCCGGGTCGCGGCGTAAACGCTTACCCGGGCTTAATTCATCGATGTTTTCAGCGCCCGATCGGCGGCGTGACGCTCAAGCGCCAGCTCAATCAGGCGGCTAATCAGGCTGGTATAGTCCAGACCGCTGGCCTGCCATAGCTTCGGATACATGCTGATGTTGGTGAAGCCCGGCAGCGTATTGATTTCGTTAATCACCACGTCGTTATCGGCGGTCAGGAACACATCGACGCGCGCCATGCCGCTGCAGCCGAGGGTCTGGTAGGCGCGAACGGCGATCTCGCGAATTTTATCGTTTACATCGCTGTCGATGGCCGCCGGAACCACCACCTTCGCGCCCTGATCGTCAATGTACTTGGTGTCATAGGCGTAGAATTCGCTGTTGAGGACGATTTCACCGCAGGTGCTGGCCTCGGGATTATCGTTGCCCAATACCGCGCACTCGATCTCACGCCCTTTAATCCCCTGTTCAACCACCACTTTATGGTCAAATTCGAAGGCCAGGGCGACGGCCTGCTGATACTGCTCTTCGCTGTTGACCTTGCTGACGCCCACCGAGGAGCCCTGGTTCGCCGGTTTGACGAACAGCGGCAGGCCCAGCTTCGCCTGCACTTCGGCAAAGCTCACCTGATGACGGTTGGCGCGGGTCAGGGTAATAAAAGGCGCAATCGACAGCCCGGCATCGCGCAGCAGACGCTTGGTCACGTCTTTGTCCATGCAGGCGGCGGAGCCGAGGACGTCGGAGCCGACGAAGGGCAGGTTAGCCATCCGCAGCATACCCTGCAGAGAACCATCTTCCCCAAGGGTGCCGTGAACAATCGGGAAAATGACGTCGATGGCCGCCAGCGGCTGGCCGCTATCGGCGTTAATCAGCTGCTGCGCTTCGCGTCCGGGAATTTGCGCCAGGGTAATATCGGATGGGCGCAGGGCAATATGGGCGGGGTCCTGCGGATTGAGCAGATAGTTGCTGGCGTCGTTGATATGCCACTGCCCCTGCTTATCAATCCCCAGCAAAACGACGTCGAAGCGCGTTTTGTCGATGGCTTCCACGATATTTTTCGCTGACTGTAGCGATACTTCATGTTCTGCCGACTTACCGCCGAAAACGATCCCAACCCTCATCTTAGCCATTTCAACTTCCATCATGATTACATCAAAGGGCATAACATAGCATGTGAAACGGCCGCCTGGCTGCCATAATATTCACCGGGTAAAGCATTGGGAGGCAGCGCGTGAAAGGAAAAGGGCTTATCGTTCTGTTGGCGCTGCTGGCGGCCGGATATTACGGCTATCGTTATCTTCCCGCGCACTATAACCCGCTGGCGCCGCTGCGTCTGGAGGATCCGCCGGGGTTCATCACCCACTATAAGCTGCGGCGATTGACGCCCGGACAGTGCGCCAACCTGCTGAAGGAAGCGAATCAGCGAAATCTCATCACCAGCCGGGCGGTGGCCGATAGCGGGGGAGAGTGCCCCCTGCAAAACGTGGTTCGGGTACGCGATTTTGGCGCGGTAAAGCTTAGCAGCAGCTTCCTCGCCAGCTGCCCGCTGGCGTTAAGCAGCGCGCTGTATCTGCAACAGCAGGCGAAACCGCTGACTCGGCGGATGCTGGGGCAAGAGCTCCGCCAGGTCGACCATTTTGGCAGCTATGCCTGCCGTAATATTTACCATCGTCAGAACGCGCGGCGCAGCGAGCACGCTACCGCGGAGGCGCTGGATATCAGCGGCTTTCGTTTGGCCGATGGCCGACGTATCAGCGTGCTGAAAGGGTGGCCCGATGCGCAGTATCACCCCTGGCTGCAGGCGTTACTGGCCGGCGGTTGCAGCTATTACGGCAACGCTTTAGGGCCGGACTATAACGCGGCCCATGCGAACCATTTTCACCTCGGTATGCGCGGCCAGGGGTTCTGTTTCTGAGCATAACTCGCTGTATACCACGCTTTTCACCATGAAATTATTCGCAACAGGGCAATCTGGTGTCATAAAACACTAAACTCGCCGTCAGCGCATCTCTGGTAGTACGTCGGACAGGGGAAATTGCTAAGCTAGTTAATAATTGCCAAAAAATTAATGAATACGCGTAGTTATGGAATCCTGGAAGGTTAATCTTATCTCCGTCTGGTTTGGCTGTTTTTTTACCGGCCTGGCCATCAGCCAAATTCTTCCCTTTTTGCCGCTGTACGTTTCCCAACTGGGCGTGACCTCGCATGAAGCGTTATCCATGTGGTCGGGCCTGACGTTTAGCGTCACTTTTCTGGTGTCGGCGATTGTCTCGCCGATGTGGGGGAGCCTCGCCGACCGCAAAGGGCGCAAGCTGATGCTGCTGCGCGCCTCGCTGGGGATGGCCATCGCCATTTTACTTCAGGCGTTCGCCACCAACGTCTGGCAGCTGTTTATCCTGCGCGCGGTGATGGGACTGACTTCCGGCTATATTCCCAACGCCATGGCGCTGGTGGCGTCTCAGGTTCCGCGCGAGCGTAGCGGCTGGGCGCTGAGCACGCTGTCGACGGCGCAGATCAGCGGCGTGATTGGCGGGCCGCTGCTCGGCGGTTTTCTGGCTGACCACGTCGGTTTGCGCGCCGTATTTATCATCACCGCGATTTTGCTGACCGTAAGCTTTCTGGTGACGCTGTTTCTGATTAAAGAGGGCGCCCGGCCGCAGGTCACGAGGGCGGAGCGGCTGAGCGGCAAGGCGGTATTTGCCTCGCTGCCCTATCCGGGACTGGTGATCAGCCTGTTTTTCACCACTCTGGTGATCCAACTTTGCAACGGCTCAATCGGCCCGATTCTGGCGCTGTTTATCAAGTCGATGGCGCCGGATAGCAATAACATCGCCTTTCTCGCCGGCATGATCGCCGCCGTGCCGGGCGTGTCGGCGCTGATTTCGGCTCCCCGTCTGGGGAAACTGGGCGACAGGATCGGCACCTCGCGGATCCTGCTGGCGACGCTGTGCTGCGCGGTGGTGATGTTCTTTGCCATGTCGTTCGTTACCACCCCATTCCAGCTTGGCGTCCTGCGGTTCCTGCTCGGTTTTGCCGATGGGGCGATGCTGCCGGCGGTGCAAACCCTTCTGCTCAAATACTGCAGCGACAGCGTCACCGGGCGTATTTTCGGCTATAACCAGTCGTTTATGTATCTTGGCAACGTGGCCGGGCCGCTGATCGGCGCGTCGGTCTCGGCCATGGCCGGCTTCCGCTGGGTGTTTATCGCCACGGCGGTTATTGTCCTGATCAATATCTGGCAGCTGGCCATCATGCTGCGCCGCAGCCGCCGTCCTGCGGCTTAATTCCGCTCTTTCTCCTCGGCCGCGATGGATGCGACAGCGTCAGTAGCGGCCTCGGTGTTCCTTAAGCTTTAAATGTATCACCGATCACAAAACGATCATTTTCCCCTCTCATCCTCTTCTATTCCTGACTGTTACGCGTATACAGTTACGCGTAACAGTTATTGAAAAAGAGGTTTTATGCGAAATTTATTTGATTTGTCAGGGAAGCGCGCGCTGATCACCGGATCCGCTCAGGGGATTGGCCATCTGCTGGCCGGCGGCCTCGCCGAGTACGGCGCGGAGATCATCATCAACGACCGCACCCAGGCGCGCGCGGACCAGGCGGCGCAGGCGCTGGTGGCGCAGGGTTTTCATGCGGTAGGGGTCGCCTTTGATGTCACCCGGGCGGCGCAGGTCGAGCAGGCGATAGCCCGCATCGAAGAGGAGATCGGCGCCATTGATATTTTAATTAATAACGCCGGGATCCAGCGGCGTTTCCCTTTTACCGAATTTCCGGAGGAGGAGTGGGATAACGTTATTGAGGTCAATCAGAAGGGCGTTTTCCTGGTTTCACAGCAGGTGGCGAAATATATGATGGGCCGCCGCGCGGGGAAAATAATTAATATTTGCTCAATGCAGAGCGAGCTGGGGCGTAAAACCATTACGCCTTACGCGGCCTCGAAAGGGGCGGTTAAAATGCTGACTCGCGGCATGTGCGTTGAGCTGGCCGAATATAATATTCAGGTTAACGGTATCGCGCCGGGATATTTTGCCACCGACATGACGGCCGCCCTGGTCAACGATGAGGCGTTTTCCGCCTGGCTGTACCAGCGTACCCCGGCGGCGCGCTGGGGAAAACCGGAAGAACTGATTGGTGCCGCGGTATATCTGGCCTCGTCGGCGGCAAACTTTGTTAACGGTCATTTGCTGTTTGTGGACGGCGGAATGCTTGCCGCTGTCTGAATCACTTCGCGTCCTTCGGGCAGCAGCGTGCCCGCACTACCTGAAGGACAGAGTATTAAACCCGTGTGATGATATTGATATCTGAGGAGTGCTTATGCACATGCTCGCGAAATTACCCGCGCGTCGCTGGTGGTATTTAATGCCGATTATATTTATTACCTATAGTCTGGCCTACCTTGACCGTGCGAATTATGGTTTTGCCGCTGCGGCGGGAATTGAAAGCGATTTGGGTATTACCAAAGGAACGGCATCGCTTATTGGCGCGCTATTTTTTCTCGGCTATTTCTTTTTCCAGGTACCCGGCGCGATATATGCGGTAAAACGCAGCGTGCGAAAAATGATTTTCTTTAGCCTGATTTTATGGGGATTCTGCGCGGCGGCGACCGGGTTCGTCAGCAATATTCCGATGCTGATGGCGATTCGCTTTACCCTTGGTGTGGTTGAGGCGGCGGTGATGCCGGCGATGCTGATTTATATCAGCAACTGGTTTACGAAAACCGAGCGTTCGCGCGCCAACACGTTCCTTATCCTCGGAAACCCGGTAACGGTGCTGTGGATGTCCATCGTTTCCGGCTACCTGATTCAGGCGTGGGGCTGGCGCGAAATGTTTATCATCGAAGGCATTCCGGCGGTACTGTGGGCGGTATGCTGGTGGATACTGGTGCGCGATAAACCGTCCGAGGTTTCCTGGCTGAACGAGCAGGAAAAAGAGACCCTGCAGAAGGTGATGGACAGCGAGCAGAGTCATATCAAGCCGGTGCGCAACTACGGTGAAGCGCTGCGCTCGCGCAATGTGATCATGCTCTGCGCCGTGCACGCGCTGTGGAGCATCGGCGTGTACGGCTTCATGATGTGGATGCCGTCGATTCTGAAGAACGCCGCGCAGATGGATATCGTGGCGGTGGGCTGGCTGGCGGCGGTGCCGTACCTGGCGGCAATTATCCTGATGCTGACGGTCTCCTGGCTGTCGGATAAGTTCCAGAATCGTAAACTGTTTATTTGGCCGTTATTGCTGATTGCCGCTATCGCTTTCTTTGGCTCCTGGCTGGTGGGCAACCAGGCGTTCTGGCTCTCCTATGCGCTACTGGTCATTGCCGCAGCCTGCATGTATGCGCCGTATGGGCCGTTCTTCGCGCTTATTCCTGAACTGCTGCCGCGCAACGTTTCCGGCGTATCGATGGGCTTAATCAACAGCTTTGGCGCGCTCGGCGCTTTCCTCGGCGCGTGGCTGGTGGGGTACCTCAACGGGATTACCGGCGGGCCGGGGGTTTCCTATACCTTTATGGCTGTCGCGCTGCTGTCCTCCGTCGTGCTGATGTACAACGTGCGCGCTAACCCGCAACCCGTCTCCCCGGTGACGGCAAAAAAGGTTGCCGGCTAACATAAACCGCCGCTGCTGTGGTAAGGTTCTCTGCGAGCATAAAAGTCGCTTGTCGTAGAGAACCTGATGAAAAACAACCGGATGACATTGCAGGATATCGCCAACCTGGCGGGGCTGAATAAAATGACGGTCAGCCGTTATTTACGTGACCCCGGCCAGGTTTCTGAGCGCAGCCGTGAGCTGATTTCAAAGGTCATGGAAGAGAATAACTATATCCCTAACCGCGCCCCGGAAATCCTGCTTAACGCCCGGAGTAAAACGATTGGCGTGCTTATTCCCTCCTTCCGCAACCAGATTTTTGCCGATGTGCTGGCCGGCATTGAGTCGGTGACCTCCGCGCACCAGTATCAGACCCTGATTGCCAACTACGAATATGACCCGCAGCGCGAAGAGCGCGAAGTGCTCAATCTGCTCTCTTATAATATCGATGGGCTGATTTTGACCGGGAAGCAGCACAGCGATCGCATGGTGCAGTACGTGCGCGCCAGCGGTATCCCCGTCGCTGAACTGATGGACTACGGCGGCCAGCAGCTGGATATCCAGGTGGGGTTCGATAACGAAAAGGCGGCGTGGGATATGACCCATGCTTTTCTTGAGAGCGGCAAACGGGCGATCGCCTTTTTTGGTTCAATGGACGATCCCCGCGATTTAAGCCGCTTCCGCGGCACCGAGCTGGCGCTGGCGGAGCACGGCCTGAAGGCGTATCACATGGCGCCGCGGACCATCTCCTCGGTTGCGCTTGGCCGGCAGATGTTCCTGCAGATGCAGCAGACGCGCCCGGATATTGACGCCATTTTTTGTACCAACGACGATCTGGCGGTGGGGGTGCTGCTCGAGTGCCAGGCGCAGGGGAAAGCCGTTCCGCAGGAGATCGCCATCGCCGGTTTTCACGGGCTGGAAATTGGCCGTGCGCGGCTGCAAAAAATAGCCAGCGTCATTACCCCACGTTATGAAATCGGTAAAACGGCGAGCGAAATACTTATTGCGCGCCTGGCCGGTAAAGACGCGCCGGACAGCGTGAATCTGGCCTACCAGATATATTATGGCGATACGTTATAGTTATCGATAGAATAGCGATATTCCATTTTATTCTTATTTGTTAAAGTTGGTTATGATGCTTATTAATCCGCATTGAGTAAATTCCTGGCGGGTGGCATGCAAAGAGCAAAACGTTTCGCTTGTTATTCACCAGCGTGGCCAACTTTTTTAAAAAATAATAGTGGCAACCGACGGCTAATGTATGACATAAATAGCAGACTACGGACCTCGCATAAGGATAAAGTGCTGTGAAGAATCTCATTGCTGAGCTACTGGTAAAACTCGCCCAAAAGGAAGAAGAATCGAAGGAGCTGACGGCCCAGGTTGAGGCGCTGGAAGTGGTGGTGACCGCTCTGCTACGTCATATGGAGCAGGACGCCCAGCAGGCGCTCATCACCGATATTGAGCAGGCCATCGATGAGGCCAGCCCCGGCCCGCTGGTGGATGACCGCGATACCCAGCTACTGCAGCAATATATAAAGAAGCTGTTACGGCATCCTCGTAGTTAGTTTTGTGACAGGGTATGGATGCTGTCATTTTACTGTCACATCGCTTTTATACAGTCTCCCTCGTTTTGTTTTTTAAAGTATTTTTTACATGGAGACGATAAAAGTGAAATTAAGCGCCCTGTTTATTGCCCTGCTGCCTCTGCTGGGCTCCCCGATTATTCACGCAGAAACAACAACCGCACCGGTTCTGGAAAATCGTGCCGCGCAGGGCGATATCACCACGCCGGGCGGCGCGCGTCGTTTAAGCGGTGACCAGACCGAGGCGCTGCGCGCTTCGTTAATCAATAAACCGGCTAAAAATATTATTTTGCTGATTGGCGACGGAATGGGCGATTCTGAAATCACCGCCGCGCGAAATTATGCAGAAGGGGCGGGCGGCTTCTTTAAAGGCATTGACGCGCTGCCGCTGACCGGCCAGTACACCCATTATTCTCTGGATAAGAAAACCGGCAAGCCGGATTATGTCACCGACTCCGCCGCTTCCGCAACGGCCTGGACCACCGGCGTGAAAAGCTATAACGGCGCGCTGGGCGTGGATATCCATGAAAAAGATCATCAGACCATCCTTGAGCTGGCGAAAGCGGCGGGCTTAGCCACCGGTAACGTCTCCACGGCGGAACTGCAGGACGCCACTCCCGCTGCGCTGGTGGCGCATGTGACGTCGCGTAAATGCTACGGCCCGAGCGTGACCAGCGAAAAATGCGCCAGCAACGCGCTGGAAAAGGGCGGTAAAGGTTCCATTACCGAACAACTGCTGAACGCCCGTCCCGACGTAACACTGGGCGGCGGCGCGAAAACCTTCGCGGAAAGCGCGACGGCCGGTGAATGGCAGGGCAAAACGCTGCACGATCAGGCGGTAGCCCGCGGCTACCAGATCGTCACCGACGCCAGCTCGCTGGCCGCCATTAGCCAGGCCAATCAGGACAAACCGCTGCTCGGTCTCTTCGCGGAAGGCAATATGCCGGTGCGTTGGGAAGGCCCAAAGGCGTCTTATCACGGCAATATCGATAAGGCGGCGGTGACCTGTACGCCGAACCCGAAACGCGATGCATCGGTGCCGACGCTGGCGCAGATGACCGAAAAAGCCATCGATCTGCTGAGCAGCAATGAGAAGGGGTTCTTCCTGCAGGTGGAAGGCGCTTCTATCGATAAACAGGATCACGCGGCGAATCCGTGCGGTCAGATTGGCGAGACCGTCGATCTGGACGAAGCGGTACAGAAGGCGCTGGAATTTGCCAAAAAAGAGGGCAATACCCTGGTTATCGTCACCGCCGACCACGCTCACGCCAGCCAGATTATCCCGGCAGATACCAAAGCGCCGGGCCTGACGCAGGCGCTGAACACCAAAGATGGTTCGGTGATGGTGATGAGCTACGGCAACTCTGAAGAAGAGTCGATGGAACATACCGGCACCCAGCTGCGTATTGCCGCCTACGGCCCGCACGCGGCCAACGTGGTGGGTTTAACCGACCAGACGGACCTGTTCTACACCATGAAAGCCGCACTTAATCTGAAATAACCGGGCGCCGGTGATGAATTTTCGTTACCGGCTGGTTTTTTCTCCATCAGCGACCAGACTTACAGAGATCCACTCATAGAGGATGGTGCGATGAAAATAACATTACTTGTGACCCTACTTTTTGGCCTGGTATTTATGACAGCGGTGAGTGCCGCGGAAAAAGAGTTGACCCCTCAGCAGCAAAAGATGAGCGTCTGCAATAAAGAAGCGTCATCGAAGTCGCTGAAAGGGGATGAGCGTAAAACGTTTATGAGTAGCTGCCTGAAGAAAGATGGCGCCGCGCAGGACGGTAAGGGGCTAACGCCTCAGCAGCAGAAAATGCGCGAGTGTAACGCTCAGGCGACCCAGCAGTCCCTGAAAGGGGACGATCGCAGCAAATTTATGAGCGCCTGCCTGAAAAAACAGGTGTAAGAAATGGGCGGGTGAGGGAAACTTCACCCGCTATTCGCTATTGCAATCAGGAACGGCTCAGCTTCTCTGATTTCTCCATGCACTTCACCATCGCTTCGATGACGGCGGAACGGAAGCCTTTTTCTTCCAGCACGCGCACGGCTTCGATGGTGGTGCCGCCGGGCGAACACACCATATCCTTCAGCGTTCCCGGATGCTCGCCGCTTTCGAGTACCATTTTGGCCGAGCCCATCACCGCCTGCGCCGCGAATTTATAAGCCTGCGCGCGGGGCATTCCGCCAAGCACTGCGGCGTCGGCCATCGCTTCGATAAACATAAAGACGTAAGCCGGCGCGGAGCCGCTGACGCCGACCACCGGATGAATCATCGGCTCAGCAATGATTTCCGCCTGACCAAAGCAGCGGAATATGGTCAGGATCTCCGCGGTTTCTTCGGCGCTGACCAGCGCATTCGGCGTGACCGACGTCATCCCCGCGTTGACCAGCGAAGGCGTGTTGGGCATCGCGCGGACTATTTTGCGGTCATGGCCTAAGGCGCGCGCCAGCTGGTCGAGCGTCACGCCCGCGGCGATAGAAACCACCAGAGAGTCTTTATTCAGGCTGGAGGCGACGTCGCTGAGCACTTTTACCATCACGCCCGGCTTTACGGCGCCAAAAACGATATCCGCCACCTGAGCCACTTCCTGCGCGCTTTGCGCCGCATTAATGCCGTATTGGTCGTGCAGGGCCGCCACTTTATCCGGCGACGGGGTATAGACCCAGATTTGACCCGGCTGCACCTGCCCGCTGGCGATCAGGCCGCCCAGGATGGCCTTGCCCATGTTGCCGCAGCCGATAAAGCCGATTTTCTTCTCCATCACCAATCCCCTTTGTTTGTTTTATCGTTAGCGATATAGCTTAACATCTTGTTGCTTTCGCGGAAGGCAAAAGCAGGCGACAATACGGCATCTCTTTTTCATCGACAGGAGCCGCAATGGCTATTTGGGTTGATGCGGACGCGTGTCCGAACGTCATTAAAGATATTTTGTTCCGCGCCGCCGAGCGCGCGCAAATCTCACTGACGCTGGTTGCTAACCAGCCTCTGCGCGTCCCGCCGTCGCGCTTTATCCGCACGCTGCGCGTGGCGCAGGGGTTTGACGTGGCGGATAACGAAATCGTACGTTTATGCGAGCCGGGAGATCTGGTGATTACCGCCGATATCCCGCTGGCGGCGGAAGTGCTGGAGAAAGGCGGGGCGGCGCTGAATCCACGCGGTGAACGCTACAGCGAGGCGACCATTCGCGAACGCCTGACGATGCGCGACTTTATGGAAACGATGCGGGCCAGCGGCGTGCAGACCGGCGGCCCGGATAGCTTATCCCAGCGCGATCGGCAGCAGTTTGCCGCCGCGCTGGAGAAATGGCTGTTAGACGTTAAGCGCCAGCAGGGTTAAACCCAGCTGTCGTCGTCGCTGCCGAAATCATCATTGCCGAAACCGGCGTCAAAGTCGGCGTCATAATCGTTGTTGTCGGCGAGGAACTGCCCGTCATCCTGGCGGAAGGTATCGTCAGCGACGCTATTGTCCTGCGCCTGGCTGAGATCCGGCTGCGGTTTCTCTTCGATGATATTGACGATCTCCTGCGGATGCGAGCCGCTAAACATATTGGTCAACATGTTTCCCAGCACCACGCCGCCCGCGACGCCTGCCGCCGTTTGCAGCGCGCCGGCCATAAAACCGCCGCCGCTGCGCGACGCCTGAGGGGCGTAGTTCTGCTGCTGCGCCTGCGGAGCATACTGAGGCTGGGCGCCGGCCTGCGGTCGGCCATACTGCTCGGCGCCAGGAATCGGGTCGGAACCGCGCGACTGACCGCCGCCAAACAGGCCTGAGAGAAACCCGCCGCTGCTCGGCTTCGCGGCCTGAAGCTGGGTCACCTGGCTCTCCAGCGCCTGAATGCGGTCGTTGAGCTGTTTGATCGCCGCTTCCTGAATCAGAATCGTTTGCGCCATATAGTAAGGGGCGAACGGCTGCTCTTTAATGTGCCCGGCAATCCGCTCCTCAGCGCTGGCATCCCGTGATGCGCTGTGGCTCTCGGCCTCTTTTAATCGGGAAAACAGTCCATCGATAAGGCGTTGCTCTTCAGATTGCATACTACATACCTCTGTCATACTGATTGATTAGCTTCAGATTCGCTCCGAAGCACGCATCTTGTAAATATGCGGCAGCGTAAAGCTGTGCAGAAATGTGTTACTGTTTACGCCAGACTGCGAACAAAAAATAACTTCTGTACAAAAGTAAAGCTGGCATAACACCAAATGCAATGATAAGTTTACATTAAATGTCCTTTCTAATACTAAGGTGAAAGGGTTTGCAGATGGTGTGTAACGTTTATTTTACGATTTGCGTTGGGTAAGTTTGCGGTACCATTGTTTCTCTTTTCGCTTTCATTTATCCGCAAAATGCGGAACCAAGGGGTCTTCGGTAATGACACAGCTAATATTTCTTGTCGGGCCTCGCGGCTGCGGTAAAACGACCATCGGACACGCGCTGGCGAAAGCTCGCAGCTTTAAGTTCGCCGACACGGACCATGAGCTGCAGGAGCATGAGCAGCGCACGGTAGCGGCTATCGTCCAGCAGGAAGGCTGGGAACGCTTTCGTGCGCTGGAAACGCAGGCTTTAGAACGCGTCGCTCAACCCGCGACGATCATCGCCACCGGCGGCGGCATTATCCTCAGCGAATACAACCGACAGTTTATGCGGGAAAATGGCATCGTTATCTATCTCGAGGCCTCGGTTTCCGCGCTGATTGACCGCCTTGAAGCCTATCCGAAGGCGGAACAGCGCCCGACGCTGACCGGAAAGCCCATCCGCGATGAAGTGGGTGAGGTGCTGGCGCAGAGGGAAGCGCTGTATCGCGCGGCCGCGCATCATATTATTAATGCGACCGCCACGCCGGATGAGGTCGTGGAACAGATTATGACCACCGTCTGCGGCGAGACCTATACCAGTTAAGACTTTGCCTGGGGTAAACGGATCGGCAGCGCCTATACTTTAAAGCTCTTAAGGTAAAAAAAGGAAACGCTATGCCGACCAGACCTCCATATCCAAGGGAAGCGCGTGTTGTCGCCGTTGAAAAGGGCCCGCAGGGCCAAACGGTCACCTGGTATGAACTGCGCGCCGATCACCCGACGCCAAACTCACTCATCAGCGAACATCCTACAGAACAGGAAGCGCTGGACGCCAAACGGCGTTACGAAGATCCTGATAAGTCTTAATTCCTCTTAAATGTCCGGGATTCGTTCTGAAAAGATCGCTACCGGACATGTATCACATTTTTAATCTATTAACGGTACTAATGATTACCTAAGGTACGGATTTTCAGGAGCGTTTTTGACGCTTCTGGAATCTTTACATTCCATATCAGCCGTAACCTGCTACGCTTCTCGACGGTTGCTTTGGGTCACCAGGGGGCAGAAGTTGTAAATAAAAGCCTGTTTTGAAACAGCGGTTGTGAAAAGGTAAACGATATGAGTAGTGCATCGATGGCAATCTTGACCATTGGGGTCGTACCCGTGGCGGAGATGCTGCCGCTTTTAACTGAACATATCAGGGAAGACGAGATCGCCCACATTAGCCTGCTCGGCAAAATGACGCGCGAAGACGTTATGCGGGACTACAGCATAGAGCCCGGCGATGAGATGCTATTGACCTTGCTTAACGATAATCAAATTGCGCAGGTCTCACGGCAGAAGGTTGAGCGTGATTTACGTAGCGTCATTGCGATGCTCGATAAACAAAATTACGACCTTATTTTACTCATGAGCACTCATCCCTTTAGCGGATTTACGGCGAATAATGCGATCCTGCTTGAGCCGCAAAGAATTATTCCGCCGCTGGTCGCGTCGATTGTCGACGGCCATCAGGTGGGGGTGATTGTTCCGGTTGAAGAGATTTTGCCGCTGCAGCGGAATAAATGGCAGGTATTAGAAAATACTCCGTTTTACGCCATTTCCAATCCGGTGAGCGGCGGTAAAGAGGAGTTAATCGCCGCGGGCAGGGAGTTGATTGAACAGGGCGCAGACGTATTAATGCTGGATTGCCTTTGCTACCACCAGCAGCATCGCGACATATTACAAAAGGCGCTGGATATTCCGGTTCTGTTGTCAAATGTGCTGGTTTCACGGCTGGCGGCAGAACTATTAGTTTAACCTGATGTAACGCGTTAATTTTACGTGACAGGGGCAAGGAGCGCCCCCTATATTGTGCCTTCAACACAAGATCATAAGGGCGAGTTTATGCTTCAAAGCAATGAATACTTTGACGGAAAAGTAAAATCTATCGGCTTCACCAGCAGCAGCACCGGTCGTGCGAGCGTGGGCGTGATGGCGGAAGGGGAATATACCTTTGGTACCGCGCAGCCGGAAGAGATGACCGTAGTCAGCGGCGCGCTGAACGTACTTCTGCCGGGAGAGACCGAGTGGAAAGTCTATGCCGCCGGGGAAGTATTCAACGTTCCGGGGAATAGCGAGTTTAATCTGCAGGTGGCTGAGCCGACCTCTTATCTGTGCCGCTACCTGTAATGTTCGTTTCCTTCCTGCGCTGGCAGGAAGGAATTCACGAGATTAGCGCTGCGCTTCGCCGCCTAGCCCTTCCACCAGATTCTGAATCAGCGCGGCCAGCTCGCCGGTCATCAGAATAAAGTCCGCGTCAAAACGCTGGGCGAAATCTTCCCGATCGATATCTTCATTCTGATCGCGCAGTTCGTCGCAGAACTTCAGGCGTTTAATCGAACCATCATCGCACATTAAGAACTGAATACGCTGCTGCCAGTCGAGCGCCAGCTTGGTGACGACCTTACCGGCTTCAATGTGCACGGCGATCTCGTCGCTCACCAGATCCTGTTTTTTCGCGCGGATCACGCCGCCGTCTTCCAGCATCGCTTTCAGCTCGGCTTCATCCAGCAGCTGGAAGCCCTGAGCTACGGTACCGGAACGCACCCACTCGGTCAGCGTCAGTTCGATCGGGGTTTCCAGCGCCAGCGGAACAACCGGCAGCGAGCCCAGTGTTTTACGCAGCAGCGCCAGCGTATCTTCCGCTTTTTTGGCGCTGGCGCAGTCCACCATGATCAGTCCGTTGACGGTATCGATCCACATCATGGTCTGGCTGAAGCGGCTGAAGGCGCGCGGCAGCAGGGAATGCAGCACTTCATCTTTCAGAGAATCTTTTTCGGTTTTTTTCAGCTTACGGCTCTGCTCGGCTTCCAGCTTGAAGATCTTTGCTTCCAGCGCCTGTTTGATCACCGGAGACGGCAGGATCTTCTCTTCTTTACGCGCGCAGATAACGATCTGGCCATTTGCCGTATGCGTCAGCGCATCGCTGTGCGATCCCATCGGCGGTACCCAACCGGTTTTGGCCATATCCTGGCTGCCGCAAGGGGTAAAGGTCAGCTCGGCCAGCTGTTTTTCCATCTCCTCGGCGCGCAGGGAAATGTCGCGGCTGAGACGATAAACCATTAAATTTTTGAACCACAGCATGATAATTTCCACGGCTTAGTCGTTAAATCCAGCGGGCATGATAGCGAATTGTCGCTATGCTTGCATTGTTAATCGGGAGAGGAATTCACAGTGCGCATTGGCATTGATTTAGGCGGAACCAAAACGGAAGTCATCGCGCTGAGCGACCAGGGAGCGCAGCTATTTCGTCATCGCCTGCCTACGCCAGGGAGTGATTATCGCCAGACGATAGAGACGATAGCCTCGCTGGTCGAGATGGCCGAGCAGGCTACCGGGCAGAGCGGCACGGTCGGCATCGGCATCCCCGGGTCGATTTCGCCCTATACCGGCGTGGTCAAAAACGCTAACTCAACCTGGCTCAACGGTCAGCCGTTTGATAAAGACCTTAGCCAGCGTCTGCAACGGGAAGTGCGTCTGGCCAACGATGCCAACTGCCTCGCGGTGTCGGAAGCGGTAGACGGCGCGGCGGCCGGGGCGCAAACGGTATTTGCGGTGATTATCGGCACCGGCTGCGGTTCAGGCGTGGCCCTTAACGGACGCGCCCATATTGGCGGCAACGGTACGGCGGGCGAGTGGGGGCACAACCCGCTGCCGTGGATGGATGAAGATGAACTTCGCTATCGCGCTGAAGTACCGTGCTACTGCGGCAAGCAGGGCTGTATTGAAACCTTTATTTCCGGTACCGGCTTTGCGACCGATTACCGGCGGTTAAGCGGTCATTCGCTAAAAGGCAGCGAGATTATGCAGCGCGTGGGCGAGCGGGAGCCGGTGGCGGAGCTGGCGCTGAGCCGCTATGAGATGCGGCTGGCGAAGTCATTGGCTCACGTGGTTAACATCCTCGATCCGGACGTTATTGTGCTTGGCGGCGGAATGAGCAACGTTGACCGTCTCTACCAGACGGTGCCGAATCTGCTAAAACCATGGGTATTCGGCGGTGAATGCGAGACGCCGATTCGCCGGGCGGCGCACGGGGACTCCAGCGGCGTGCGCGGCGCGGCCTGGCTGTGGCCGCTGTAATCATCAACCGCTGCGCGGCCTGAACGGCGCAGCGGGTATCCCGTGGATTACCGGTCCGGGATCTCCTCCAGGCTGTAGTAAATCGACAGCCCCCTTTTTTTGCCCTCCTCAATATCCAGGTCCGCTCCGCGGGATTCGCCCGGCATGCGCAATATAGCGTCGCAGCGGCTAATGACACGGTGAGCGACCGGGTAGAGATATTCTTCGCTAATCGCATCGCCAATTTCCGTTGAACCCGCAGCTTTGGCGATGGGCAGAGCCAGCCATTCGCCGACCACGGGGATATGCCCTTTCTGGTAAACGCGTAGCGCAACCTGGGCCATATTGTTCAGGTTAGCGTCGATAAGTTCCGCGCGATTGTGGGTGCCGCTGCGTACCGGGCCGGCAATCAAAATAAGTAAGCTTTTCATGGTTAAGACCTTCTTAATGGGCCAGAGGGGATGGGACGATGCTGCCGGAGGCAGCAGTACGCCCTCAGAAAAAGTTATGAATGCACGTTTTTGCACGAAATGATGTGTTTAAAATAATAAGCACGGTTTTTATGCATGATTCCGCCTGATACTCATCGTTAAAGCAACGAATTTAAACTTATCATGCAAATTCGTGCAATATCAAGATTTATCGTGAATGCTGAGCCCGGGCAACGGCGCGACCTCTCCCGTGGGGGAGAGGCTTGAAGACAGGTGCGGAGGGGGAAATTTATTCGACGGCGAAAGCTTTATCGAGACGGCTATAGCCCAGCCCGTTGATTTTTTTAACTTTAATTTGCACAGGAATGCGCTCTTTCATCGCCTCAACGTGGCTGATGACGCCGATAATCTTGCCGCTGGCGTTGAGCGCGTCCAGCGCATCCAGCGCGGTATCCAGGGTTTCGCTGTCCAGAGTGCCGAAGCCCTCATCGAGAAACAGCGAGTCTATCCGCGTTTTATGGCTCACCAGATCGGAGAGCGCCAGCGCCAGCGCGAGGCTCACGAGGAAGCTCTCGCCGCCGGACAGCGTCCGGGTGTCGCGCACCGCGTCCGCCTGCCAGGTATCGACCACTTCCAGCTCCAGGGCGTCGCTGGCTTTGCGTTGCAGCAGATAGCGGCCGTGCAGGCGGTTGAGCTGATGGTTGGCCAGCCACACCAGGTTATCCAGCGTCAGGCCTTGCGCAAACTTACGGAATTTATCGCCCTCTCTGGAGCCGATAAGCGCGTTCAGCCATCCCCAGTCTTCCACTTCCTGCGCAGCGCGTTCCATCTGCTGGCGTAACGACTGCTGACGCTGCTGGTTTTCTGCATTCTGCTTCAGCTGCTGGCGAATCTCTCCCTGACGGGCGCTGTTTTCCCGCAGCAGCGTCGTCAGCTGCTGAAGCTGTTCCTGTACCCGCTCAAGAGGCTGGCTGATATCCGTTTCCGCCGGCGGCTGCTGGCGGTGGCTATCCAGCGCCTCGCGGGCCCGCATCGCCAGCGCCTGATTCTGCTGTAGCGTACTTTCCAGCGTCTGCTTCAGGCGTTCAAGGCGCCGGCGCGTCTCCTCATCGAGCAGCGCGGCGAGAAACGCCTGCTGGTCAGCGAACGGGCTGGCGGCCAGCGCCGCGCTGAACTGCGCTTCGCTCTCTTTCAGCTGAGCCTGCTGCTGGCTCTCCTGCTGCCCCAGGGTTTGCCACTGGCTCTGAAGCGCGAGGCAGTCGTCGTGCACCTGGCGCCAGCCGTCCAGCGGCGCGGGTTCCGCCGCTAAGTCCGTTTCCGGCAAGGACTCCAGCAGCGGGGTCAACTGCTGAAGCTGTTCCTGCAGGGCGATCAGTTCGTTCTGTTTGGCCTGCCAGCCGCGGGTCTCGTCTTCCCGCTGCGCCAGCCAGCCTGCGGCCTGCTCTGCTGCCGGTAAATTCAGCGCAAATGCGGCCAGTTCAGCCGCCAGCGCGGCGCTGCGCTGCGCTTGTTCCTGCTGGAGCTGCTGGAGCTGCTGCTGGCACTCCTGCTGCTGGGCCTGCCAGGCCAGACGCTGCTGATGCTGATACAGCCGCTGTTCATGCTCCTGCTGCGCGTTTAGCCAGCCGGGAATGTCATCCTTTGGCGTCAGGTCGATATTTAATCCGGCGATCGTCGCCTGCCAGCGTGAGGTAAGCGCTTGCTCCTGCTGCAGAAGCGATGCTTTCTCGGTGGCCTCTTTCTGCTGCTGCTTAAGCAGGGCGTCCAGCTCGCCGCGCACCAGGGCGCCGGCCTCCGCCAGCTGTTTGACTTCGCGCTCAAGCGCATCGCGCCGCGCCTGATTTACGCCGGGAACCAGCGCCTGATACTCGGCGACGGCCGGATGCTGCGCGGAACCGCAGAGCGGACAGGGGGAACCGGGCTGCAGGCGGGCTCGTTCGGCCTCCAGGCCGGCAATGCGCGCTTCCATTTCGCACAGGGCTTTGACATCGCTAAACTGCTGATTCTTCTCTTTATAGGCCTGACGGCGCTGGGCCAGGGTGGTTTCCAGCCGCTCCTGCTCCTGCTTACTGGCCTGCCCGGCGGCATGAAGCTGTGATAATCGCTGGCTCAGCGGCTGCAGCTGGCCATGCAGGGCCGCGAGCTGCTGGCGCAGAGCGCGCGCCGCGGCGTGCTGCGCGAGGCTGGCGCTGACCTGCTCAGCATCCAGCGCCAGCCCGTCGGGCGGCAGTTCGCCCAGCCGGCGGCTGGTTTCCGCCAGACGCTGCTGCAGAGCGGCTTGCTGCTGCGTATCGCGGGCCTGCTGCTGGAAAGCGGCCCGCCAGCCCGCCAGCGCATTGCCCCATCGCTGGTAGCGGTCGTGCTCTTTTAGCCATGCGGCGAGCGTTTGCTGGTGGTTCTGCAGGCGTTCAGATTGCTGCCGGGCGGCGAGGCGAATCCCCGCCCGCAGCCGCAGTCGTTCATGTAAGCGAGTATTTACTTCTTCTCTCAGATTGCGGGTTTGCGCCAGCGCGGCGATTTGCTCCTGTTGACGCGTCCACTGCGGGCGTAGCTGCTCCGCGGGCTGGGCATTCAGCAATACGGTAAGCTGCGGTTGCGCCTGCTCCAGCGCAGCCTGCGCTTCGCGTAGCGCGGTTTGAGCCTGCCGATCTTCTGCCGTCAGCTCTGCGCCGCGTACCAGCCACTGACGGGCATTTTGCAGGCGGGTTTGTTCGCTAACCTGCTGTTTTTCTTCATCAGTAAGCGCTTGCAAACTTTGTTGGAGCGCCTGCTGCTGTTCGTCGCTCAGCAGCAGCACGCCGGAGGCCTGGGCCTGAATTTTCTCCAGCTCGACGCGGGCCTGCTTATGCTTTTCAAAGACCTGTGCCGAAATCTGGCCGTAAATCTCGGTGCCGGTCAGCTCCTCCAGCAGCTCGGCGCGCTCTTTCGGTTTCGCATTCAGGAAGGCGGCGAACTGCCCCTGCGACAGCAGCATCGAGCGGGTGAAGCGGCCATAGTCCAGGCCGGTGAGCGAGGCGGTCAGTTCCAGCTTATCTTTGACCTTATCGGCGAGGATCTTGCCGTCCTCGCAGCGCGCCAGCTCGACGCGCGGAACCTGCAGGTTGCCGTCCGGCTGGTTTCGCGCCCGGTTCTGGCTCCAGAAGGCGCGGTAGGCGATGCCTTTTACCTCAAACTCCACTTCCGCCAGGCATTCGGCGGTGTCGCGGGTCATCAGATCGTTCTGCGATTGCGACACGCTGCTCAGGCGCGGGGTTTCGTGATACAGCGCCAGACAGATTGCATCCAGCAGGGTGGTTTTTCCGGCTCCGGTTGGCCCGGTAATCGCGAACAGTCCGTTGCTGGCGAAGGGCTCAGCGGTGAAATCAATTTTCCATTCGCCTTTGAGTGAATTGAGGTTTTTCAGGCGTAAGCTGAGTATTTTCACTGGCGATCCTCACCGTTCAGGCTATGCAGCGTTTCATTAAAGAGCTGTTCCAGGCGCTGCTGCTGCGTTGCTTCCAGCGTTTCCAGCGCCAGACGGCGGGCGAAGACGTCCTCCACCTGCAGTTCGCTGAGGGTCTCGCGCTGAGCGCCGGCCAGAATGCGATCGCGCTGGGCGCGGCTGCGGCGCACCAGCAGCACTTCTACCGGCAGCGTTTCGGTCTGCGCCTGGATTTTACGTTGGATATCATGCATATATTCGTCGCTGGTGACTTCGATATCCAGCCACGCTGAGGGCTGCTGGTCGTTATTCTGCCATTGGTTTAGCTGTGCGCTAATGCTGGCGAAATCGCCCTTAAGGACCGCCAGCGGCTGGGTGACGGGGACGATAAGCGGCGTGACGTCCGTCAGGCAGCCGTTAGCGAAAGTGACCAGATTGACGCTCTTATTTTTCCCGGTTTCGTCAAAGCTCAGCGGGATGGGCGAACCGCTGTAGCGGATATGTTCGCAGCCGCCGACCACCTGCGCCCGGTGAATGTGGCCGAGCGCGATATAGTCGGCGGGCGGAAAACGGCTCGCCGGGAAGGCGTCCAGCGTACCGATATAGATTTCGCGAACCGCGTCGCTTTTGCTGGCGCCGACGGTGGTTAAATGGCCGCTGGCGATAATCGGCAGCGCCCGGTCGCCGCGCAGTTCGCAGGCCAGCTGGTACTGCTGCTGGTAGTAGTCGCTGATGGCGCTGAGCAGCAGCTGCTGCTTTTCGCCGCCAGAGTGCCCGGCCTGGCTGGTCACCAGCTCACGCGGGCGCAGAAACGGTACCGGACAAAAAATCGCCCCCGGCGTACCGTCGCGCAGCGGCAGGATAAAAGGGGCGTGGCCGGCATTGGCCACCACCGTCGTATTCAGGAAGGCGAGAATGTCTCGCGACTCGTTGAGGGTGGCAACCGAATCGTGGTTTCCCGCCAGCACCACCAGCCGGCAGCGGGTCTGCTGTAGCTGAACGACAAAGCGGTTATACAGCTCGCGCGCGTAGCTCGGCGGTGAGCCGGTATCAAAAATATCGCCCGCAACAATAATGGCATCGACATCATGTTCCTGCGCGCTGGCCAGCAGCCAGTCGAGAAACGCCTGATGTTCGGCGGCGCGACTTTTGCTGTAAAAATTTTGCCCAAGGTGCCAGTCAGAGGTGTGAAGGATGCGCATAGTTGTTCCCTGGAGAAAAAGCGTAAGCGGCATTATATACCCGTCATCCTTCAAGTTGCTTATGCGTTGGCTACGTCCAGCCACCTGGTTACCTGTGCTTGTGGGGAGTGAAACCTGAATTATTGAGGGGATAACGCTGCTTTTGGGTGAGTTAAGTCCGTGTCACAATTCGAAATCCGCGTTCATCTGGCGGTCATTTTTTTCATAAATCTGTCATAAATCTGACGCATAATGGCCGCGCACTTCTATACTGATGGCTAAAAAATACAGGGTAAATAATGGCGAGAAGAATTCTGGTCGTTGAAGATGAAGCTCCAATCCGCGAAATGGTTTGCTTTGTTCTGGAGCAAAACGGCTTTCAGCCCGTCGAGGCGGAAGATTTTGACAGCGCGGTCAATCAGCTCAATGAACCCTGGCCTGATTTGATCCTCCTTGACTGGATGCTGCCGGGCGGGTCGGGTCTGCAGTTTATTAAACAGCTCAAGCGTGAAGCGATGACCCGTGATATTCCGGTGGTGATGCTGACCGCCCGCGGCGAAGAGGAAGATCGCGTCCGCGGCCTGGAGACCGGCGCCGATGACTACATCACTAAGCCGTTTTCCCCGAAAGAGCTGGTGGCGCGAATTAAAGCCGTGATGCGGCGCATTTCGCCGATGGCGGTGGAGGAGGTGATTGAAATGCAGGGGCTGAGCCTCGACCCCTCTTCGCATCGCGTCATGACCGGCGAAAATCCGCTGGATATGGGGCCTACGGAGTTTAAATTACTCCACTTCTTCATGACGCACCCGGAGCGAGTCTATAGCCGCGAACAGCTGCTGAATCACGTCTGGGGAACCAACGTTTATGTCGAAGACAGAACGGTAGACGTGCATATTCGCCGTCTGCGCAAAGCGCTGGAACATAGCGGCCATGACCGGATGGTACAAACGGTTCGCGGTACGGGATATCGTTTCTCCGCCCGTTTCTGAATGCTGACAGGAGTGTGAACCGTGCTGGAACGGCTGTCATGGAAAAGGCTGGCGCTTGAGCTTTTCTTGTGTTGTATCCCGGCCCTGATCCTCGGGGCGTTTTTAGGTTATCTGCCGTGGTTTTTATTGGCGGCAGTGACCGGTCTTCTTGTCTGGCATTTCTGGAATCTGATGCGCCTGTCGTGGTGGCTGTGGGTTGATCGCAGCATGACGCCGCCGCCGGGCAGCGGCAGCTGGGAGCCGCTGCTTTACGGACTGCACCAGATGCAGATGCGTAATAAAAAGCGCCGCCGTGAGCTGGGAAGCCTGATTAAGCGCTTTCGCAGCGGGGCGGAGTCTCTGCCGGATGCGGTGGTGCTGACCACCGAAGAAGGGGTGATGTTCTGGTGCAACGGTCTGGCCCAGCAGATCCTGAATCTGCGCTGGCCTGACGATAACGGGCAGAACATCCTTAACCTCTTGCGCTACCCTGAATTTGCCAATTATCTGAAATACCGCGATTTTTCCAAACCGCTCAATCTGGTGCTGAATAACGGCCGTCATCTTGAAATTCGCGTGATGCCCTATAGCGATAAACAGCTGCTGATGGTGGCGCGCGATGTCACGCAGATGCACCAGCTGGAAGGGGCGCGGCGAAACTTTTTCGCCAACGTCAGCCACGAACTGCGCACGCCGTTGACGGTGCTGCAGGGGTATCTGGAGATGATGCAGGAGCAGGTGCTGGAAGGGGGAACGCGCGAAAAAGCGTTGCACACCATGCGTGAACAAACCCAGCGCATGGAAGGCCTGGTTAAGCAACTGCTGACGCTGTCGCGAATCGAAGCCGCGCCGGTACTGGCGATGAACGATAAAATCGATGTGCCGATGATGCTGCGGGTGGTCGAGCGCGAGGCGCAAACGCTAAGCCAGCAGAGGCAGGTGCTGCATTTTTCGGTCGATGAATCGCTGAAAGTACTGGGTAATGAAGAACAGCTGCGCAGCGCCATTTCCAACCTGGTCTATAACGCGGTCAACCATACGCCACCGGGAACGGACATTACCGTAAGCTGGCAGCGCGCGCCGCACGGAGCGTTGTTCAGCGTCGAAGATAACGGGCCGGGCATCGCGCCGGAACATATTCCGCGTCTGACCGAGCGTTTCTACCGGGTGGATAAAGCGCGTTCAAGACAGACCGGCGGCAGCGGTCTGGGGCTGGCGATCGTCAAACACGCCGTCAGCCATCACGATAGCCGCCTCGAAATTGAGAGTACGCTGGGGAAAGGCACCCGCTTTAGCTTCCTGTTACCGGAACGTTTAATTGCCAAAAATTGAGCCCGAGCGGCCGGGTGTCAGAATAACTTGCCAATGACCAGCTTCGGCTGGTCATTTTCCTTTGCAGCGCAATCACAGCTGCGTAATTAACGAACGCTCGCTGCTTTTTTGTTCGCATGATAAGCCAGATGTTTTCTATCCATCAGGTAAATAATTCTACGCATCAAAATAGAGTTAGCATAATCATCTGCTTTTGCGATCCCTCCTTGCTTTAAAACGTTATAAGCGTTTAAATTGCCCCCCTACGGTCGCAGACAGACTGTTTTTGCGTGGTAATTCAAAAAACAATTCTTTTCCACGCCGCTTTGGGAGCATATCCCGCTGAGTTTACTGACAATGGCCGCTGTATCATCCCCAGGGGAAAGGCGCGGTATTTATCCGTTTTTACAACACCACATCCACAGGCTGTAATGAATTTATGACCCATCAGTTAAAATCTCGCGACATCATAGCGTTGGGCTTTATGACCTTCGCGCTGTTTGTCGGCGCAGGCAATATTATCTTCCCCCCAATGGTTGGCTTACAGGCCGGCGAACACGTCTGGAGCGCGGCCATTGGCTTTCTGATTACCGCCGTGGGTCTGCCGGTGCTAACGGTCGTGGCGCTGGCAAAAGTCGGCGGCGGCGTAGAGAGCCTGAGCACGCCGATTGGTAAAGTCGCCGGTATCCTGCTGGCGGTCGTCTGCTATCTGGCCGTAGGGCCGCTATTCGCGACCCCGCGTACCGCGACCGTCTCTTTTGAGGTGGGGATTGCCCCGCTGACCGGCGACGGCCCGCTGCCGCTGCTGATTTACAGCGTTATCTATTTTGCGCTGGTGATCCTCGTTTCGCTCTACCCGGGCAAGCTGCTGGACACCGTGGGGAATTTCCTCGCGCCGCTGAAAATTATCGCCCTGATTATTCTCGCCGTGGCGGCAATCGTCTGGCCTGCCGGTCCCCTGAGCCACGCGATGGAAGCCTACCGCACCGCGCCGTTCTCTAACGGCTTCGTCAACGGCTATCTGACCATGGACACCCTCGGGGCAATGGTCTTTGGTATCGTGATTGTCAACGCCGCGCGTTCACGCGGCGTGACCGAAGCCCGCCTGTTGACCCGCTACACCGTCTGGGCTGGCCTGATGGCCGGCGTGGGCCTGACGCTGCTGTACCTGGCGCTGTTCCGTTTAGGTTCCGATAGCGGCACGCTGGTGGAGCAGTCCGCTAACGGCGCGGCGATTCTGCATGCTTACGTCCAGCACACCTTCGGCGGCGCGGGAAGCTTCCTGCTGGCGGCGCTGATCTTTATCGCCTGTCTGGTGACGGCGGTGGGCCTGACCTGCGCCTGCGCGGAGTTCTTTGCCCAGTACCTGCCGTTCTCCTACCGTACGCTGGTGTTTATCCTCGGCCTGTTTTCGATGGCGGTCTCCAACCTCGGCCTGAGCCACCTGATTCAGATTTCGATTCCGGTGCTGACGGCTATCTATCCGCCGTGTATCGCACTGGTTGTATTAAGCTTTACCCGCGGTTGGTGGCATAATTCGTCCCGCGTAATCGCCCCGGCAATGTTTATCAGCCTGATGTTTGGTATCATTGACGGCATTAAAGCGTCGGCGTTTGCAGAGATGATGCCGTCCTGGACCGCGCGTCTGCCGCTGGCGGAGCAGGGCCTGGCCTGGCTGATGCCAACCGCCGTTATGGTGGTGCTGGCGGTTATCTGGGATCGCGCAGCGGGACGTCAAGTGACATCCAGCGCGCACTAACCGACGCTTTACACAGGTGTTTAACCACGGGACTTCAGGTCCCGTGGTTTTTTGTTTTTTTGGTCACCCTCCTTTGTTCTTTGCCCCCGCGAAGGCCAGAGGAGAAAAACGGCATGGAACACGATGGAAAGTAGTAACAAGCTTAAGCGCGGGCTAAGTACCCGGCATATTCGCTTTATGGCGCTGGGGTCGGCAATCGGTACCGGCCTTTTCTATGGTTCGGCTGACGCGATTAAAATGGCGGGGCCGAGCGTTCTGTTGGCTTATATTATCGGCGGCGCCGCGGCCTACATTATCATGCGCGCGCTGGGCGAGATGTCGGTGCATAACCCGGCCGCCAGTTCATTCTCGCGCTACGCGCAGGATTATCTTGGCCCGCTGGCGGGCTATATCACCGGCTGGACCTACTGTTTCGAAATTCTGATTGTCGCCATCGCCGACGTCACGGCCTTCGGTATCTATATGGGCGTCTGGTTCCCGGCGGTACCGCACTGGATTTGGGTGCTCAGCGTGGTGCTGATTATCTGCGCCGTCAACCTGATGAGCGTGAAGGTCTTCGGCGAGCTGGAGTTCTGGTTCTCCTTCTTCAAAGTCGCCACGATTATCATCATGATCCTCGCCGGTTTCGGCATCATTATCTGGGGTATTGGCAACGGCGGGCAGCCGACGGGTATCCACAACCTCTGGAGCAACGGCGGCTTCTTCAGCAACGGCTGGCTGGGGATGGTGATGTCGCTGCAGATGGTAATGTTCGCCTACGGCGGGATCGAAATCATCGGTATCACCGCCGGCGAAGCGAAAGATCCGGAGAAATCCATTCCGCGCGCCATTAACTCGGTGCCGATGCGTATCCTGGTGTTTTACGTCGGGACGCTGTTTGTGATTATGTCTATCTATCCGTGGAACCAGGTGGGGACCAACGGCAGCCCGTTCGTACTGACCTTCCAGCATCTCGGCATCACTTTTGCCGCCAGCATCCTGAACTTTGTGGTGCTGACCGCTTCGCTGTCGGCGATTAACTCCGACGTCTTTGGCGTGGGGCGTATGCTGCACGGCATGGCGGAACAGGGCAGCGCGCCGAAGATGTTCGCGAAAACCTCCCGTCGCGGGGTGCCGTGGGTGACGGTGACGGTGATGACGATTGCCCTGCTGTTCGCGGTCTATCTTAACTACATTATGCCGGAGAACGTCTTCCTGGTGATCGCCTCGCTGGCGACCTTCGCCACCGTCTGGGTGTGGATTATGATCCTGCTGTCGCAGATCGCCTTCCGTCGCCGCCTGCCGCCGGAAGAGGCAAAGGCGCTGAAGTTCAGGGTGCCTGGCGGTGTCGCGACCACGGTGATTGGCCTGCTGTTCCTGGTCTTTATTATCGGTCTGATCGGCTACCATCCTGATACCCGCATCTCGCTGTACGTTGGCTTTGCGTGGATTCTCCTGCTGCTGATTGGCTGGCAGTTTAAAACTCGCCGCGAGCGAAAACTGGCGAAAGCCTAGTCATTTTCGTTCTCTTCTTGCCGGATACGCACGGGCTATCCGGCAAGCTATCCCTCCACCCCCGCCATCCTCCCCCAATAATTCTGCCGATGATGAGTCATACGCCAGTACGCTGTGGCAAGGTGTGCCCATTCTGCAAAGAGAGGAATAATGATGTTGAAGGCATGGCACCTCCCGGTTGCTCCGTTTATTAAGGAACAGCAGGAACGACTGATTATTACGCTATGGTTAAGCGGCGACGATCTGCCGCCGCGGGTCACGCTGCGCGCGGAAGAGGATAACGAAGAGCTGTCGCTGCCGATGCACCGCCTGCGGCAGGAGCCGCATCCGGGCGTGGTGGCGTGGCGCGGGGAAATCAGCCTCGTTAACGGGCAGCCGCGTCGCCGCTACAGCTTCAAGCTGCTGTGGGCCGACCGCCAGCTGTGGTTCACGCCGCAGGGGTTCAACCGCTTTCCGCCGGCGAGGCTGGAGCAGTTTGCGGTCGATCTGCCGGACAGCGGACCGCAGTGGGTAGCCGATCAGGTATTTTATCAAATCTTCCCTGACCGTTTTGCCCGCAGCGAGTCTCGCGAAGCGGGACAGGATGTGATTTATTACCATCACGCCGCCGGTCACGACATCGTACGCAAAACGTGGGATGAACCGCTAACCGCCGAGGCGGGCGGCTCCACCTTTTACGGCGGCGATCTCGATGGTATCAGCGAGCGGCTGCCGTACCTGAAGCAGCTTGGCGTGACGGCGCTGTACCTGAATCCGGTATTTGTCGCCCCCAGCGTGCATAAATATGATACCGAGGATTATCGTCGCGTTGATCCGCAGTTTGGCGGCGATGCGGCGCTGCTGCGCCTGCGCCACCATACGCAAAAAGAGGGAATGCGTCTGATCCTCGATGGCGTGTTCAACCATAGCGGCGATTCGCATGCCTGGTTCGACCGCCACCAGCGCGGTAGCGGCGGTGCCTGCCATAACGCCGATTCGCCGTGGCGCGACTGGTATAATTTTTCCCCCGAGGGCGTTGCCCACGACTGGCTGGGATACGCCAGCTTGCCTAAGCTGGACTACCGGTCGTCGACGCTGATCGATGAAATCTATGGCGGGGAAGATAGTATCGTGCGCCACTGGCTGAAAGCGCCATGGAGCATGGACGGCTGGCGCCTGGACGTGGTGCATATGCTGGGCGAAGAGGGCGGGGCGCGCAATAACCTGCGCCATATCGCCGGCATTACCCAGGCGGCGAAGCTGGAGCGGCCGGACGCTTTCGTGTTCGGTGAGCATTTCGGCGACGCGCGCCAGTGGCTACAGGCCGACGTTGAAGACTCGGCGATGAACTACCGCGGCTTTACCTTTCCGCTGTGGGGCTTTCTCGCGAACACCGATATCTCCTACGATCCGCAGAAAATTGATGCGCAGACCTGTATGGCGTGGATGGATAACTATCGCGCCGGACTGTCGCACCAGCAGCAGCTGCGGATGTTTAACCAGCTCGATAGCCACGATACCGCGCGCTTTAAGTCTCTGCTCGGCAAAGATGTTGCCCGCCTGCCGCTGGCGGTAGTGTGGCTATTTAGCTGGCCGGGCGTGCCGTGCATTTACTACGGCGATGAAGTGGGCGTGGATGGCAATAACGATCCGTTCTGCCGTAAGCCGTTCCCGTGGGATCCGGCTTTGCAGGATGGCGCTCTGCTCGAACTGTACAAGCGGATGAGCAAGCTGCGTAAGGCCAATCAGGCGCTGCGCTACGGCGGCTGTCAGGTGATTTATGCCGAAGATAACGTGGTGGTGTTCGTGCGCGTCTATAAACAGCAGCGCGTGCTGGTGGCGATCAACCGCGGCGAAGCCTGCGAGGTGGTGGTGGAGGATTCGCCGCTGCTCGACGTCAACGGCTGGCAGCTGAAAGAGGGCGCCGGGGCGCTACACGACGGCGTGCTGACGCTACCGGCGATCTCCGCCAGCGTCTGGTTTAGCCGCTAGTCGTAGAGCTGGCCCAGGCTTTCACTTTGCAAAATGGCCTCGCGCCACCAGCGCTGGGCCAGCCCGTCGTTGCCGCTGCGCCAGGCCATATAGGTGATATCTTTCTCGCGGCAGGAGATGACGGCCTTTTCGACCAGCTCGCCTTTTTCCAGCCACGGCCGGGCAATGTGGCGCGGTAAAAAGCCGCAGCCCAGCCCGGCGCGCAAGAGTTCGACTTTACTGGCGAAATCATCGACGCGGATTTGCGGCTGCTCGTCGAGCAGGTTGCTGTTGAGCGGATGGCAGTAGCGGGCGCTGTCGCTGATGACCACCGCGCGATGCAGGCTGAGCTGCTTGTTGGTCAGCGGTTGGGTTGTTTCCGCCAGCGGATGCCCCGGCGCGATGACGAAAATATTGTCCATGGCGCCGAGCATTTTCCACGACCATTCGGCGGAGGTCGGCGGTTCATTGATCGCCCCGAGAATAATATCCGCGCCGTTGTGGGTGAGCTCTTCCCACGAGCCCGCAAGAGTATGGTGGGTAAAGTTAAGGCGGGTTTGCGGATGCTGGGCGTAGAACGCGTCGATCAGCGGCAGCAGCGCGCTAAACGGGAAAGAGTCATCCAGGGCGATTGCCAGATCCCGTTCCCAACCGGCGCTGAGCTGCACCGCCTGCTTTTCCAGATCTTTGGCGGCATTCAGCAGCAATCGGCCTTTCTCCAGCATCATTCTGCCCGTATCGGTAAATTTTGCCCGGTGCCCGGAGCGATCCAACAGAGTGATATTCAGATCGTTTTCCAGCTTTTGAATCATGTAGCTCAGCGCGGCAGGGGTTTTAAATAGCGATTCTGCGGCGGTGGCAAAAGAGCCATGTTTGTCCAGCGCGTCGAGAATCAACAGGACATCAAGGTTCAGGCGCATGCGTCAGCTTCCGGTAAAAAAGAGTGCCCCCGTTTTACCGGAGCGCCCTGTTCAATTCCAGTGAATAATTTAGAACGGTTAACCGTAAAAATTTGATAAACATAATTTCGCCCATCTTGTAATGGTTAATCGAATAGTCATAACTTTTCGCTTTGGAAATAAATCAGAAAAAAATCTTTAATAACTCGTTAGAAATTACTGACTATACTCACCATGCTTTATCAGTCAGGATCCAGACAGCACAACGGAAACGGTAGTATCTTTTTAACTCATTGATTAACAGGATATGTTATGTCTATTCGTGAACTGATCGATCCCTCAAACTCAGCGCTTATTTTTATTGACCACCAGCCGCAAATGTCTTTTGGCGTAGCTAATATTGACCGTCAGACCCTGAAAAATAATACGGTGGCCTTAGCCAAAGCGGGCAAAATTTTTAATGTTCCGGTGATTTATACCTCAGTAGAAACCAAAAGCTTCAGCGGCTATATCTGGCCGGAACTGCTGGCCGTACATCCTGATGTGAAACCTATTGAACGTACCTCAATGAATTCCTGGGAAGACGCGGCTTTTGTTGAAGCGGTAAAGGCGACCGGACGCAAGAAACTGATTATTTCCGCACTGTGGACGGAAGTCTGCCTGACTTTCCCGGCGCTGATGGCGCTGGATGCGGGCTATGAAGTTTACGTGGTGACCGATACCTCCGGCGGCACCTCGGTTGATGCCCACGAACGCTCCATTGACCGTATGGTGCAGGCCGGCGCGGTGCCGGTAACCTGGCAGCAGGTGCTGCTGGAGTACCAGCGCGACTGGTCGCGTAAAGAGACGTATGACGCGGTGATGGACCTGGTGCGCGAGCACAGCGGCGCCTACGGGATGGGCGTGGATTACGCTTATACCATGGTGCACGGCGCGCCAGAGCGTAAAGCTTAAATACACTTCATCCTTCAAGCTGCCTCTTTGTTGGCTTCGTTTGCCCGCCCCGACGCAGCGTGAATGATTTTGTGTATGGTCATGTATAGCGAATGGCGGCGGACAACCCGCCATTCCCTGAAGCAAGGAACTCTTAATGGCGCAACAGAAATCGGTGACCCTGGTGATCAGCCATATGCTCGACCCGGAGCATGGCCAGCGGTATGAAGCGTGGCTGGGCAAAATTATGCCGATTGCGGCAGAGTTTCCCGGCCATCTTGGCGCAAACGTCATTCGTCCGGCCCCCGGGCAGAATTTATGGAGCGTGATTATTCGCTTCGACACCATTGAGCATCTTTACGCCTGGACCCAGTCGGAGACCCGCCGCCAGCTGGTGGCGGAAATTGCGCCGCTGCTGAGCGAAGGCGATCGTACCGAAGTCCGGACTGAACCGGCCTTCTGGTTTACGCCCCCCGCGGCGAACGTGCGCCAGCCGCGACGCTGGAAGCAATTTTTAATCACCCTGCTGGTGATTTTCCCCAGTACAAACCTGGTGCCGTCAATAACCGGAATACTGTTGCCCTCGCTGAAGGGAAGCCTGTTGCTGCATCTGATCAATGATGCCTGTGTGGTCGCGCTGGTGGTCTGGTTCTGGATGCCCATCGTGACCCGTCTGTTTGCTGGCTGGTTAAAGAAAAACTGAGCCAGTCTCCTGAAGGAGTGCGTTATGTCGCAAACTGCCACACTGATCCTGACCCACGGTCGGGTTCATACTCTCGATCGTCAAAATCCCCTGGCCGATGCGGTGGCGATCGCTGACGGTAAAATTCTCGCCGTCGGTAGCCACGATCGGATCATGAGCTTTGCCGCGGACGGGACGCAAATTATCGATCTCAAAGGCCATACGGCGATCCCCGGCCTGAACGACTCCCACCTGCACCTGATCCGCGGCGGCCTGAACTACAATCTGGAGCTGCGCTGGGAGGGGGTTCCCTCGCTGGCGGACGCGCTGCGGATGCTAAAAGATCAGGCCGACCGCACGCCGTCGCCGCAGTGGGTGCGGGTGGTCGGCGGCTGGAGCGAGTTCCAGTTCGCCGAACGGCGGATGCCGACGCTGGAGGAGCTTAACGATGCGGCGCCGGATACGCCGGTATTTGTCCTGCATCTGTACGATCGCGCATTGCTAAACCGCGCGGCGCTGAAGGCGGTGGGCTACACCAAAGAGACCCCGGATCCGGCGGGCGGCGAGATCGTTCGCGACGGTAAAGGCAACCCGACCGGGATGCTGATCGCCAAACCCAATGCGATGATCCTCTACTCGACGCTGGCCAAAGGGCCGAAGCTGCCGCTGGAACTTCAGGTCAACTCAACGCGGCAGTTTATGCGCGAGCTTAATCGTCTGGGGCTGACCAGCGCTATTGATGCCGGGGGCGGTTTCCAGAACTACCCGGAAGATTATGAAATTATTGAACAGCTGCACGCCAAAGAGCAGATGACCGTACGTATCGCCTATAACCTGTTTACCCAGCGGCCTAAGCAGGAGCTGGAAGATTTTGAGCGCTGGACCGATATGCTCAAGCCGGGACAGGGCACCGATTTTTACCGCGCCAACGGCGCCGGGGAGATGCTGGTTTTCTCGGCGGCGGATTTCGAAGACTTCCTCCAGCCGCGTCCGGATCTGCCGGAAGGGATGGAAGATGAGCTGGAGCGGGTGGTGCGCCATCTGGTTGAACACCGCTGGCCGTTCCGCCTGCACGCCACCTATGATGAATCCATCAGCCGGATGCTCGACGTCTTCGAGAAGGTGAATCGCGATATTCCGTTCAACGGGCTGCACTGGTTCTTCGATCATGCGGAAACCATCACCGAGCGCAATATCGAACGCGTTAAAGCGCTGGGCGGCGGCATTGCCGTACAGCACCGTATGGCTTTCCAGGGCGAATATTTTGTCGACCGCTACGGTAAAGACGCGGTCAAACATACGCCGCCGGTCGCGAAAATGCTCGAACTGGAGGTTCCAGTGGGTCTGGGGACGGATGCCACCCGCGTGGCGAGCTACAATCCGTGGACCGCGCTTTACTGGCTGGTATCAGGGCGTACCGTCGGCGGGATGGCGATGTACGACGACAGCAACCGCCTGCCGCGCGACGTGGCGCTGGAACTGTGGACGGCGGGAAGCGCGTGGTTTTCCAGCGAGCAGGGCAAGAAAGGGCGCATTGAGCAAGGCCAGCTTGCCGACCTGGTGGTGCTGTCGAAAGACTACTTCAGCGTCGCGGAAGAGGAAATCAAGGGGATCGAGTCGGTGCTGACGGTGGTGGACGGCAAGGTGGTGTACGCGGCGGGACACTTTTCGCCGCTGGCGCCGCCGCCCATTCCGGTGCTGCCCGAGTGGTCGCCGGTGGTGAAAGTTCCGGGCCATTACCGTTCCGCGCCGCCGACGGCCGCGAATATCGGCGCGATAGTTCAGATGCACCAGTGCTGCGGCAGCTGCGGCGTACATGGGCATCAGCATGATATTGCGCGCAAATCGGCGATTCCGGTTGCCGATGAGCAGGCGTTCTGGGGCGTACTCGGCTGCTCCTGCTTTGCTTTTTAGCGCGACGGACGCTTATTAGTACCGGTAGGCCAATGAGAGCGTTCACGCCCTCATTGGCCTTTTTCATTTTCTCGGATAGCGCTGATAAGACAATGTGTGTCATTCTGCTCCCTCTTCAAACAGTGAAGGTGAGAACATGGATGATCTACTGATCTTTGGCGCTGTGATTTTATTCTGCGGGCTGGTGGTTGGGCCGCTCGTGGCGATTGCCGCGCTCAGGCGCAGCGCGGCGGTCCGTGTGGAACTGGCGGCTTTGCAGCGTCGGGTTGAGGAGCTTGAGCTGCGCGGCGTTGCGCAGGCACCGGTGGCGGAGGCAAGTGGCGTCGTGCCGGCTGCTCCGGAAGTCGTTGCCTCTGTTGACGCAACAGCGCTGGTAGAACACGAGCCATCACCGGCGCCCGTGGCGGAAGCCGTTGACCCATGGCTTTCGCAGCCGAAGCCAACGCCGAAGCCGGAGCAGATGGCGAAATCGGCTCCTGAAACCGAACAACCTTCCGCGTTTGGCGGGATGGTATCGTCATTGGTTCGTTGGTTTATGCAGGGTAACCCGCTGGCGAAGCTCGGGATCCTACTGCTGTTTCTTGGCCTCTCCTTTCTGCTGCGCTATACCGTGGAACACGCGCTGTTCCCCCTCGAGTTGCGTCTGGTCGCAGCGTCGTTGTTCGCCATTGTCCTGCTGGCTGTCGGATGGCGGTTGCGGCATAAGCAACCGATGTACGCCCTGATCTTACAGGGTGGGGCAACGGGGGCGCTCTATCTCACCGTTTTTGGCGCCTTTCGCCTGTGGCAGATGCTGCCGATGACCCTGGCGTTTGCGCTGCTGGTGGTGATTTGCGCGGCGAGCGTAGGGCTGGCGATTGTGCAAAAAGCGCTCAGCCTGGCCATGCTGGCGAGTCTTGGCGGTTATCTTGCGCCGCTGCTGCTCTCTACCGGCGGCGGCAGTCATGTGGCGTTGTTCTCATTTTATCTTCTGCTGTCGGTGGGCATTCTTACCATCAGCATCCGCCAGCACTGGCGGGAGCTTAATCTGCTTGGCCTGCTGTTTACCTTTGGCGTCGGTGGCCTGTGGGGGCTGAATGATTATCGGCCAGAGTATTACCTGAGCTGCCAGCTGTTCTTAATCGCCAATACGATTATTTTTGGCGTGTTGAGCGTGGCGCTGTCGCTGCGGGCGCAGGAAAAGGGTAAGCAGATTATTGACGGCGTTCTGCTGTTTGCACCGCCGCTGGTCGGCTTTGGTATGCAGTACGCTATCACCCGGCATATGGAATACGGTCCGGCGCTCAGCGCGCTGGGCTACGGTGGCTTCTATCTGGCTTTAGCCTGGCTGGCACTGCGTCGCTACCCCTCTTTAGGGAAGCCGCTGGTACTGGCCGCGCTGGCGCTCGGCGGCGCATTTACCACCCTTGCTATTCCCCTTGCGCTTTCGGCTCGCTGGACCGCGATGGCCTGGTCGCTGGAGGGGCTCGGGATCCTCTGGCTGGGCGTGCAACAGCAGCAGCGGCGTATGAGCTATAGTGGGACTGCGCTACTCTTTTTGGGGGTTGGCAGCGCGCTCTGGGCGCAGGCAAATGACGCCACGCCGCTTTCTTTGCTGCTGATTTTCGCTGTACTCAGTCTTAGCTGGCTGGTCGCCGCCTGGCTGTGGCGAAGCATTGAAGTGCACGCCAGTGGAGGACTGCTTTTGGGCGGGCTACTGTTCTGGGTGGTGGCGCTTGTCGGCGCATCGCAGCTGGCGTTGAGTAAAGACTCGCAGATTATATTTGGCGTGCTGGCGACGCTGGCCGCGTCGGTATGGTGCTGGCGCGCGGTCGCTGCGCGTTTAGTCTGGCAAGAGCTGGATGCCAGCAAATGGTTGTTGTGGCCAATGATGTTGATAGTGCTGTTTTATCAGCTATCCCAACAGCAGATTTTCGCTGCTGGCTGGCAAAATCTGGCCTGGTGCGCGGCGCTGCCCGCGGCGGCGGCGCTGCTCTGGCGTGATGGGCCTTCCCTCCCGCCGCGCATAAACAGGCTCGCCCACCTGTCGCTGTTCTGGATGGTGTTGCTGGCGCTGGCGATGGAGCTGTTTTGGTTTACCCGGGATTTGCCGTGGGGGATGTCGGCCTGGGCGAGTGGATTAATGATGGCGGCAGGCGGGGGACTGATCTTCCTTGTCTCTGAAGCCGTTCATCGGCAAATATGGCCATTCCGGGTATGGCCTGGGCTGTATGCCTCTCAGGCCATGATACCGGTGGCGGTTGCGCTGGGATGCCTGCTAACGCTGACGAACGTGCAGGATGGTACGGTCTACGGTCAGACCTATTTGCCGTTGATTAACCCGCTGGAAGAGGGCGCCGCTTTCGCGCTGCTTGGGCTGACGATATTTTATCGCGTTTCGCGGCGTTATTTTCCGCTGCAGCTATCGGTATGCCGCCCCTGGCCCGCGGTCGCGCTGCTGGCGCTCGGCTTCTGGTGGCTGAATGGCCTGCTGCTGCGCGCCCTGGCCTGGTACGGCGAGGTGGCCTGGAATATAGAGGCGCTGTGGCATTCGCGCTTAATTCAGACCACTTTCGCTCTGGTCTGGACGCTGGCGGCGCTGGCGGTCATGCTGCGTGCGACGCGGCGACACTCCCGCCGCGAATGGCTGTGCGGCGCGGCGTTGTTAGGCGTTGTCATTGTGAAACTCATGCTGGTGGACAGCGCGCGCGGCGGCGGGCTGGCGCGCGCTGTCGCGTTTATCGGCGTGGCTATTTTGGTGCTGATCGTCGGGTATTTTTCCCCGTTACCGCCCAAAGCAGGAGAAGAAAAATGAAATGGATGAAAGCGGTGTTATGCAGCGTGCTGCTGGGCGTGACGGGCGCGGCTGTCAGCGGCGATGAAGCGCGAGAAAAACCACTGGACTATATGCAGGGGGTGATGCTGGAAACCACCGGCGCGTCGCCCTGGTATCGCGTCGAGCTTTCCCCGCTGCTCTATCAGGGGACGGCGTGGCCTGACCTGCGCGATGTGCGGGTATTTAACCATCAGGGAGAGACCGTACCGTTCGCGCTGCAGGTGCAGAAGGCGCAACCCGTTACGCCTGAAGCGATGACGCTGCGGCTTTTCCCTCTGGAGATGTCGCCGGTTCCGCCGCGCGAAGAGGGGCGACGCGGCGGAGAATCGCTGGTCCTGCGTTCAACAACGGGGATCGAAATTCATCTGGAAACCGATGATGCGAAGGCGCTCGGGCAGAGCTACTTACTGACGCTGCCAACGGAGAAAACGGACGCGTTTGCGCTGGCTCAGCTGCGGCTGAACTGGGCGGCGCTGGCGGGCAGCTGGCAGGGGAAAGCGTCGGTCTATTCCAGTCGGGATTTGAAGTACTGGCGCCCTGTCCAGGAGGATGCGCCCCTTATGGATCTGGCGCGCGATAGCGATCGTTTGAAAATGGATACCATTAGCGCTGACCTGACGCTCTCCGCGGACGGGAATCGTTACCTGCTGGTGCTCCTCGATTCGCAAAGCAAGGCGGTCGTGTTAAATAGCGTGACGGCCCTGGCCGAACGCAGAGAGCCCGAGTCTACGCGCATTGAGCTTGATGCGCAGGCGAACAAGATTTCAGATGAGGAAGCCGTTTGGCGCTGGGCCCGGCCTCAGCCGCTGACTTCGCTCAGGATATCGATGGCCAGCGAAGGGGTTCTGCCGGTCGCGCTCTCCTGGCGCAGCGGCGAAAAAGAAGCCTGGCAGCCGCTGACCAAAACCGTGCTGTATCGACTGGACGGCAAGCGTTCGGAGGATATTCAACTTTCAGGCCAGCCGGTTGAAGCGGTGCGGATCACAACGATTAACGCCAGATTACCGACGTCGCTGCCCGCGATAAGCGGTACGCGAGACAAATACCAGCTGGTTTTTAATACCCAGGGAAAAGGGCCTTATATGCTGGCCTGGGGCAACCGGGCGGCGCCAAAGGCGGATGTCGCCATGGACATGCTCATCCCGGCGTCGTTGCGCAAAACGCAGGCTGTAAGCGATCTACCGCTGGCCGTCGCGCAGGAGAGCGTCACCCTCGGCGGTGAAGCGCGGTTGACGGCGACGTCGGCTACCGAGCAGCAGAGCGGCTGGAAAAAGCTGCTGGTGTGGGGAGCGCTAATAGTGGGCGTCCTGGTGCTGGCGATGATGGCGTGGCGAATCTGGCGCGAAGTGAAAAAAAGCGGCTCCGTATAAAACAAAAAAGGCTCGCATCTGCGAGCCTTTTGCCGAACAACGTACGCCGATTACAGGCTGGATACGTTCTCGGTCAGGTATTTAGCGACGCCTTCCGGAGAAGCGGCCATACCTTCTTTTCCTTTTTCCCACTGCGCCGGGCAAACTTCGCCGTGCTCTTCGTGGAACTGCAGCGCGTCAACCATACGCAGCATTTCGTCGATGTTACGGCCCAGCGGCAGGTCGTTAACCACCTGGTGACGAACAACGCCGTTGGCGTCGATCAGGAAGGAACCACGCAGGGCAACGCCTTCGTCCGGGTGCTCAATACCGTACGCTTTCTGGATTTCGCGTTTGATGTCAGCAACCATGGCGTATTTAACCGGGCCGATGCCGCCCTGGTCTACCGGGGTGTTACGCCACGCGTTGTGGACGAACTCGGAGTCAAAAGAAACGCCAACCACTTCTACGCCGCGTTTCTGGAATTCTTCGTAGCGCTTGTCGAACGCGATCAGTTCAGACGGGCAAACAAAGGTGAAGTCCATCGGCCAGAAGAACAGAACGGTGGCTTTACCGCTGGTGTGCTGTTTGAAGTTGAATTTCTCAACGATTTCGCCGTTACCTAAAACCGCTGCCGCGGTGAAGTCCGGAGCCTGACGAGTAACCAGAACCATATGATTCTCCTGTTAATACTAAGGTTAATTGGAACGCAACGCGGGCAAGTATAGGGAGAGGCGCCGGCGAACTCAACGTGACGCTGACAATCGATGAGATAGGTTTTGCCTATCAATCGTTATTTGAAACGGCTATTCAGAATAGTCTTTTGCCAAAAAAGCGCAATCTTTTACAGTTCACCTTTTTTCGCCTGCGCCATCATCTGCGGGTAGAAGCGCCAGAACTGCTGCTCAAGACGATCGTAATGGGTATCCAGATCCTGCCAGGAGTCGCGCAGGGCGTCCAGCCGCGGACGGCGGCTGGCCATACCGTTCAGAACCCGCTGAATAAACGCCATATCCCGATAGCGTTCAAGCCAGCGCTCTGACCACAGGTATTCGTTGAGATTGACAAAACGCGGCGGGGAATCGGGCAAAATAAACGTGACCTGGGCGTGGGCGTAGCGGACAAACTCCGGCAGCGGCAGCTCGGGCGACAGCTGCGCCCAGTGGCGTGACAAGAAATGGTCCCACATCACATCCAGCGTAATCGGCGCAACCCGGCGCGTTTCGGGACGAAACCACCCTTTGGCTTCGGTGACTTCGGGCAGGTTATCCGTCAGTACATCGATCCGGCGGTGCATAAAAATGCCCTCCACGACGTCAGCGGGCCACTCGCCGGCGGGGTCGCCGCGAACGAAATCGGCCAGTAAATTACCGGAAAGGGAGCTGTCAGCGAGATGGGCGAGGTGCAGGTGTGCGAGAAAATTCATGCGATTCGTTATCCGGATACGGCTAGTTGTTGCAGCGAAGAGGTGTGAGCACTAGACTAAGCCGCCTGTTTTTAAGTCATGAGTATATGCCATGCGCGTCGCCGATTTCTCCTTTGAATTACCCGAATCCCTGATTGCCCACTATCCCATGCCCGAGCGCAGCAGCTGCCGCTTGCTGTCATTAGACGGGCCGACGGGCGCGCTGACGCACGGTACTTTCACCGATTTACTCGACAAGCTCAACCCTGGCGATCTGCTGGTTTTTAATAATACCCGCGTGATCCCGGCCCGCCTGTTTGGCCGTAAAGCCAGCGGCGGCAAGATTGAGGTGCTGGTCGAGCGCATGCTCGATGATAAACGTATTCTGGCACATATTCGCGCGTCTAAAGCGCCGAAACCGGGCGCGGCGCTGCTGCTCGGCGACGATGAAAGCATTAAAGCGACCATGGTAGCGCGCCACGACGCGCTGTTTGAAGTTGAGTTCGACGACGCGCGCAGCGTGCTGGACATTCTCAACGCTATCGGCCATATGCCGCTGCCGCCGTACATCGATCGTCCTGACGAAGACGCCGACCGCGAGCTGTATCAGACCGTATACAGCGAAAAACCGGGCGCCGTTGCGGCGCCAACCGCCGGCCTGCACTTTGATGAGCCGATGCTGGCGAAGCTTCGCGAAAAGGGCGTTGAGATGGCGTTCGTCACGCTGCACGTGGGGGCAGGAACCTTCCAGCCGGTACGCGTAGACAGCATTGAAGAGCATATTATGCACTCTGAATATGCGGAAGTGCCGCAGGAGGTGGTCGATGCGGTGCTGGCGGCAAAAGCGCGCGGCAGCCGGGTGATTGCGGTGGGCACGACCTCGGTGCGTTCGCTGGAAAGCGCGGCGCAGGCGGCGAAAAACGACCTGATTGAGCCTTTCTTCGGCGATACGCAGATTTTCATCTACCCGGGCTATCAGTACAAAGTCATTGATGCGCTGGTGACCAACTTCCATCTGCCTGAATCCACGCTGATTATGCTGGTTTCCGCATTTGCCGGCTATCAGCACACCATGAACGCCTATAAGGCTGCGGTAGAACAAAAATATCGCTTTTTTAGCTACGGGGACGCGATGTTTATCACGTACAATCCGCAGGCTATTTTTGAGCGCCCATAAGAAGGCTGTCGCGCTGGTTATTTTGACGCCTTCAGGAATTTATTAGCTATGGAATCATTCCGTAGCGAGTCGTTAAACGTCAGACTGTTTTTCTGACGCGGGAGTGATAATGAAATTTGAGTTAGATACCACCGATGGTCGCGCGCGCCGCGGCCGTCTTGTGTTTGAGCGCGGCGTCGTTGAAACGCCAGCCTTTATGCCGGTTGGCACCTATGGCACCGTAAAAGGGATGACGCCGGAAGAAGTTGAAGCGACCGGCGCGCAAATCATCCTCGGCAACACCTTCCATCTGTGGCTGCGTCCTGGTCAGGAGATCATGAAGCTGCACGGCGATCTGCACGACTTTATGCAGTGGAAAGGACCGATCCTCACCGACTCCGGCGGCTTCCAGGTCTTCAGCCTCGGCGATATTCGCAAAATCACCGAGCAGGGCGTGCACTTCCGCAACCCGATCAACGGCGATCCGATTTTCCTCGATCCGGAAAAATCCATGGAGATTCAGTACGATCTCGGTTCCGATATTGTGATGATCTTTGACGAATGTACGCCGTATCCGGCGGACTGGGATTACGCTAAGCGCTCGATGGAAATGTCCCTGCGCTGGGCGAAGCGCAGCCGCGATCGGTTTGACGGTCTGGGCAACAAAAACGCGCTGTTTGGCATCATTCAGGGCAGCGTTTACGAAGATTTACGTGATATCTCTGTTAAAGGTCTGGTAGAGATTGGCTTTGATGGCTACGCTGTCGGCGGTTTGGCTGTCGGCGAGCCGAAGGAAGATATGCACCGTATTCTGGAGCACGTCTGCCCGCAGATCCCGGCCGACAAGCCGCGATACCTGATGGGCGTCGGTAAGCCGGAAGATCTGGTTGAAGGGGTGCGTCGCGGGATCGATATGTTCGACTGCGTCATGCCGACGCGCAATGCGCGCAACGGCCACCTGTTCGTCACCGACGGCGTGGTGAAAATCCGCAACGCGAAGCACAAGAGCGATACTTCGCCGCTGGATGCAGAATGTGATTGCTACACCTGTCGCAACTATTCACGCGCTTACTTGCATCATCTCGACCGTTGCAACGAAATATTGGGCGCGCGACTCAATACCATTCATAACCTGCGATACTATCAGCGCTTAATGGCTGGTTTACGCAAGGCTATTGAAGAGGGTAAATTAGAGAGCTTCGTGACCGATTTTTACCAACGTCAGGGTCGAACCGTTCCACCTTTGAACGTTGACTAATTTTAATAATGAGGGAATTTCAATGAGCTTTTTTATTTCTGATGCGGTAGCAGCAACCGGTGGCGCGGCGCAGGGCAGCCCGATGTCTCTGATCCTGATGCTGGTGGTGTTTGGTCTGATTTTTTACTTCATGATCCTGCGCCCACAGCAGAAACGCACCAAGGAACATAAAAACCTGATGAACTCCATTGCCAAAGGCGATGAAGTACTGACCAACGGTGGCCTGGTTGGGCGCGTCACTAAAGTCGCGGAAAGCGGCTACATCGCTATCGCGCTGAACGATACCACTGAAGTGGTTATCAAACGTGACTTCGTAGCTGCCGTTCTGCCGAAAGGCACCATGAAGGCGCTGTAATTACCCATTTTCCCTAAGGGAACTGCCGTGTTAAACCGTTATCCTTTGTGGAAGTACGTCATGCTGGTCGTCGTCATTGTCGTCGGCTTAGTGTATGCGCTTCCCAACCTGTATGGTGAGGATCCGGCCGTTCAAATCACTGGCGCGCGCGGCGTCGCCGCCAGTGAGCAAACGCTGATCCAGGTCCAGAAAACACTACAAGAAGAAAAAATTACCGCGAAGTCTGTGGCACTGGAAGAGGGCGCAATTCTTGCGCGCTTCGACACCACTGATATCCAGCTGCGCGCGCGCGAAGCGCTGATGGGCGTGCTGGGTGACAAATACGTCGTGGCGCTTAACCTTGCTCCGGCAACCCCGCGCTGGCTGGCGGCCCTGTATGCCGAGCCGATGAAGCTGGGTCTTGATCTGCGCGGCGGCGTGCACTTCCTGATGGAAGTCGACATGGACACCGCGCTGGGCAAACTGCAGGAACAAAATATCGACAGCCTGCGCAGCGAGCTGCGTGATAAAGGCATTCCTTACGCGACCGTGCGTAAAGAAGACAACTACGGCCTGAGCATCGCTTTCCGCGACAGCGCCGCGCGCGACCAGGCTATCTCATACCTTAGCCCTCGTCACCGCGATCTGGTTATCTCCACTCAGGGCAGCACTGGCCTGAAAGCCGTGATGACAGACGACCGTCTGAAAGAAGCCCGCGAATATGCCGTTCAGCAGAACATCAATATCCTGCGTAACCGTGTAAACCAGCTGGGCGTTGCCGAACCTCTGGTTCAGCGTCAGGGCGCCGACCGTATTGTGGTTGAACTGCCGGGTATCCAGGACACCGCGCGTGCGAAAGAGATCCTCGGCGCGACCGCGACCCTGGAATTCCGTCTGGTTAACACTAACGTTGATAGCGCCGCGGCGGCCGCCGGTCGCGTTCCGGGCGACTCTGAAGTGAAATATACCCGCGAAGGCCAGCCGGTTGTGCTGTACAAGCGCGTCATCCTCACCGGTGACCACATCACCGACTCGACGTCGAGCATGGATGAGTACAACCAGGCGCAGGTTAACATCTCCCTGGATAGCGCTGGCGGCAACATCATGTCTAACTTCACCAAGGACAACATCGGTAAACCGATGGCGACCCTGTTTGTGGAGTACAAAGACAGCGGGAAGAAAGATGCCAACGGGCGCGCGATTCTGGCGAAAGAGGAAGAGGTGATTAACATCGCCAACATCCAGTCTCGTCTGGGTAACAGCTTCCGTATTACCGGCATCAGCAACCCGACCGAAGCGCGCCAGCTCTCCCTGCTGCTGCGTGCAGGCGCGCTGATTGCGCCGATTCAGATTGTTGAAGAACGGACCATCGGTCCAACCCTCGGTATGCAGAACATCAAGCAGGGCCTGGAAGCGTGTCTGGCCGGTCTGGTGGTCTCCATCCTGTTTATGATCTTCTTCTACAAGAAGTTCGGCCTGATTGCGACCTCTGCGCTGGTGGCTAACCTGGTGCTGATTGTCGGCATTATGTCCCTGATTCCGGGGGCGACGCTGACCATGCCGGGGATTGCGGGGATCGTGTTAACCCTTGCGGTGGCGGTCGATGCGAACGTTCTGATTAACGAACGTATTAAAGAAGAGCTGAGCAACGGGCGCTCCGTGCAGCAGGCGATTGACGAAGGTTATCGCGGCGCGTTCAGCTCCATCTTTGATGCCAACATTACGACGCTTATCAAAGTCATTATCCTGTACGCGGTCGGTACCGGTGCCATTAAAGGGTTTGCGATTACCACCGGTATCGGTATTGCGACCTCAATGTTTACCGCTATCGTCGGCACCCGTGCCATCGTGAACCTGCTGTACGGCGGCAAGCGCGTTAAAAAGCTGTCTATCTGAGGAGTGCGTTGTGGCACAGGAATATACTGTTGAACAATTGAACCACGGCCGTAAAGTCTGGGACTTTATGCGCTGGGACTACTGGGCTTTCGGCATTTCAGGTTTTCTGCTGATTTTGTCCATCGCTATTATTGGCGTGCGCGGGTTTAACTGGGGTCTGGATTTCACCGGCGGTACGGTGATTGAGATCACCCTCGAAAAACCTGTCGATATGGACCAGGTGCGTCAGTCGCTGCAGAAGGCGGGCTTTGAAGAGCCGCAGCTGCAAAACTTCGGCAGCAGCCGCGACATCATGGTGCGTATGCCGCCGGTGCATGACGCCAACGGCAGCCAGGAGCTGGGCAGCAAGGTCGTTAGCGTGATTAACGACTCGACCAGCCAGAACGCGACGGTCAAACGTATTGAGTTTGTGGGGCCGAGCGTTGGCGCGGACCTTGCGCAGACCGGCGCGCTGGCGCTGATAGCCGCGCTGGTGTGTATCCTGATCTACGTCGGCTTCCGCTTTGAGTGGCGTCTGGCGGCAGGGGTGGTTATCGCGCTGGCGCACGACGTGGTGATCACCATGGGCGTGCTGTCGCTACTGCATATCGAGATCGACCTGACCATTGTGGCCTCGTTGATGTCGGTTATCGGCTACTCGCTGAACGACAGTATCGTGGTATCCGACCGTATTCGTGAAAACTTCCGCAAGATTCGCCGCGGTACGCCGTACGAAATCTTTAACGTGTCGTTGACGCAAACGCTGCACCGTACCTTGATCACCTCCGGGACAACCTTGATGGTTATCCTGATGCTGTACCTCTTCGGCGGTCCGATTCTGGAAGGCTTCTCGCTGACCATGCTCATCGGTGTCTCCATCGGTACGGCTTCTTCTATCTACGTCGCGTCCGCGCTGGCGCTGAAGCTGGGCATGAAGCGCGAGCACATGCTGCAGCAGAAAGTCGAGAAAGAAGGGGCGGATCAGCCGTCAATTCTGCCGTAAGGCAATCGCGTAGCGATAAAACGAATCCCGGTCGCAAGGCCGGGATTTTTTTATTACAGCCGCCCGGATTTTGGTTACTCTCCCGTATCAGCACGCAATGACATGGAGAAATGCCGATGGCTGTCGTAACGCTTTCCACCGTTCCTCAACCCCCGCTCTGGCACGATGTGCCTTCCGTTACGCTTAACGACGACACGCTGCGGCTGCGCAAGTCCAGGGTGCTGGCAAATATGCGTCAGTCCGGCGTAGACACGCTTATCGTCTATGCCGACAAAGAGCACGGCGGCAACTTTGAGTATCTCACCGGCTTTATTCCCCGTTTCGAAGAGGCGCTGCTGGTGCTGCATCGGGACGGTGAAGCGGTGCTGGTGCTGGGTAACGAGAATCTCAAGCTGGCAGGCCATGCCCGGCTGGAAAACCGTGTGATTCACGCCCCGTGGTTTTCGCTGCCCAATCAGCCGATGGAAACCGGTAAAACGCTGGCTCAGCGGCTTCAGGAGGCAGGCGTTGCGGCGGAAAACCGAATTGGCCTGGCGGGCTGGAAGCTCTTTACCGGCGCGGCGGATGACCGCGCGCAGATGTTCGATCTGCCTGCCTTTATCGTGGACGCTATTCGCCAGGCCGCCGGCCCGCAGGCAAGATTAACTAACGCCACCGGCATTTTTATCGACCCGGCAAGCGGAGCGCGAGTCACCAATAATGCCAACGAGCTGGCGCACTATGAGTACGGCGCAAATCTGGCTTCCACCGCGATTCTCACCGCGCTTAACGCCGTTGCGCCGGGTAAAACGGAAAAGCAAATCGGCGCGCTGCTGGCGGCGGAAGGGCAGCCTAATAGCGTGGTGATGATTGCCGCTACCGGCGAGCGCTTCGCTTGGGCGAATCTTTATCCGGGCGATAAGGTGATTCAGCGCGGAGATAAATTCTCGCTGACCACCGGCTTCAAAGGCGGCCTGAGCAGCCGCGCCGCCTACGTGGTGGCCGATGAGAGCGAACTGGCGCCCGAGGTGGCTGATTATCTCGAGGTCGTGGCGAAGCCCTATTTCAACGCGGTGGTGAACTGGCTGGAAAATCTGCGCATCGGCATGCGCGGCGGTGATATGTATGCGCTGATAGAGCAGGCGTTGCCGAAGGCGGAATATCACTGGCACCTGAATCCGGGGCATCTGGTCGCGGATGAGGAGTGGCTCTGTTCGCCCATTGGCCCCCATTCAACCGCCTGCCTGCAAAGCGGGATGATACTGCAAATCGACATCATTCCTTCCCGCCCGGGCTACGGCGGCGCAAGCATTGAAGATACCGTGGCGCTTGCCGATAGCGCGTTGCGTCGGGAGCTGGCGCAGCGCTATCCCGAACTCTGGCAGCGTATCGTCGCCCGGCGCTTGTATATCGGCGAGCAGCTTGGCATTGTGCTTCCTGAAGAGGTGCTGCCATTTTCCAGTACCGTGGGATACCTGCGTCCGTGGCTGCTGAGTCCCGAGCGCGCGCTGGTGTGCGCACCATACTGACACAATGCTGTCAGTAGGCCTGTCTTACACTCCTCCTGAACCCAAACAATGGACAGGAGGATGTATGAACAACGTAATTAACTGGTTTGAGATCCCGGTTGCGGAGATGGATCGTGCCGTGGCGTTTTACGAGCCGGTGATGCAGGTGACGCTGCGTCGGGAAAAAATGGATTGCATCGAGATGGCCGTTTTCCCGCATGAGGATCCGGCTCCCGGCGGCGCGCTGGCAAAGTTCGATGGCGTTAAGCCCTCCGATCAGGGATGTATTATCTATCTGCATACTGACAATCTGGCGGCCACGCTCGATCGCGTCAACTCGGCGGGCGGAAGCTGCGTGTTTGGCCCCCTTGAGCTGGCGGACGATATCGGCACGATTGCCCTGTTTATTGACAGTGAGGGTAATCGGATTGGCCTTCACCAACCCGCGTAAATGAGACAACAGAAATGAGCCGACGCGCCGACCGCCTTTTTCAAATCGTCCAGATCCTGCGCGGGAGGAGATTAACCACCGCCGGGCTGCTGGCCGAGCGGCTCGGCGTGTCAGAGCGCACCATCTACCGCGACATTCGCGACCTCTCGCTCTCCGGCGTCCCGGTTGAGGGGGAAGCCGGGAGCGGCTACCGGCTGCTGGCAGGCTATGACCTACCGCCGCTGATGCTAACAACCCAGGAATCGGAAGCGCTGATGGCCGCTATACGGCTGCTGCAAACCTGGGGCGGCGCCTCGCTGTCCCAGGCGCTGGAGTCGGCGCAGGAAAAAGTGCTGGCTATTTTGCCTGCCGAGAGCCGGCGCAAGGCGGAGCAGTCGCGCGTGTTCGCACCGGACTTTGGTGCGCAGGGCTATAGTAAAGATCAGTTTGATATAGTGCATCGGGCAGTCTCCGCCCAGCAGGCGCTGGGGCTGCGCTATCGCGATGAAGCGGGAAACGTGTCGCAGCGTGACGTACTGCCGCTGGGGCTTTTTTTCTGGGGCGAGCGCTGGCTGCTGGTGACCTGGTGCGAACTGCGGGAAGATTATCGCTGTTTTCGCCTTGACCGCTGCCTGGAGATTTCCGCCACCGGGCGTCATTTCAGCGAACGAGCCGATCGCTCATTGAGTGATTTCTTGCGTAAGGTGAGATGCGAAGAGCGTTAGCTTTTATGATCCCCGGCGTAGTTGCCGGGGATCATCGAGCCGATTAGAAGTTGTAGCCGACCACGAAGTAACCACCCCAGCCGGTAGAACGGACGTTAAAGTCGCCGTCGCCGAAGTTCAGCTTCGCGTCATCCGCCCACTGGCCGCCGTTGTGGAAGTAACGCGCCACGACGGAGTAGTGCCAGTGATCGTAGTTCAGCGCCAGGATATGGCTGGACGCGATGGAGTTGCTGGTGCGTGAATGCTTACCGTTCAAATCATAAGCGTTGTCATCGCCCAGATCGGAGCCCCAGTCAAAGTTGGTGAAGCCGATATAGCTCAGTGAACCGCCCCACAGGTCGGTCAGCGGCACGAAGTATTTCACTTTGAAGCGGTAGCCGTCCCACTCGTTCTCGTTTGATGCGCCATAGTTTTGCCACTGATATTTCGCATAGACGTTGAGCGAGAGGCTCATCGGCAGGCCGGTATCGATATCGGTACCCAGACCCATATACCAGGTGCTCTGACGACCGGACTTGTTGCGGCCCATGTCGTAGATATAGTTGTTAGCGAAATACCACTCTTTGAACGGGCCGAAGCTGAGGTCGGTACCGGTCAGTTTGTCGATGGAGAAGCGCGGCTCAATTTCCATAAACAGCGGGGAACCGTGGTTCCAGATACCTTTCGCGTTGGTGTTACCACCGAAGAATACCGGAGCATCCATATAGCCATAGAAATCAAACCAGTCTTTCTTGGCGAACGCTTCATATTCCAGATAAGTATCGTTACGGATCTGCGGCCCAAAACGAGTGTGGTAGCTGCCCACCACGTTTACACTCTGGTGCCACCAATCAGACAGGTATTGCGGTTTGTCGTTTTCTGCCGCGCTGGCAGAGAAAGATGCGGAGAGCGCCAGAGCTGCGCCGGCTGCCAGTAATGTTTTTTTCATAATGATGCCACTGTTTAAATTAAGCCTGAAGGCGTTAAAAGAAGCGCCGAAGCGTTTCTAAATATTTCGTATTTCTGTGGCGTCTATTATAGGAATCATTGCTCACAAAAATATGTGTTGTTTCACATAACGAACACATGCGTAATCGATTGCGTTCACGATTTTATGCATTTCTTGCGGGAATGCCACCGAAATTCATAAATTCTGGCAATTTTTAGTGAACTGAATGGAAAATCTGTAAGTGGATTAGCATGAGGGGAGGGGAGCCGGATGTTCAGGGCATCCGGCTGAGGGCGTTACGGCGTGTTTGCGGGCTGGATATCGTGGATGCGGACAAAGCCAACCTGCTCGGGCGTTACGCCATTCAGGCGTAGCGGAATATCGACGTCGCTCGGCGCCAGAACGCTTGCCGGCGCGCTAATCAGCTGATTTTGTACGTTAACTTCCTGATAGCTATCGGTGGTGCCGCTGATCTGCCCGGAGGCGACCGTCGCGCTAAAGGCCGGCAGCGGATCGTTTGATTCACCCTGGATACGCAGGGTCAGGCGGGTACCGTCGCCATCCGGCGCGATATTGAGCAGCGACATGCGCAGCGTACCAATCTGGCTTTTCAGGCGAGCTGGCGTTTTCGCCTCCGGCAGCAGGTATACGCCGCTGTTTGATTTCGCGTTCAGAACGTTTTGCTGAGTAATTTTTACCGTTTGCTGATTGAGCTGGGTCATCTCTTTGCTCAGGGTGCTCACGCTCTGGTTCATCTGGCGGATTTCGCTTTGCTGCGCGCAGGCGCTGAGGGTGAAAATGCTACCCACAATGGCCAGCTTTAAATAACGTCTTGTCATAGTTGGGATTCCGTTAACAGAGGATGCTTAATGGTAGACCGATCGGATAATCGCACTATAGATCCTTTGTCTCAAAAGCTCTTTCTTTGTTGTCGGGTCACTTCGCGGTAAACTACCCGTTAGTTTAACTACATGTCAGGACGCGCCATGCATTGCCCTTTCTGTTTCGCCGTAGATACCAAAGTTATCGACTCTCGTCTGGTGGGCGAGGGCTCTTCCGTGCGTCGTCGTCGTCAGTGTCTGGTCTGTAATGAACGTTTTACGACGTTTGAAGTGGCGGAACTGGTGATGCCGCGAGTCGTAAAAAGCAACGACGTGCGCGAGCCTTTTAATGAGGACAAACTGCGCAGCGGTATGCTGAAAGCGCTGGAGAAGCGCCCGGTCAGCTCAGACGATGTCGAAATGGCGGTTAACCATATAAAAACCCACCTGCGCGGGACCGGCGAGCGGGAAGTGCCGAGCAAAATGATCGGCAACCTGGTGATGGAACAGCTGAAAAAGCTCGATAAAGTCGCCTACATCCGCTTTGCTTCGGTCTATCGCAGCTTCGAAGATATCAAAGAGTTTGGCGAAGAGATCGCCCGCTTACAGGACTGAGCCCATGCAGGATGAAATATACATGGCGCGAGCGCTGAAGCTGGCCGCGCGCGGACGCTTCACCACGCACCCAAACCCGAATGTCGGCTGCGTGATCGTTAAAGATGGCCAGATCGTCGGCGAAGGTTTTCACTATCGCGCCGGTGAACCGCACGCGGAAGTGCACGCGCTGCGCATGGCGGGCGAAAAAGCGAAAGGCGCGACGGCGTACGTCACGCTGGAGCCCTGTAGCCATCACGGGCGCACGCCGCCGTGCTGCGAGGCGCTGATTGCCGCAGGGGTGACCCGCGTGGTTGCGGCGATGCAGGATCCGAACCCGCAGGTCGCGGGTCGCGGTTTGTACCGTTTGCAGCAGGAAGGGGTCGACGTCAGTCACGGGCTGATGATGAACGAAGCCGAGGCGCTGAATAAAGGTTTTCTTAAGCGGATGCGCACCGGTTTTCCCTGGATTCAGTTAAAAATGGGCGCATCGCTGGATGGGCGCACGGCGATGGCCAGCGGAGAGAGCCAGTGGATCACCTCACCGCAGGCGCGGCGCGATGTGCAGCGCCTGCGTGCGCAAAGCCACGCCATCCTGACCAGCAGCGCGACGGTGCTGGCGGATGACCCGGCGCTAACCGTACGCTGGGACGAGCTCAACGCCGACACCCAGGCGCTGTATCCGCAGGAAAACCTGCGCCAGCCTTTGCGTATCGTTATCGATAGTCAGAATCGCGTCACGCCGCAGCATCGTATCGTGGAGCAGGCGGGTGAAACGCTGTTTGCCCGTACCCGTGAAGATGAACGCCAGTGGCCGGAGAACGTACGCACGCTGCTGGTGCCGGAGCATAACGGTCGCCTGGATCTGGTGGTCCTGATGATGCTGCTGGGCAAACAGCAAATTAACTCGATCTGGGTGGAAGCAGGCCCCACCCTTGCCGGCGCGCTGCTGGAGGCCGGGCTGGTGGACGAGCTTATCGTCTATATTGCGCCTAAACTGTTAGGCAGCGATGCGCGCGGATTATGTGTACTGCCGGGGCTTGAGAAACTTGAGCAAGCACCCCATTTCAAATTCAATGAGATACGTCATGTAGGCCCGGATATTTGCCTGCATTTAGTGAACGCTTGATTTCCCCGGACAAAAGGGAAAGCAGTGCGCCGATTATTATGATAGAATCCGCCCCCCTTGCGGGGCCAAATGAACTGAACCCGAAGGAAGAGTATGAACATTATTGAAGCTAACGTTGCTACCCCGGACGCTCGCGTCGCCATCACCATCGCGCGTTTCAACAACTTTATCAACGACAGCCTGCTGGATGGCGCGATTGACGCCCTGAAGCGTATTGGCCAGGTCAAAGATGAAAACATTACCGTGGTTTGGGTTCCAGGCGCGTATGAGCTGCCGCTGGCGGCTGACGCACTGGCGAAAACCGGTAAGTATGACGCAGTGATCGCGCTGGGTACCGTTATCCGTGGCGGCACCGCGCACTTTGAATATGTGGCTGGCGGTGCAAGCAATGGCCTGGCGCACGTCGCTCAGGACAGCGGAATCCCGGTAGCCTTCGGTGTTCTGACCACAGAAAGTATTGAACAAGCCATCGAACGCGCTGGCACCAAAGCCGGTAACAAAGGCGCTGAAGCCGCGTTGACCGCGCTGGAAATGATTAACGTATTGAAAGCCATCAAGGCCTGATTTTTGTAAGGGGAATTCCGTGAAACCTGCTGCTCGTCGCCGCGCCCGTGAGTGTGCTGTCCAGGCGCTTTACTCCTGGCAGTTGTCCAAAAACGACATCGCTGATGTCGAATACCAGTTCCTGGCGGAACAGGATGTGAAAGATGTAGACGTTCTGTATTTCCGCGAACTGCTGTCCGGAGTGGCGACTAACAGCGCGTATCTCGACGGCCTGATGAAGCCGTATCTTTCTCGTCTGCTGGACGAGCTGGGTCAGGTGGAAAAAGCGGTGCTGCGTATCGCACTGTTTGAGCTGTCAAAGCGTAGCGATGTACCGTACAAAGTTGCGATTAACGAAGCCATCGAACTGGCGAAAACCTTTGGCGCTGAAGATAGCCATAAGTTTGTCAACGGCGTGCTGGACAAAGCTGCCCCGGTAATTCGTCCCAACAAAAAGTAAATTCCAGGGCCGGTTTTTGCAGAGTCTCACTTCTGCAAACCGGCCTTATTCTTTTCTTTTTCTGAGGCATAACGTATGGCATGCGGCGAATTTTCCCTGATTGCCCGTTATTTTGATCGCGTAAAAAGCGCACGTCTTGATGTTGAAACCGGCATTGGCGACGACTGCGCGCTCCTGAACATCCCCGAGAAAAAAACGCTGGCAATCAGCACCGACACCCTGGTGGCGGGAAACCATTTTTTACCCGATATCGACCCTGCCGACCTCGCCTATAAAGCGCTGGCGGTCAACCTGAGCGACCTGGCGGCAATGGGCGCTGAACCGGCGTGGCTAACCCTGGCCCTGACCCTGCCGGAAGCGGACGAAGCCTGGCTTGAGGCCTTTAGCGACAGCCTGTTCGTGCAGCTTAATTATTACGATATGCAGCTCATTGGCGGCGATACCACGCGCGGACCGCTGTCGATGACGCTGGGTATTCACGGCTATGTGCCGACGGGACGCGCTTTGAAGCGCTCCGGGGCAAAGCATGGCGACTGGATTTACGTCACCGGCACGCCGGGAGACAGCGCAGCGGGTCTGGCGATTTTGCAGGATCGGCTGCAGGTTGAAGATGACGCCGACGCGGATTATCTCCTGGCGCGCCATCTGCGTCCGCTGCCGCGGGTTCTGCAGGGGCAGGCGCTGCGCGATTTGGCGAACGCCGCCATCGATCTCTCCGACGGCCTGATTTCTGACCTGGGGCATATTCTCAAGGCCAGCGGCTGCGGCGCGCGCGTCGATCTTGATGCGATGCCGTTCTCGGATGCGATGCTGCGCCAGGTTGAGCCTGAGCAGGCGCTGCGCTGGGCGCTCTCCGGCGGTGAAGATTACGAGCTGTGCTTTACCGTACCTGAACTCAATCGCGGGGCGCTGGACGTGGCCCTTGCCAACCTCGGCGCGCGTTTTACCTGCATTGGGCAGATCCTGCCGGAATCGGAAGGTCTGCAGTTCACACGCGAAGGTAAGCCCGTCACGTTCGATTTTAAGGGATACGATCATTTTGGCGCGTAGTAGAGATGTGGCGAAAAGCCGTCTGAAGATGAGCAATCCCTGGCATCTGCTGGCAACGGGATTTGGCAGCGGCCTTAGCCCCGTGGTTCCCGGCACTATGGGATCGCTGGCGTCGATCCCCTTCTGGTATTTGCTGACCTTACTCCCCTGGCAGCTCTATTCGCTGGCGGTGATGATGAGCATCTGCATTGGCGTCTATATTTGCCACCGTACGGCGAAAGATATGGGTACCCACGATCATGGCAGCATTGTCTGGGATGAGTTTGTCGGGATGTGGATCACCCTGATGGCTCTACCGACGATGGACTGGCAGTGGGTCGCCGCTGGATTTGTGATTTTCCGCCTCTTTGATATGTGGAAGCCGTGGCCCATCCGCTGGTTCGACCGCAATATCCACGGCGGGATGGGGATCATGGTGGACGATATTGTCGCCGGGGTGATTTCCGCCGGGGTGCTGTACGTGATTGGCCACCACTGGCCGATTGGTCTTTTTTAAACCAGTCTGGCCCGGCTGGCCTGGCGCCTCTGGGAAATTGAGCAGGCAGGCTTTTCCCGGAGGCGGTGGTGAACTCGTCGTCCGCAGATGCTGGTGAACCTGTAGCCCGGCTAAGCGCAGCGCGAGCCGGGAATCGGCAGGGAACCGCGCGTTACTTGAACCCCACAATCGGGTGCGGTTTATACGGCGTCTCCAGCTTTTCAATCTGATCCGGCGTCAGCGTTAAATCGACCGCATGCAGCAGCTCATCCAGCTGCTCCTGCCTTGAGGCGCCGATAATCGGCGCGGCCACGCCCGGCTTGCTCAATAGCCAGGCCAGAGCCACCTGCGCGCGGTTGGCGTCAAGCTCTTCCGCGACTTCGGCCAGGTTTGTCGCAATCAGTTCATCATTCTCATCAGTGGCATTGTAAAGCGCCTTACCGACTTCATCGGATACCAGACGGGCGGTGGTTTCCCCCCACGGACGGGTCAGGCGACCGCGCGCCAGCGGACTCCACGGCATCACCGCGACGCCTTCACGGCTGCACAGCGGCAGCATTTCGTTTTCTTCTTCACGATAAATCAGATTGTAGTGATCCTGCATGGTGACGAAGCGGGCCCAGTTATTCTGCCGCTGTAGCGCTAACGCCTGGGCAAACTGGCGGGCATGCATTGACGATGCTCCGATATAGCGGGCTTTACCCGCCTTGACGACGTCGTTTAGCGCTTCGAGAGTTTCTTCAATGGGCGTGGTGTAATCCCAGCGATGAATTTGCAGCAGATCGACATACTCCATGCCGAGGCGGCGCAGGCTGTCGTCAATGGAGCGCAGGATCTGCGCGCGCGACAGTCCCTGCGGCAGATCGCCCACCTGATGGTAAACCTTGGTGGCGACGATCACGGAATCGCGACGGGCATACTCACGCAGCGCGCGCCCGAGGATCTCTTCGCTGCTGCCGTCAGAGTAGTTATTCGAGGTGTCGAAGAAGTTAATGCCGCCCTCGAGGGCGTATTTTATCAGCGGGCGGCTGCTCTCTTCCGGTAAGGTCCATGCATGGTTACCGCGGTCCGGTTCGCCAAAGGTCATACAGCCGAGGCAGAGTCGGGAAACGCGGAGATCGGTATCGCCAAGAGGGATATAGTGCATAGTGCGCTCCTGCTACGGGTAAAGGGTATCCTTTAAGCATAGCAGGAGCGGTGGCGGCAATTATGCCAGCCAGGCGTGGATTTTGGCTTCTATTCCGGCGGCGTCCAGGCCGAGGTCGGCGTGCGCTTCTTCCTGGGTTCCCTGCGGGATAAAGAAATCAGGCAGGCCGAGATTGAGCACAGGAATCGCGCGGCGGCGGGACATCAGCAGCTCATTCACGCCGCTGCCCGCACCGCCCATAATGGCATTCTCTTCCAGGGTGACCAGCACTTCGTGTTCTGCGGCCAGCTGTAGCACCAGCGCTTCATCCAGCGGTTTGGCAAAGCGCATATCCACCAGGGTGGCGTTAAGCTTTTCCGCGACTTTTGCCGCCTGCGGCAGCAGCGTGCCGAAGTTCAGAATCGCGATTTTTTCACCTTCGCGTTTCACTACGCCTTTCCCGATAGGCAGCGAGGCTAGCGGTTCAAAGGCCGCGCCGGTACCGGAGCCGCGCGGATAGCGCACCGCGCTCGGGCCGTCGTTGTAGTGATAACCGGTATACAGCATCTGGCGGCACTCGTTCTCATCGCTGGGGGTCATGATGACCATGTCAGGAATGCAGCGCAGGAAGGAGATATCAAACGCGCCCTGATGGGTTTGCCCATCGGCGCCGACGATACCCGCACGGTCGATAGCGAACAGCACCGGCAGCTTCTGGATGGCGACATCGTGAATCACCTGATCGTAGGCGCGCTGCAGGAAGGTGGAGTAGATCGCCACCACCGGCTTATAGCCGCCGATCGCCAGGCCGGCGGCAAAGGTCACCGCGTGCTGCTCGGCAATGGCCACGTCGAAATACTGGTCGGGGTATTTTTTCGAGAACTCGACCATCCCTGAACCTTCGCGCATCGCTGGCGTGACGGCCATCAGCTTGTCATCTTTCGCAGCGGTTTCGCACAGCCAGTCGCCAAAGATTTTCGAGTAAGAGGGCAGGCCGCCGCTGCTTTTCGGCAGCACGCCGCTGGTGTGATCGAATTTTGGCACCGCGTGGAAGGTGATCGGGTCTTTTTCGGCGGGCTCATAGCCGCGGCCTTTTTTGGTCATAATATGCAGGAACTGCGGCCCTTTCAGGTCGCGCATATTCTTCAGCGTATTTACCAGACCGATAACATCATGACCGTCCACCGGCCCAATGTAGTTAAAGCCCAGCTCTTCAAACAGGGTCCCCGGAACCACCATCCCTTTGATATGTTCCTCGGTGCGTTTGAGCAGCTCTTTAATCGGCGGCACGCCAGAGAAGACCTTTTTGCCGCCTTCGCGCAGCGTGGAGTAGAGTTTGCCGGAGAGCAGCTGCGCCAGATGATTGTTTAGCGCACCGACGTTCTCGGAGATCGACATTTCGTTGTCGTTGAGCACCACCAGCAGATCGGGTTTGATATCGCCAGCGTGGTTCATCGCTTCAAACGCCATCCCGGCGGTTATCGCCCCGTCGCCGATTACGCAAACCGCGCGGCGCTGCTTATCCTCTTTGGCTGCGGCGATAGCTATGCCGATTCCGGCAGAGATGGAGGTCGACGAGTGGCCGACGCTCAGGACGTCATACTCGCTTTCTCCGCGCCACGGGAAGGGGTGCAGCCCGCCTTTCTGGCGGATGGTGCCAATCCGATCGCGGCGTCCGGTCAGAATTTTATGCGGGTAAGCCTGGTGGCCGACGTCCCAGATCAGGCGATCGAAAGGCGTGTTGTAGACGTAATGCAGCGCCACGGTTAGTTCTACCGTACCGAGCCCGGAGGCAAAGTGTCCGCTGGAGCGGCTGACGCTGTCCAGCAGATAACGCCGCAGTTCGTCGCACAGTTTCGGCAGGCTATCTTTCGGCAACAAACGCAACTCCTGGGTGGAATCCACCAGCGCCAGGGTCGGGTATTTGGCAATATCAAAACTCATCAGAGACTCATTTATTGTTTATTTATCACGCTGAATTATGTAATTCGCGAGCGCTTCCAGTGCCGTGGTATCCAGAGATTGCGCGGCCAGCTCAGTTAACGACCGGCGGGCGTCGGTAATCAGGTCAAAGGCCTTTTTCCGGGCTTGCTCGAGTCCCAAAAGGGCGGGGTAGGTACTTTTGCCCAGCTGCTGGTCGGCTCCCTGACGTTTGCCAAGTGTGGCAGTATCCCCTACCACGTCGAGAATGTCATCCTGGACCTGGAAGGCGAGACCGATGTTCTCGGCGTATCGATCGAGAGCGGGTAGCGCCCTGCGTCCGGCTTCACCTGCGCTCAGCGCGCCCATTCGTACCGCGGCGCGAATCAACGCGCCGGTCTTATGGCGGTGAATTCGCTCCAGCGACGTCAGATCAACCTGATGGCCTTCCGCTTCCAGATCCAGCGCCTGACCGCCGCACATACCCGCGATGCCGCTGGCCTGGGCCAGCTCAGAAATCATCGCCAGGCGATCGCGATCCGGCACTTCCGGCATCGGCGCATCACTCAGTATAGAAAACGCCAGCGTTTGTAGGGCGTCTCCGGCAAGAATTGCGTTCGCTTCGCCGAATTTTATATGGCAGGTCGGCTGGCCGCGGCGTAAATCGTCATCGTCCATCGCCGGGAGATCATCGTGCATCAGCGAATAGGCATGGATGCATTCGACGGCGGCGGCAGGGGCATCCAGCGTAGCGCGGCTAACGCCAAACATATCGCCGGTCGCGTAAACCAGGAACGGGCGCAGGCGTTTGCCGCCTAATAGTGCGCCATACTGCATGGCTTCGACCAGCGGAGTGTTCTGAAAGGGCTGCGGAGCGATAAAACGGCGCAGCGCTTCGTTAGCCTGCTCGACGCACGCCTGTAGCTGTTGCGGGAAGTCCATTTATTCAGCGTCCGGCGTAAAAGGGGTAAGCGGCGCGTCTTCGCTATCCGCCAGCAGAATTTGTACGCGCTGTTCGGCCTGCTGCAGCTTTGCCTGCCCCTGGCGCGCCAGCTGGATCCCGCGCTCGAATTCGCCGAGCGCTTCTTCTAACGGCAGCGAGCCGCTTTCCAGACGATTAACAATTTGCTCCAGCTCGCCCAGGGCGGTTTCAAAGCTGGCCGGGGCCTCATTTTTCTTTGGCATAGTGAATATAGACTCTTGTAATGTCTCGATGGCTATCAATATGGTAACGAAGTCGCGCGGTTAATCAAATAACGCGCAATGCCAGGTGAAAAGCGTCCAATAGTGGTATACTCCGCGCCCTGGATGCAGACGCCAGTCGCGCCTGTACAACTTTTTATGCTTAAAGCCCCGTCGGGCTTGCCAACGACGGGCTTGCCAACGAATAGTGTCGCCATGAAGTTTATCATTAAATTGTTCCCGGAAATCACCATCAAAAGCCAATCTGTGCGATTGCGCTTCATTAAAATTTTAACCGGGAACATTCGTAACGTTCTCAAAAACTATGATGAGACGCTTGCCGTCGTTCGTCACTGGGATCATATCGAGGTCCGGGCGAAGGATGAAAACCAGCGTCCGGCTATTCGCGATGCCCTGACCCGTATCCCCGGTATCCACCATATTCTGGAAGTCGAAGACGTTCCTTATACCTCTCTGCACGATATTTTCGAGCAGACGCTGCCGCTGTGGCGTGACGCGCTGGAAGGTAAAACGTTCTGCGTGCGCGTTAAGCGTCGCGGTAAGCATGAGTTTACCTCAATCGAAGTGGAGCGCTACGTCGGCGGCGGTTTGAACCAGCATATTGAAACGGCGCGAGTGAAGCTGACCGACCCTGATGTGACGGTTAACCTCGAGATCGAAAACGATCGCCTGCTGCTGGTTAAAGGGCGCTACGAAGGTATCGGCGGTTTCCCGATCGGCACCCAGGAAGACGTGCTGTCGCTCATTTCCGGCGGTTTCGACTCCGGCGTTTCCAGCTATATGCTGATGCGCCGCGGCTGCCGCGTGCATTACTGCTTCTTTAACCTCGGCGGCGCGGCCCATGAAATCGGCGTGCGTCAGGTCGCGCACTATCTGTGGAACCGCTTCGGCAGCTCACACCGCGTGCGCTTCGTGGCGATTAACTTCGAGCCGGTGGTGGGTGAGATCCTGGAGAAAGTCGACGACGGTCAGATGGGCGTGGTGCTCAAGCGGATGATGGTGCGCGCGGCGTCAAAAGTCGCCGAGCGCTACGGCGTCCAGGCGCTGGTCACCGGCGAGGCGTTAGGCCAGGTTTCCAGCCAGACGCTGACCAACCTGCGCCTGATCGACAACGTCTCGGATACGCTGATTCTGCGTCCGCTGATTTCGCACGATAAAGAGCACATTATTGACCTCGCGCGTGAAATCGGCACCGAAGATTTTGCCCGCACCATGCCGGAATACTGCGGCGTTATCTCGAAGAGCCCCACCGTGAAAGCGGTGAAGGCGAAGATCGAGGCGGAAGAAGAGCACTTCGATTTCAGCATCCTTGAGAAAGTGGTGGCGGAAGCGAGCAACATTGATATCCGCGATATCGCTCAGCAGACCGAGCAGGACGTAGTGGAAGTGGAAACCGTCAGCGGTTTTGGCCCTGACGACGCGATCCTCGATATCCGCTCTATCGACGAGCAGGACGATAAGCCGCTGAAGGTGGAAGGCGTGGACGTGGTTTCTCTGCCGTTCTATAAGCTGAGCACCAAATTTGGCGATCTCGACCAGAGTAAAACCTGGCTGCTGTGGTGCGAGCGTGGGGTCATGAGCCGCCTGCAGGCGCTGTATCTGCGCGAGCAGGGCTTTGAAAACGTGAAGGTATATCGCCCCTAGTTCTTCAGGAGCAAGGCGCAATCATGAAAACGGCAACCCTGGGTTGCCGTTTTGCATTTATTCGTAGTAGTTATAAATTCCTGCCGCCATCACCAGCTGTGAAGCGACTTCGTGCGCTTTTTCGCGTCCAACCAGCAGGTCGATCATCTTCAAGGCGAAATCAATTGAGGTTCCCGGCCCCTGGCTGGTGAGCAGCTTAACGCGAGCGTCCCAGACGACGCGCTTATCCTGCCACTGCTCGGCGGGGATACGTTCTTTCAGCGCCGGAAAGCCGGTCATATTGCCGATGGGGAAAAGGTTGTGCGGCACCAGCACGGTCGGCGCCGCGGCGCAAATCGCCGCAACGATGCGCCCGGAAAGATGGAATTGACGTACTGTTTCAACCAGCAGCGGGCTGTCGCGAAAGCACTCCGCACCCTTAATGCCGCCGGGCAGAACAAGGATATCGAAGTCGCCATCGGCCACTTCGACCAGCGGCGCATCGGCCAGCAGCTTAACGCCGCGCGAGCAGACAATGGTCAGGCTACCATCGCTGGCAACGCTGGCGGTCGTGACCTTTATGCCGCCACGAACGAGTAAATCGATGGTGGTGACCGCTTCGGTCTCTTCGCTACCAGGGGCGAGGCAAATCAGTGCCGACGCGCTCATATTCATTCTCCTTACGCTTTACCAGTTCAAACAGACGGGTATTTTCAGGTACGGCGATACCGTGGGCTCGAGCACGCTTTAGCAGAAAACCGGTGATATAGTCGATTTCCGTATGGCGCTGGGCGAGAATATCCTGCAGCATGGAGGAGGTATTTTCTGCCGTACTTTCAATAACCTGATGTACATAGAATAACAGGTTTTCCGGCGAGGTATGCATCCCCTCGCGATCCATCACCGCCGCAACTTCATAACAAATCGCGGCGACCTCCTGCGGGTATTCGCGTAAATCGCCGTTCTGACAGTTTTTTAACGCCGTCAGCGGGTTAATCACACAGTTTACCGCCAGCTTGCTCCAGGTCGCGGGGTAGATATTGTTATGCCAGGCGACGTCGGGCAGCACGCTCTGCAGTACATCGGCGAGATAGCTATAATCCTCAGGGTAGGCTTTCGCCGGGCCAATATGGCTGGTGCCGTTGGCGACGTGGACGATCACGTTGCCGTCGCGGCGGGCCGCCTGCGTTGTCGAAGCCAGAAGCAGCGGCTGTTTGAGGCTCTTAAGCTCGTCAACGGTACCCATACCGTTGTGCATGAGCAGAACAGGTACTGACGACGGCAGGATGGCGCTCAGGTTTTTTACCGCGTTAGAGACCTGCCAGGCTTTGAGGGTGACCAGCAGCAGGTCGCTGCTGGCGAGAAAATCAGGATCGTTAGCGGTAAAAGATTCATTAAACACGCTGCCGTCGGTTTCAATCACATTGACGCTACAGAATGGCTGTGGGACGCGTAACCAGCCCTGGACTTCATGTCCGTGTTTGTACAGCGCAGTTAGCCATAACTGTCCCAGTGCACCGCATCCGAGTACGGTTACTTTCATTATTCCTCCTCACCTGTGAGTGCTGCATCAGGTGCTCATGGCTAAAGTATAGCGTTATCAGTTATCCTTTCGGGATAACAAGTTGAGTTATGTCGCGTTGCGGGTATTATGCAACGCAAAAGAAACTGAAGGAGAGGAAAAGATGCCATCTTTCGATATTGTCTCTGAAGTCGATCTTCAGGAAGTTCGAAACGCCGTAGAGAACGCGACCCGCGAAGTTGAATCGCGTTTTGATTTCCGTAACGTCGAAGCGAGCTTTGAGCTGAACGAAAAAAACGAGACCATCAAGGTCCTCAGCGAGTCTGATTTCCAGATTAACCAGCTGTTGGATATTCTGCGCGCCAAGCTGCTGAAACGCGGAATTGAGGGCAGTTCTATCGAAGTGCCGGACGAGTTCGTGCACAGCGGTAAAACCTGGTTTGTCGATGCGAAGCTGAAGCAGGGCATTGAGAGCGCGACGCAGAAAAAAATCGTCAAGCTGATTAAAGACAGCAAGCTGAAAGTACAGGCGCAGATCCAGGGCGAAGAGATTCGCGTTACCGGTAAATCTCGCGACGACCTGCAGGCGGTTATGGCGCTGGTGCGCGGCGGTGATTTAGGCCAGCCGTTCCAGTTCAAAAACTTCCGCGATTAAAAGAGTCCCGTCTGTCGGCCGGGCACGGCGTTAGCCGCCGCCCGGCAGGACACAAAGCACCGCTCAGAACCGTTTTTGCCTGCCTGAACAAAGGTGCTCGCTTTTATATCCCTTTGATTGCCTGCTCAATTTCAAAGCGGTTAGTGATCTTGCTGTCGATTTTGATATACACCGAACGCTCTTCGCTAATCACCAGCACCTCTTTGACGCCCTCTTTAGCCCGTAAGCGCGCCTCGAGCATTTTGTCCGCGGCGATATCCTCCGGGATCTCGACCCGCAGGCTGCTAACGTACGGCGGCTCGCTCATGGTGCTGGCCACCAGCAGCCACAGCATCGCCAGCAGGGCGCCGAGCAGGAAGACGGTTTGCGAATCAAAAAAGCCATCCACCCAGCCGCCGAGCGCTCCGCCGATGGCCACGCCAAGGAACTGGCTGGTGGAGTAAATGCCCATCGCGGTGCCTTTATATCCGGCCGGTGATTCTTTGCTGATCAACGACGGCAGCAGCGCTTCCAGCAGGTTAAACGCGAGGAAAAATAGCTGAACGCCGGCGACCAGCTCCCAGAAATAGCCTCCGGCCCCCCAGAGTACGATTTCAGCAATCAGCAGGATGGCGACGCACAGCAGAAAGACGCGCTTCATTTTGCGCTTCACTTCGGCGTAGATAATAAACGGCACCACTGCGACAAATGAGACCAGCATGGTGACCAGATAGATTTTCCAGTGCTCGGCGGCGGGGAAACCGGCGGCCTCAAGCTGGCCCGGCAGAGCGACAAACGTGGACATCAGCATGATATGCAGGCACATAATGCCGAAATTGAGCTTCAGGAGTTTTGGCTCGGCAAGCACTTTGCTAAAGCAGCCTTTCACCATACCGGACTCGCGGTTCAGCACGTGATTCTGGCTGTTCGGCACCACCCATAGCGTCAGCAGGATGCCGAGCGTCGCCAGAACAGCAATCATCCAGAACAGGGCGTGCAGGCCGAGCTGGTGGGTAACGACAGGCCCGAGAACCATGGCGATAGCAAAGGTGACGCCAAAGCTGACGCCGATAAACGCCATGGCTTTAGTGCGGTTTTGCTCGCGGGTTAAATCGGAAAGCAGCGCCATGACCGCGGCGGCAATCGCCCCGGAGCCCTGCAGCGCGCGGCCAAGAATAATGCCCCAGATAGAGTCAGAAAGCGCGGCGATAACGCTGCCGAGAACGAAGATTAACAGGCCGCCGACGATCAGCGGCTTACGGCCAATGCGGTCAGAAAGCAGCCCGAAAGGTATCTGGAATAGCGCCTGGGCCAGCCCGTAAATACCAATTGCCAGTCCGATAAGGGCTTCGCTTGCGCCCTGTAACGCCATGCCGTAAGTGGTCAGAACCGGCAGGACCATAAACATGCCAAGCATGCGCAAAGAGAATACGGTCCCCAAACCCCAGGTCGCACGCAGTTCGCCTGGCGTCATTTTATTATCGTTCATTACCACCTCAATATAAAAACTGCGCATAGTGTAGTGGGGGGAAACAGAAGCGTAAATAAATGTTTGTTTAACAGATATTACGACTGTGTTGCATGATGAGGTGAGTACGGTAGAAAGAAAAAACCAGTGGAGGGGCCTCCACTGGTGTTCAGCGGTTATTGGCAGTTAAAGTCAACCCACTGGCCGCCTGCGTCGGCGGATTTGACGCACTGCTCAACCCAGTAAACGCCGTGAAGACCGGCTTCGACGTCCGGATACCAGAAGGTCTCCAGGAACGCCTGGTCCCCGCGATCCATCGCGTCGATGGCGATAGCGTAGCGGCGATAGAGGTTGGCCCACGCCTCGAACAGCCCTTCAGGGTGACCGCCGCCAATGCGGTCGTCCGCCAGCGCCTGCTGGCTGAGATAGGGCATCCCGCGCTCGAGGACGCGGGCCGGTTCGCCCTGTACCTCATAGCTGAGCTGATTTGGACGCTCATCCCACCATTCGATGCTGGCTTTTTCGCCAATAACGCGGACTTTTTGCGAGTGCATCGCGCCGCTGTTGACCGCGCTGGTCCACAGTGAGCCAACGGCGCCGTTGTTATATTCCATCAGCACAAAGGCGTTATCTTCCAGCGGCGCGCGAGATTTGACGAAGCTTTGACGCGCGCACATCAGGCGGGTGATGTTCAGGTTCGGCACCATCGTCTCGGCAATAAATAGCGGGTGGGTTGCCAGATCCCCCAGCACATAGCTAGGGCCGGCATATTTGGGCGTTACCCGCCAGCGGGTGGATTCAGCCTGCAGCTCAACGGCTTCATTATGAAAACCGTGGGCGAACTGCATATTAATAATGCGGATCTCGCCGAGCATCCCTTCCGCTATCATCTGCCGCGCCTGCTGGATCATCTGGTGTCCGGCATAACCGTACGTGACGCCGATAATTTTATTCTGCTTTTTGCTTAGCGCCAGCAGCTCGCGCGCTTCGTCGGCGGTAAAGCACAGCGGTTTTTCGCAAATAACGTGCAGCCCGGCTTCAAGCGCCGCTTTAGTGATAGCGAAGTGAGTATTGTTCGGCGTAGTGACCGATACGGCTTCAATGCCGTCAGGGCGTTTGGCCTCCTCCGCGAACAGCGTTTGGTAATCGGCGTAGCAGCGTTCAGGAGCGATGCCGAGCTGCTCGCCGAATTGACGACCGCGCTCGGCATCGATATCAAGCGCGCCGGCGAGCAGAGTAAAGACGTTGTCGCGAAGCGCCGCACAGCGGTGGCTGTAGCCAATCTGGCTGGTGCCGCCGCCGCCGACCATGCCCCAGCGCAGGGAGCGGGATAAGGGTTTCATGCCGTTTAACATGATGGTGCACTCCTCAATGATAGAGATCCTACGGATTTCAGATGTTCTTCTGTGTACCCGCGCTCGCCGAGCGCGGGCCTGGTTCTAAGGTTTTACATCTCGCCACGGGCTTCGCGTTCTTTCAGGTCATGCATGATCTGCGGGTATTGCTTATCCAGGCGATAAAACAGCAGGGTGATAATGACCACGATCCACAGGAAGAAAGAGCCGTAGAGATAAACGTGGTTAATCATGTCGATAGCGCTTTGCGGCTGAACGCCGGATCCGCTGCTGGAGCTGACGTAACCCGCCATGCTCAGCAGGCCGGAGATAACCGCGGCGGCAATACCTGCGCCGAGTTTCGTCCCAACGGAACCGGCGGAGAAGATCATCCCTTCCTGTCTGACGCGCGTTTTCCACTGGCCGAATTCGACGGCATCGCCGCAGAATCCGAACAGCACGGCGTTCAGCGGGGCGAAGCCAATACCGCGAATAATCGCGTTTGCCAGCGCCCAGTGGTAATCATCAGAGTTAAACATAAACAGCACCTGGCCGATGGTCGCCAGTACGATGCCGCAGAGGGCAACGTTGCGTTTACCGTATTTGCGGATGGGCACGGAGCTCAGGAAGGTGAAAATAATAATGCAGGCGGTTTCGGCAACGAAAATGGAGCTATAGAAGGTATCGTCGCCGAGCACGTAGCGGCAGTAGTAAGGCAGCGCGATCCCTACCACGGTGTAGTACACGCTTTGCGCGGTCCACAGGATGGCGCTGGCCCAGAAGTACTGGTTACGAAAAAGCGCGGAAAGCTGGGTTTTTACCGGTACGTTTCCCTGTTTTTCTCGCGCTTTGATGACCACCTTTTCTTCGCATTTATAAAAGCAAAACAGCAGCAACAGCAGCGCCAGAAAAGCCCAAATAGACATGGTTTTGATCCACGCCGCCTGATCGTCGCCAAAGTACTTCACCAGCGGCAAAGTGCAGGCAACGGCGAGAATACGACCAAAAGGCGACATCGACATTCGGGTGATGCTGAGCATATCCCTTTCCCAGGAGGCGCGGGTCATCATCGCAGAGAGGCTGCCGTAGGGGAGGTTGATGGCGGTATAGCACACGGTGGTGCAGAAGTTATAGGCGACCAGCAGATAGAGAAACTGCAGCGTGCCGGTGGTCTGCGGGACGGTGAACAGTAAAATTGCCGATACGGCGTAGGGCACGCTCATCCACAGCAGCCAGGGGCGTGATTTACCCCAGCGAGAGTTCGTACGTTCCACCATCAGGCCCATGATGACATCGGAAACGCCGTCAAACAGACGTGAGATCAGCATCACCAGGCCAACGGTGGCGATGCTGATGCCGACATAGTCGGTATAAAACAGGGTTAAAACCGTGCTGATCATGCCGAAAACGACGTTACAGGCGGTATCGCCGCCGCCGTAAGCGATTCGGGTAGCCCAGCTTAGCTTATCGCCGCGTGCTGCCGCGGGAGAGAGAAGAATCTGCTGTTCACTCATGGTCAATTCCTTTGTCTGGAAGGACAAGTCAGGACCTCTGCGCCAGTTCCACCGGCACGACCTTATCCTGAATATCAGCCAGAACATAAGGAAATATTTATTTCATTTCAATGCTTGTTTGGAATTTAATTTCTGTATATGCGAGGCGGATCGAAAAACCGTAAAAATTGAGCCGTAAATTTTTGGGCTACAGCTATCAAGCCATTCTGATTGATAAGGTTATTAAGTGTTTTTCTGAACGATGTTTGATTTGTTTATTGTATGTATTTAATGATTTTGCGCTGTGATTTTGTGAAGTGAATCGATACTGCATGGCATTTTTATTTTTCATTTCTCATTTAAATGAAATTAATGTTTCTTTTTTGGGCAGGCGTGTTTTTGAAACACGCCTGCCTTAGCGTCAACGTTTAAAATGTACTTCTGACGGGCGAGGTTGACGCGGTGGCCCTTGCCGACGGGCCAGCCGCGAAAATACCTTTGGCCGCCAGCCCGGCGACGGTTATCGCGGCGGGAATGCCAAGGATCAGGAAAACGCTTTCGAAGCTGATATTCAGCGCCAGCATCTCCGCCCCGGCAAAGGCGCTCAGGATCGCGCCCATGCGGCCAACGCCGTGCATCCAGCTGGAGCCGGTAGCCCGTGCTTCGGTAGGATAGTAGCGGGCGGAGAGCGCGTTCATGCCGGTATTGGCGCCGTTTAAGCAGGCTCCGCTGATAAACGCCAGCAGGCAGATGAGCGCAAAGCTTGCCGCGGCATAGCCCATCGCCATCGTAAACAGGCCGCCAACCGCGTAAATCAACCCGAGCGCCCGATGTGGGTTGATCCGGTCCATTAGCCAGCCCGCAAACAGCGAGCCAAGGGTTCCCCCAGCCTGGTACATTGCGGTCATTACCGCCGCCTGGCCGACCGTTAAGCCCACCTCTTTTACCATCGTCGGTAGCCAGCTGCCGAGGAGGTAAACCAAAAAAAGCCCCATAAAGTAAACCAGCCAGAGCATCATCGAACCGAAGCGATACTGGCGGGAGAGAACGATGCGCATGGCATTTGCCTGGACGGGCTGGGCCGGGAGGCTGAACTCGGCCTCATCGGGGATTTGTCCCGGATAGAGGCGTTGCATAATCCGCCGAATACGTTCGGCAGGCGCGCGCTTAACGACCAGAAAACGCACCGATTCCGGTAACAGCCAGATCAGGACCGGAGCGAACAGCAGCGGGAGGAGCCCGCCAAGCAGCATCAGCGAGTGCCAGCCAAACTGCGGGATTAGCCAGGATGCGGAGAAACCGCCCGCCGCCGCGCCAAAGGTGAAGCCGCAAAAAATAATCGTAATCAGGAACGAGCGCTGGCGCTCCGGCGCATACTCTGACACCAGGGTGCCGATATTCGGCATGGCGGCGCCTAATCCCAGCCCGGTCAGGAAGCGGAAAACCATCATCTGCTCAATATTTTGTGAAAGGGCGGTGGCGATGGTCCAGAAGCCGAAGAAGAAGACGCTATTAATGATAATTTTTTTCCGTCCCAGCCAGTCGGCGAGCGGCCCGGAGAAAATGGCCCCCAGCGCCAGGCCTATCAGCGCGGCGCTGATGACAAAACCGAGTTGGTGATTGCTTACTCCCCATTCCTGCTTCAGCGTCGGGGCGATAAATCCCATGATGGCGATATCAAAGCCGTCCAGCGCGATAACGCAGAAGCCTAAAAACACCACCAGCTTCTGAAAGCGGCTTAGCGGATTGGCGTTGATTAACTCCCTGACGTCCAGGCGTTGAGTCTGTGTCATGGGACTCTCCTTATGCGCAAGGGCGCAGGTAGGACTGCGCGGCGTTAAACAGCAGCTGAGCGCGAGCGAGCGGCGGCAGCGCACCCCGATCGCCGCTTAGCGGGACCTCGATGGATACCGGCAGCGTGGCCGGAAGCGCCGCCATCAGACCGTGCAGGTCGAGTCCGCCTTCGCCGGGGACCTGGCGCGCGGCGCGGGCCTGGTAAATCAGCTCCTGCTCGTCAGCGGGTGGTTGCGGTGAGGCATCGCAAAGCTGCATATAGTTGAGGCAATTTTGCGGTAGCGCCGCGATCGTGGACAGGGATTCGCCGGCCCGCCAGAAGTGAATAGCGTCAATCAAAATACCGATATCGCTGCGGCCGCTGGCGGTGATGAGCGCCCGGGCTTCGGCAATGGTGCGCAGGTGGGTCCAGGGCATGGGCTCCAGGTTCATGGTTAATCCATGCTCCTGGCCGGCTTCGGCAAGCCGGGCGAGATTTCCCGCGCTGCGCGCGCGGTTATCATCGTTTCCTGCCACTAAAACTTGCTTTGCGCCAAGGCGCGCGGCGGTAGTAAGAAAAAGCTGCAAACGAGCGTCCACTGAAAAATCGGGCGTCAGGCGGACGATCTCAACGTCCGAAACGCGAACGCCGGTTTCCATCAGCGCCGCCAGGGTATCGCGTACGGCGGCGGTGTCGCCGAGCATGTCGTAATCCGGATCTGACGGGGTTGCGGGAAGCAGGCGCAGACCAACGTGGGTGAATCCGGCCTGGGCCGCAATGCGTACCTGTTCCGGCGGCGGAACGTCGAGGAGGGTAAGCGCGGCGAGTGAGAGGGTTCGCATGTTCATAAAGGACTCCAGTACAGTTGCAGGTGATTGTTGTTATGCGTATTGCCGTCCCTGGTGGAATGCTTTTACTGCGTTGTTTTATTGAGATTTTCTGCCAGGTTTTTTCCGACCAGATAGCCAAAAGTCATGGCCGGACCCAGCGTGATACCGCCGCTGGGATAGAATCCCCGCATCACGCTCGACATATCGTTGCCGATGGCGAAAAGCCCCTGGATCGGCTGCCGCTGCGCGTTGAGAACACGGGCATTTTCATCGGTGATTAGTCCACTGAAGGAACCCAGCGAGCCGGGCAATATACGTACCGCATAAAAAGGCCCATGGCTGAGTTTCCCGAGCGTGGGGTGGGGCGAGCGGCTGGCGTCACCCTGCGCGCGGTTATAGGCCGAGGCGCCGCGCTGAAAATCCTTATCCTCTCCCTGGTCTACAAAGCCGTTAAACCGGGCGATCGTTTCCGTTAGCTGCTGCGGATTGATGGCGCATGTTTTCGCCAGCGCTTCCGGCGTCTCACCGACGTACAGATAGCCGGTCCGTCGCCAGGCCTCGGGGGTAAACGGGAAGGGGCGAGCATGGCCCAATCCGTAGCGCCGCAGCGCACGGCCGTCGGCAATTAGCCACGCCTGCGGCGTTTCGTCCGGCGGCGTCGCGTCCAGCAGCGCGGCAATAAAATCATGATAAGAGTCGGCTTCATTGGTGAAGCGTTTACCGTTGGGCAACACGGCAATAAAGCCGGGCTTGGCGCGCTCAACCAGATGCGGGAACGGCAGCTGCAGTCCGCTGGCGAGGGTAACGCGCGACACCGGCGCCCAGGCCATGGCGTGCCTGAGTGAGGTATCAAACTGGCCGCCGACCGCTTCGCCGAGCCGAATGCCATCCCCCTGATTGCTCGGGGGCGCGGCGGAGAAGTGGCCGTAGCCGCTGGCGGCGTGCGGCACATTTTCGGCCAGACGCTGCCTGTCGTGAGGAAAGCCTCCGCAGGCGAGGATCACCGCGCCGGCGCGAACCTTCAGCGCGCTGTCGTCGCTGCGTAATATCGCGCCTGCAACGCCGTTGTTGTCGGCAAGCAGACGTTCTACCGGCGCGTTAAGCTGAAAATTAACCCCCGCATCCAGCGCCGAACGCAGCAGGCGGGCGACCAGCGCGTTGCCGTTAACCAGATGCTGTCCGCGACCGGCGCGCAGCCGCTGCCAGCCGTGACGCAGCAGGCGGCGGGTCGCATACAGCGCCGAGCCAGGTGAGCGGGTCGCGTTGAAAAAGTGCGCCATATCCGTGCCGCCGGCAATGCCCATACCCGCAAGGCTGATGGTCTCCAGCGGAGGCCGCAGGCGATGCAGCCAGTCGCCCAGCAGCCGTCCGTCAAAAGGCTGCGCCGTGACCGAGCGGCCGCCCAGCGCAGCGCCCGGTGAAGCGTGAAAATCGGGCATTTTGCTGCCGGAAAGAAACTGCACGGCGGTACGGCGGCGGAAAAAGTCGATCATCTCCGGTCCGTACTGTAAGAAGGCAAGCAGACGCGCATCGGCAGGCTCACCGTCCATTTCATGGCGTAAATAAGCGAGCGGCGCGCCCGGCTCTTCTTCAATCCCTTCTTCACGAGCCAGCGGGTTACGCGGGATCCACAGCCAGCCGCCGGACCAGGCGCTGGTGCCGCCAATGACCGACTCTTTCTCCGCAACCAGTACGCTGGCGCCGCCGAGCGCGGCGGTGACGGCGGCAGAGAGCCCCGCCGCGCCGGAGCCGACGACCAGAACATCCACGTTCATCTGCCCGCTCATGACCCTCTCCTTATTGCAGTGGTGAAAAATCAGTGGGGCGCAGAAGCACCGACTCCAGACGCTCGACGGCGGCCAGCTCGCGGTTTTTGCGCGAGAACGTCAGCCAGCGTTCGTCCTGCGCCATGCGCGCCCGACGCGCCAGGCGATCGTCCAGACTTTCATAGGCCCAGATATGCACCACCTGATTGACCACGCCAATTTCGGTAAAAAAGAAGCCGATGAGCTTACCGAGGTGCTCGGTTTGCACGGCGTAAGCATCGCTTTTGTACAGCGCCAGCCAGTCGGCCATTTTCAGCGGATTGATGGTGTAGGTGCGTTTTTCATAGATCATGATTTTCTCCTGTTTATAGTGCGTGTTGTTGCGCCATATGGCTGGCTGAGAGATAGCCGAAGGTGAGCGCCGGGCCGAGCGTAATACCTGGGCCGGGGTAGGTTCCGGCCATCATCGAATCCATATCATTACCCACGGCATAGAGGCCTTTAATCGGTTCACCGTGCTGGTTAATGACCTGAGCATCGGCGGTAGTGACCAGGCCGCGCGAGGTACCGAGATCGCCGGTATAGAGGGTGACGGCATAAAACGGCGCGCGGGTCAGCGGAGCGTTACAGGCGTTTGGCCGGTGGCCGGGGTCGCCCATCGCGCGGTTATAGCTGTTGCCGCCTTTGGTGAACGCCGGGTCGAGGCCCTGAGCGGCGTCGCGGTTGTAGCGAGCCACCGTGTCAGCGAGCGTCTGCGGATCCAGGCCGAGCCGCTGCGCCAGTTCAGGCAGCGTATCGGCCTTATGCAGATAGCCCGCTTTCACCAGCGCGTCATTATTGACCGGGGCAGGGCGCGCCAGGCCGAGGCCGTAGCGCTTCATGGCCAGGGCGTCGCAAATCAGAAAGCAGGGCGCATTTTCTGCCCGGCTTTGCATGGCGCTGGCGAAGTGGTGATAAGAGTTAGATTCGTTCACGAAGCGCACCGCGCGCTGGTTGACGGCAATCACTCCAGGTTTGGCGCGATCGGTGACCAGATGAGGGAAGCGCTCTTGCGTGCCGTCGGGATGCTGTAAAACCGAGACCGGCGCCCAGAAAAAGTTAGACGGCAGGTCAGCCCCTTCCCGGGCATTGACCGCGGCGGCAAGGCGCAGCGCGGCGCCGTCGTTGGCGGCGGGGGACATGGTGTAGTGCTCGCGGGTCTGGGGGCGATAGCGTTCAGCCAGCCTGCCTGCGGCAAAACCACCCGCCGCCAGTACCACCCCGCAGCGGGCTTCAAGGGCCTGCTTTTGTCCCTCGTGCTCAATTTCTACGCCGGTCACCTCGCCATTGCGTTCGCTCAGCGAAAGCACGTTGACGTTGAGCCTGAGCTGCATACCTTTGCGAAAGGCGAGCGTCGCCATGCGGGCGATCAGCGCGTTGCCCATCGCCAGGCGGGTACCGCGAGGGTACCGCAGGCGATCGCGACCGAAGCGCAGCAACAGTCTGCCGCAGTGCGCGAACGAGCGCGGGGAGCGGCGCATATCGAGAAAGTGCTGGATATCAACCCGGTTAACCATCATCCCGCCAAACAGCAGCATTCCCGGTGGGGGAGAGCGGAGGTCGCGAAAATGCGCACCCAGTTCCCGTCCGTCAAACTCCACCACCTCGAGCGCCCGCCCGACATCGACGGCGCCGGGCTCATCCGGGTAATAATCCGGAGAGAGCGGGCGCAGGCTATATTTCACCGCGCCCTCTTTTTCAAGAAACGCCAGCGCCTCGCGCCCTGAAGCGATAAAGGCATCCACCAGATCCTGACGATAATGAGGCTCACCGATAATCGTCCGCAGATAGGTTTCGATGGCCTGCGGGCTGCCGCCCACGGCCATTTTCCGCGCCTGATCGCTATCGTGGATCCACACCGCGCCGCCGGAAATGGCGGAGGTGCCGCCAAACAGCGGGGCTTTTTCCAGCATCAGCACCGACAGTCCCTTACAGCTGGCGGTCACCGCCGCGGCAAAACCTGCGGCGCCGCTGCCGATAACGATGACATCCCAGCTTTTCATGCCGCCGCTCCTTGTTCCTGCGCGATGGCGCCGATGAATTGCCCCATCAGTTTCATCTGCGCCAGCGCCATCTCCGGCCCGGTCTGGATCGCGCAGCCGCGATCCCGGGCGAAGGCGAGGAGCGGGGTGATGATCGGGGCGGTCACCACGTCGGCGACATGCGTGGATAGCGGAAGGGTTTCCAGCAGCGTCTGCGGCAGCGGCAACGGCTCGAAACCGGCCATTCCCGCCGGGGAACCATTCACCAGCAAATCCAGGCCGGCAAGCGTAGCGGGCAGGTCGACGAGATGAACGTGCGGAAAATGGGTGGCCAGCCGGTTATGCAGCAGCTGAAGGGTGGCGGGATTCTGATCATAAAGGGCCAGCTGGCGGATACCCGCTTCGCAAAGCCCCCACGCGATAGCGCTGCCCACACCGCCGCAGCCGGAGAGCAGCCCCTTTTTACCGGCGGCGCTAAAGCCGTGCGCCTCTGCGGCAAGCTGAAAACCGACGCCGTCTAGCATATCGCCCTGTAAACGGCCATCGGCCAGCTTACGGATGACGTTAATGGCATTGAGGTGCTGAGCTCGCGGGGTTAACTCGTCGACCAGGGCGGCGGCCCGCTGTTTGTGCGGAACGGTGACCAGGACGCCGCTCATGTTGTGCCAGCCGCGCAGGGCCTGCAGAAAGTCAGCAACGGCTTCGGGGGCGATATCAACCGGGATCATCACGCTGTCCAACTGCTGGTCAGCAAAGAAGCGGTTGAAATTCTCCGGCGACTTAACCTGGGTAATAGGGTGGCCGATGACGGCGACGACCTGAGTGAATCCACTGACCATTTCAAACCTCATTTTGTTAAATGAATGTTGTGAAAGTATTTCAGCGGAAGCTGAGAGCGACAACGCAGAATTCGGCCATACTGGTTGTTAATCGCACTACCACTGCGATAATCGCGCTAAACTGATTGTATTGTTGCTAAAGTGTGAACAAGTATGCAAAACCAGATTCATACCCGCGATCTGATCGTCGGCCTGCAAAAAGGGCTGGCGCTGATCCAGCTATTTTCAAAAGAGTTCCCCCGGCTCACCGTGCCGCAGGCGGCGAAAATGAGCGGCCTGACGCAAAGCGCCGCGCGGCGCTTTTTCCTTACCCTGCTGCACGAGCGCTATCTGCAAACCGACGGACGTCATTACTGGCTAACGCCTAAAGCGTTAAGGTTGGGGCAGGCGTATGTCGATTCGGCGCAGTTCCCACGCATGGTACGACCGATCGTGGAGTACATCGCCAGTCGGACGGAAGAGCACGCTTCGGTCGGCGTGATAGATGATGACGAGCTGGTGTATATCGCCCGCAGTAAACACACGCCGTTTAACTCGACTTCAGTGCGTCTGGGGGAGAGAGTGCCGATTTACTGTACCGCCGGAGGGCGACTATGGCTGGCTTCCTTAGCGGAAACCGAGTGTGAAACCGTTTTGCAGCGGATCCGCCGCGAGCAGCGTACGCCCTATACGGTGACGGACGTGGCGGCGTTAATGGAAAAGATCGCTCAGGTTCGTCGCCAGGGATACGCCGCGATTGAGCAGGAGTTTGAAATTGGCATGCTGGTCCTGGCCGTGCCGCTGTCAGATCGGGAAGGGCTCTACTGGGGAGCGCTGAGTTTAACCAGCCATCAGTCAAGAACCTCGATTGAGGCACTATGCCGCGATCATCTGGATTTGCTCTATAGCGCTCAGGCGATGCTGGTGGGTTAAAACCAAAGGCGCAGACGATTCACTCATCCTTGTGCCGAGAGAGCTTACGGTAGGCAAAAAAAAGGGCAGGAAGAATCCTGCCCTGAGAATGACGAACCGATATTAGGCGGTGACGCTGTTAGTGAAAGTGTTCCACTCGCCCGACAGGTCGTGCACAGAATTGCTCCAGTTTTCGTTGCTTGAGGCAACGAAATCCTGCCACGTAGATGTGCCGCTCAGGTAATCACCGAACGCAATGGTATCGTTAACGATGGCATTGGCGATGGTAGCACCTGCGGAGGTAATAAAATCGCTCAGATGGCTTGCTGTATTATTAATAATGCTGGAAATGCTGTTAGCAATGCTGCCGAACACATTAAAACCACCAGAAATAGATTCCATTTCGCCAATAGTTAATTCTTTCATTGGTATTCCTTGTTAAGTTTGATTAATTTTTATTAGTGGGTCTCTTACCCACGGAAGAAATACTAACACTCTTAAATTATGTTAATCCAGAGTATTAATATGTGAAATATTCAATTTCATACAAATTTAATAAAATGAAGTTTTCTTCAGAGATAACGGCGTAAGCCATGAGTATGAATTTTTTATTCGGCACATCTGGCTTTAATGTGAAATTGCATGAGGGCCTTATAAAGAAAAACGCGCTGAAAGTGGTTGCAGGCGGAAATAAGACGGACAGCTTTTTTTTCATTGAAAACTTTACTATTGTTCAATAGAGATGCTATATGAACCGGAGAGAAAAATATTCATGGCAAAAGACCGCCTGTTCGTGCGGAGGAGGGGAGGGCAAGAGAACATCACCCTGGCACCATACCTCACGTTAATATGTTAATTTTCGATTTCACATTCGCCCACCGGGAATGAAGGAAGCGCAGCCCGCTGAATGAACGAGAGCCTGTCTATGGTTTGCTAACCCGAATGACGTCAGCGTTCGACGAAACAAAAATTTCGCGATATATCTCTTATACTATTTTGCGCACAATAAATTTATTTACCGTATATATGCAGCTAAACCACTCGGCGCCGTACGGGGTAGCGCGGCGGCGGGATTCATATCTCAAAGATACCATTGCCGACCGCAGTGGGAAAACCGTGCTTAGCGATGATTCGTTAAACAACGGAATCATTAGCCGGTATATAGTGCTCATTTTATTGACAGTACCAGCGTTAAAACCAATTTTAATTCATCTAAATAAACGATGGCTGCAGGATAATGAATTGCTGCTGATGAATCTGATGCGGCTATTTGTCGAAACGAATTGGCAGTACTGCGTGACTATTATCGCATCAGTATGGCTAAACGCGTTCCGGCAGTAAGCGGAGAAAGGCATGTACGGGGGGCGTCTTTGATCGAGGACGCTGAAGCGGAATTTAGCCAGGGGCAGAGAAAGCGTTGAGAGGGTTGAGGGCACAATCTCAGAATAATAGGGTGGGGAGAATGATTTACAACCATCGGCGATGCGAGATTAACAGGGGGAAATAAGTAATGGCGTATCGTGCGATACGCCATTGAGAGACACTATCTGACCATGGTCAGCAGGTTGTGTGAATCCGGCACCATAAAGTCGACGGACATCATCACCGACAGCGCGGTAATGGCTACGATGGAAAAGACGAACAGCTTACGCGCCCAGACTTTATCATCCGCCACTTTATAACCGCGCAGCGCCATTCCGAGCCACCAGACGCTCACCGCCGCAGCGACAACCAGATATTTATATCCAGCGTAGCCGCCCAGGGAGAGCATCAGCGTGGCAACGGCGAAAGCGATGATGTAAACGGTGATATGGTTTTTCGCTACCGAAATGCCTTTCACTACCGGCAGTACCGGAATGTTCGCTGCCTGATAATCCTTGAAGCGGAAAATCGCGATAGCGTAAGAGTGAGGCATCTGCCACAGGCTGAAAATCGCCAGCAGAATCGCGGCACCGCTGTCAAAATCACCGGTAACCGCGCAGTAGCCAATCACCGGCGGCGCAGCGCCGGAGAGAGAACCAATCAGCGTGCCGTAGACGGAGTGGCGCTTCATGTACAGGCTGTAAACGCCGACATAAACCACGAACCCCATCACCCCCAGCCAGCAGGCCAGGGGATTCGCGCCAAACCACAGGAGCATGAAGCCAGCAATACCCAGCAGGGTGGCGTATACCAGCGAAGCTTCTGGCGAGATCAGCCCTTTGACCAGCACCCGGTTTTTCGTCCGTTCCATCTTACGATCGATATCACGGTCGATATAGTTGTTGAAAACACAACCCGAGGCGACCACCAGGGATACTCCGAGGAGCGTCCAGATAAAAAGCGGATAGTCGATGTGGCCCTTGGAGGCCAGCAGGAAACCGCCAATCACGGAGATCAGGTTGCCAAAAATAATGCCTGGTTTCGTTACTTGCAGGTATTGCTTAAACATACTCGCCGCTCTTAGTGCATCATCATGTTGTAGTTCAGGTTCCACATAATCCAGATGGAGCCGACAACTACGATAGCAATGATGATTACGGTGAAGATAAATGCGGTCAGGTTCCAACCTTCGTCCGATTTACTGTTCATGTGCAGGAAGTACACGAGGTGTACCACAATCTGCACAACCGCAGTGACCAGGATGGTTCCCAGAATAGCCGCATGCGATGCAGATCCACTCATCACCATTGCAAACGGGATAACCGTCAGAATGATCGACAGGATGAAACCTGTCATGTAGCTCTTCACGCTGCCGTGAGAAGCGCCGCTATGATCGGTAGAATGACTCATTACATCGCCCCCATCAGATAAACAACAGAGAACACGCAGATCCACACGACGTCCAGGAAGTGCCAGAACAGGCTCAGGCACATGATACGGGTGCGGTTCGTGCTGGTCAGGCCGCGACGAGAAACCTGAACCATCAGCACCGCCATCCAGATCAGACCAGAGGTCACGTGCAGACCGTGGGTGCCGACCAGCGCGAAGAACGCTGACAGGAAGCCGCTGCGATCCGGGCCCATACCTTCAACAATCAGGTGATGGAATTCATAGAGTTCCATCGCGATGAACCCAGCCCCGAAGAGGAAGGTCAGCGCCAGCCAGGAAACCACCTGGCTCTTGTTGTTTTTGTACATGGCGATAGCCGCCATGCCGTAGGTGATGGAGCTGAACAGCAGCAGCGCGGTTTCAACCAGAACGAACGGCAGTTCAAAAATATCTTTACCGGTCGGACCGCCCGCCGTGCCGTTCACCAGAACGGCATAGGTAGCGAACAGAGTGGCGAAGATAATGCAGTCGCTCATCAGGTAGATCCAGAAACCGAATACCTTCATCGGTCCTGTATCATGGTGCCCGTGTTCGTGCGCGTGGGCGTTATGCGCAAGAGTATCAGTTGCCATTTTTCAGCCCTGCTTTGTTAATCTCATCGAAATGCTGATTTTCCAGTTTTTCGACTACTGCAACCGGCACGTAGTAATCCACGTCCTCGTCAAAGCTCTTAATAATCCAGGTCACCAGGATACCGACGAAGCTTGCAATCGCCATCCACCAGATATGCCAGATCATTGCGAAACCAAACACCGTTGCGAAAGCAGCAATCACGATGCCCGCGCCGCTGTTTTTCGGCATATGAATCTCTTCATAGCCAGCCGGTTTCTTATACGCGTCGCCTTTTTCTTTCATTTCCCAGAACGCGTCACGCTCGTGAACGACAGGAACGATAGCAAAGTTGTAGAACGGCGGAGGAGAAGAGGTTGCCCACTCCAGCGTACGGCCGCCCCACGGGTCGCCGGTCAGGTCACGGTTCTGCTCGCGATCGCGGATAGACACGTAGAACTGAATCAGCTGGCAGAGAATACCGCAAGCGATCAGCGCCGCACCGCAGGCTGCAACAACCAGCATCGGGTGGAACTGCGGGTCAATCTGCTGGCTCAGGCGACGGGTCATGCCCATGAAGCCCAGTACGTACAGCGGCATAAACGCGACGAAGAAGCCGATGATCCAGAACCAGAAAGCGCGTTTGCCCCAGGTTTCGTTCAGGGTGAAGCCAAAGGCTTTCGGCCACCAGTAGGTCAGACCTGCGAAGCAACCGAACACCACGCCGCCGATGATGACGTTATGGAAGTGCGCGATCAGGAACAGGCTGTTGTGCAGCACGAAGTCTGCGCCCGGTACCGCCAGCAGTACGCCGGTCATACCCCCTACGGAGAAGGTTACGATAAAGCCAATCGTCCACAGCATTGCTGAGTTGAAGACGATACGGCCCTGGTACATGGTAAACAGCCAGTTGAAGATCTTAACCCCGGTCGGGATAGCGATGATCATGGTCGTAATACCGAAGAAGGCGTTTACGTTCGCGCCCGCACCCATAGTAAAGAAGTGGTGCAGCCAAACGATGAACGACAGAACGGTAATACACACTGTTGCCCATACCAGCGAGGTGTAGCCAAACAGACGCTTACGTGAGAAGGTTGCGGCGATTTCGGAGAAGACACCGAATACCGGCAGAACCAGAATGTACACTTCCGGGTGACCCCAGGCCCAAATCAGGTTGATGTACATCATCATGTTGCCACCCATATCGTTGGTAAAGAAATGGGTGCCCAGGTAGCGGTCCAGGGTCAGCAGCGCGACGGTGACGGTCAGAATTGGGAAGGAGGCGATAATCAGGATGTTGGCGCACAGAGATGCCCAGCTAAACACCGGCATCTTGAACATGGTCATGCCAGGGGCACGCATCTTGATAATCGTTACGAAGAAGTTAATACCGGTGAGCGTTGTACCAATACCGGATAGCTGGAGAGCCCAGATCCAGTAATCGACCCCGACGCCCGGACTGTACTCAATTCCCGAGAGCGGCGGATAGGCCAGCCAACCGGTCTGCGCGAATTCACCGACGCCCAGAGAGAGGTTAACCAGAATCACGCCCACAACGGTGAACCAGAAGCTCAGGTTGTTAAGGAATGGGAAGGCAACGTCGCGCGCGCCGATCTGCAGCGGAACCACCAGGTTCATCAGACCGATAACAAACGGCATCGCTACGAAGAAGATCATGATAACGCCGTGGGCGGTAAAGATCTGATCGTAGTGGTGAGGCGGCAGGAAGCCTGCTTCCCCGGCCGAGGCCAGCACCTGCTGGCTACGCATCATAACGGCGTCAGCGAAGCCACGCAGCAACATGACGATTGCTACGATAACGTACATGATACCGAGACGTTTGTGGTCAACCGAAGTCAGCCACTCATTCCAAAGGTAGGACCACTTACCGAAGTAAGTGATGGCCGCCAGAAGCGCCAGTCCCCCAATGATAATTGCAGCCACCGTAACCACAATAATGGGTTCATGGTAGGGCACTGCATCCAGTGTAAGTTTTCCGAACATCGTTTTCTTCCTCGGCCCCTTAGTGAGCGGTTTCCGCGTGGCTCATGTCCATGCCTTCCATTCCTTCGTGCGCTGCGTGCTCGCCCTCAGGTTGGGTCATATCCATGCTCTTACCGTGAGACATAAATTTGTTAACAACATCTTTAAACAAATCTGGTTTCACGTTAGAGAAGTATTCCACTTTGTTGTATTCGCTAGGCGCAGCCAGTTTGTCGAACGTTTCCATGGAGTCCATGGCGTTCGCAGACTGTTTGGCTTTCGCTACCCACTGATCGAAGGTTGCACGATCCGGCGTGGCGATAGCTTTGAACTTCATTCCTGAGAAGCCCGGGCCGCTATAGCTGGCGGAGATACCGTCGTAAGTACCAGCTTCGTTCGCGATGAGGTGCAGCTGAGTCTGCATCCCGGCCATTGCGTAAATCTGGCTACCTAAACGTGGGATAAAGAACGAGTTCATCACGGAGTTGGAGGTCACTTTGAAGTGTACCGGTACGTTCGCCGGGAAGGCGATTTCGTTGACGGTAGCAATGCCTTGTTCCGGATAGATGAAGAACCATTTCCAGTCCATCGAAACGACTTCGATAGTGATAGGTTTTTCATCGTGAGCAAGCGGTTTGCTCGGCTCTAATGCGTGAGTGGTTTTCCAGGTCAGAACGGCCAGGAACAGGATGATCAGGATAGGAACCGTCCAGACCACAGCTTCCACTTTGTTGGAGTGTGACCAGTTCGGGCTATACTTCGCATCTTTATTGCTCGCACGATACTTCCAGGCAAATCCTACTGCCATCAAGACGGCTGGAATAACGACGATCATCATCAGGCCGAAGGCCGTCAGAATCAGAGAGCGTTGCTCCAGTCCAATCTGTCCTTTTGGGTCGAGGAGTGCAGAATCACAACCACTGAGTAATACAGTGCCTGCGATTAATGACATCCATCCCAAACTTTTATTGTATTTCCTAAGTCTCATTGAACGACCTCAATTCCACGGAATCTGGTGGCGCTTAAAGTGTACGGGCATTTTACGGGAAGGTTGCATTACTGTAAACATAGTTGGAGCTGTGTCTGCTCTATGTTAGCGGCTTCTGCTTGCCCTGTCACATATGTTACGGAGTGTGACATTATCGCTTGCAAACCTTGATTTAGGCGGGATTGATAACGAAAGGGATAAGAACGAAAGGCTTTATAAGAGAATGAGCATAACTACCCGCAAAACAACACAAATAATTAACAATTAATTATCAAATAAAAGACATCGTAAAAGCGGAAAATAAAACCTGCAGAGCTGAATCGGTTAAATTATTTAAAGATTCGCATGAAAATTGTCAATAATTTCCAGAAATCTAAAACGCACAAAACAACAAATCGGCTACGATGAATATAAAATCGTTAATAAGACGTTATAATTACGTTTAGTAATTACAACGTCCACGTACGTTTCTGCGCTGATTTAAATCAGCTCGGTTTTACGTAATGCCAGATAGTCAAGGAAGGCGCCGAGTAAAATACCCGCGACGGCGGTGAGTACGGCGATCTCAAGCAGGCCGGCAAGGAAGGAGAAGTTGGTGTAATCCAGCGCGTTGAGCGCCAGCAGCAGCAGCCAAATCGCCAGCATCAGGCAGCCAGCAGCCAGAATAATTAATGCCAGCCCGTAGGTCTGCGGAAAGCGCGTGCGCGGCATAAAGCTTTCTGAGCGCTGAGTGTGTTCCAGCGTACGCCGGCAAATTAACAGCAGCAAAATCCCCGGCACCGCGGCGACGACGGAAAAGAGATAGAAGGTAGGCCAGCCGTGGGCTTCAACAAACCAGCCGGCGATAGGCCCAACGTACACGCGCCCAACGGCAGAGAGCGCTGAGAGCAGGGCAAACTGGGTGGCTGAAAACGATTTATTGCACAGCGTCATCAGCAGCGCGACGAACGCCGCGGTGCCCATCCCGCCGCACAGATTTTCGAAAAACACCGCCGTCGCCATGGAGAAAAGGTGTTTATCGGTAATTGAGAGCAGCCAGTATCCGGCGTTGGATACCCCCTGCAGCAGGCCGAAAATCAGCAGCGCGCGGAACAACGTCAGGCGCTGCATGAGCACGCCGCCGTAAAGCGCTCCGATAATCGTGGCGAACAGGCCGAGCGTTTTATTCACCATTCCCACTTCACCCGCATCGAAACCGACGCCGCGAATCAGGAACGTGGTGGTCAGGCTCATGGCAAACGCGTCGCCAAGCTTATAAAGGACGATCAGCAGCAGAATAAGCCAGGCATTATTGCGGCCGAAGAAGTCGCGCAGCGGTGCGGCGACGGCCTGCTCCAGCGTCTTCGGCACCGGAATAACGTCGCTGGGTTCCGGCGCCAGCAGCGTGGCGATAATGCAGGGGATCAGCAGCGCGGCCATCAGCCAGTACATCCCCTGCCAACCCAGCCAGCGATCGGCCAGCCAGAGCGCCAGCCCGCCGGAGACCAGCATCCCCAGACGATAGCCCAGCACGCTGATTGCCGCTCCGGTGCCTCGCTCTTCCGCGGCCAGCACGTCAGTTTTCCACGCGTCAAATACGATATCCTGAGAGGCGGAACAAAAGGCGATGACCACCGCCAGCGCTGCCATCCAGCGCAGCTGCGTGGACGGTTCAAGGAAACCCATCGCCGCAATGGCGATAAGGAGCAGAAACTGGGTCGCCAGCAGCCAGCCGCGACGACGGCCGAGAAACGGCGGCGTATAGCGGTCCATCACCGGCGACCAGAGGAACTTAAAGACGTAGGCCTGGCCGACGAGCGAGAAAAAACCGATAGTTTTCAGATCGATGTTTTCAACGGTCATCCACGCCTGCAGCGTGCCGGAGGTGAGGGCGAGCGGTAATCCCGAGGCAAAACCGAGGATCAGCAGGATAGCTGATTTTGGCTGCGTGAAAATGCGTAAGTAATGATTAGACATGGCATGTCGTGCAGACCCGGCGCGAGGCCGGGTCTGCGACTTAAATTAACGCGCGTTTTGCTTGATGAAATCGTGAATGCTGGTGTCCTGCGCCATATCGCTAATGGTATCGGTCATGACGCTATTAACCGCATCGGCGATATTTTTATTCGAGGCCTGGAAGGCGCCTTCAACAGAGTAGCTGGCACGATAGTTTTTCGTCATCTTATTGCCGTTAGCGGCAGTGGCAACGATCGCAATATCGGCTTTAGTCGCAATATTGTAACGCACGTTGCCCTGAGAAACGTCGGCGTACAGTTTATTCACAATGATTTGCAGATCCACGGCGCCGTTCGGGCCAATCATATAGCCACGCGAGGTCATCTGTTTCTCGAGCACTTCCTGCAACAGGAAGCGCAGGTCGCGGGAGGCGGTGAGCGTAACCTGTTGGTTATCGCGGGTGACTTTCGCCAGCGCCTGATCCGGACGCTGATCGGCGCCGTTAATGCTGACGGTCACGCCCATCAGGCTGGGATCCTGCTGCGGCAGGGTGATTTTCGGTGAAACATCAATGGTGGTCGGCGGAGTGGCGCATCCGGCCAGCATAAACAGCGCGACCAAAGGAAAAAGAATTTTCTTAAACATGTTCAGGGTCTCAACGCATGGTGGAGTGGTAATGAGGAAAATTCCCGCCATCATAACATCGCCAACGGCAAGGGGAAGTGGCAACGCATGTAAATTCATCGCCTTGTGCGTTTTCTGTCCTGACTGCATCTCTTATCGCAACGCAGGCAGGGCTTTCAGGACACCGAACCACTAAAGCCGATACTTTTGCATGAAAATATCAGAGGAATGCTAATTTTTTGTTGTTTTCGCCCAATGGAAGCGGTAAAAGCGGCTAACATTTAAAGGGAATGGCGGCAATACAGCGTTGTCGGAGGAGAAAATTCATGATGATACGTGAACAGATCGAAGCAAAACTTAGGGCAGCGTTCGACCCGGTGTATCTTGAAGTCGTGGATGAAAGCTATCGCCACAACGTTCCTGCGGGCTCTGAAAGTCATTTTAAAGTGGTGTTGGTGAGCGATCGCTTCCTTGGCGAGCGTTTTCTTAATCGTCACCGTATGATTTACGGAACGTTGACTGAGGAACTATCAAGCACCGTGCACGCTCTGGCGTTGCATACCTATACAATCAAAGAGTGGGAAGGGCTACAGGATACCGTCTTTGCTTCTCCTCCTTGTCGCGGGGCTGGAAGTATCGCGTAGAAATCGCATTTGCAACCGCTGGAGCTTTTCCAGTATGTTGCGTGAAGATTTATGAGAAAACGGCCTGCGGGCCGTTTTGTTTTGCCTGAAAAATGTGCAATTCACGCATATTTACAGGCAAATTTGCTCGGGAAATGTGAAAAAAGCCGCAGCAGTGGGCGACAACCGTTCTCGACTCACAAAAGTGATGCCGCTATAATGCCGCGTCTTTTATTATGAATGTCTTCGGGATGATTCTGACGACAGGGAATGTGTTTCTGATTTGAAGAGGGCATCCCGGTTCTGCGAAGCAACCTGTTCGCGCTTCCAGAGTTGACCGAGCACTGTGATTTTTTTGAGGTAACAAGATGCAAGTTTCAGTTGAAACCACTCAGGGCCTTGGGCGCCGTGTAACGATTACTATCGCCGCTGACAGCATCGAGAATGCTGTCAAAAGCGAGCTGGTCAACGTAGCGAAAAAAGTTCGCATTGACGGCTTCCGTAAAGGCAAAGTGCCGATGAATGTTGTTGCTCAGCGTTATGGCGCATCTGTTCGCCAGGACGTGCTGGGTGACCTGATGAGCCGTAACTTCGTTGACGCGATCATCAAAGAAAAAATTAATCCGGCCGGCGCGCCGAACTACGTTCCGGGCGAATACAAGCTGGGTGAAGACTTCACCTACGCGGTAGAGTTCGAAGTTTATCCGGAAGTTGAACTGCAGGGTCTGGAAGCGATCGAAGTTGAAAAACCGGTTGTTGAAGTGACCGATGCTGACGTTGACACCATGCTGGATACTCTGCGCAAGCAGCAGGCGAACTGGAAAGACAAAGACGGCGCTGTTGATGCAGAAGATCGCGTTACCGTTGATTTCACCGGTTCCGTTGACGGCGAAGAGTTCGAAGGCGGCAAAGCCTCTGACTTCGTACTGGCGATGGGCCAGGGCCGTATGATCCCGGGCTTTGAAGACGGTATCAAAGGTCACAAGGCTGGCGAAGAGTTCACCATCGACGTGACCTTCCCGGAAGAGTACCACGCTGAAAACCTGAAAGGTAAAGCGGCCAAGTTCGTTATCAACCTGAAGAAAGTTGAAGAACGTGAACTGCCAGAGCTGACTGAAGAGTTCATCAAACGTTTCGGCGTTGAAGATGGTTCCGTAGCCGGTCTGCGCGCTGAAGTGCGTAAAAACATGGAGCGCGAGCTGAAAGGCGCCGTGCGTAACCGCGTTAAATCTCAGGCTATCGAAGGTCTGGTTAAAGCTAACGATATCGACGTTCCGGCTGCGCTGATCGACAGCGAAATCGACGTTCTGCGTCGTCAGGCTGCTCAGCGTTTCGGCGGTAACGAGAAACAGGCTCTGGAGCTGCCGCGTGAGCTGTTCGAAGAGCAGGCTAAACGCCGCGTTGTTGTTGGCCTGCTGCTGGGCGAAGTGATTCGTACCAACGAGCTGAAAGCTGACGAAGATCGCGTTAAAGGCCTGATCGAAGAGATGGCTTCCGCTTACGAAGATCCGAAAGAAGTGGTTGAGTTCTACAGCAAAAACAAAGAGCTGATGGACAACATGCGCAACGTCGCGCTGGAAGAGCAGGCCGTTGAAGCCGTGCTGGCGAAAGCTAAAGTGTCTGAAAAAGCCACTTCCTTCAGCGAACTGATGAACCAGCAGGCGTAATTTCGCCCCAAGGTTTAAGGTTTGAGCAAAAACCCGTTGCCGAAAGGCTGCGGGTTTTTTTATTGCAATGATAGCCTTAGGATGAGTGCGAAAAGGCGATTTCAGTGATAGCGTTACGACAAAAGATTGTTATGCTTGAATTATGGCGACGTCATCCCCATAACCGGGAGACGTAACTGCATTGGCATAATCATGCGCCGTAATGAAGCGTGCATCTATGCACTTCTGCCCGACGGCAGAAATTCTGGCTGATAATCCGTCCGTAAGGTTACAATCAGTGCAGCGGTTTTTTTCAAATTAATCCAGGAGACGGAAATGTCATACAGTGGCGAACGAGACAACTTTGCACCCCATATGGCCCTGGTGCCGATGGTCATTGAACAGACCTCACGCGGCGAACGTTCATTTGATATTTACTCCCGTCTGCTCAAGGAGCGCGTCATTTTTCTGACCGGCCAGGTAGAAGACCACATGGCTAACCTGATCGTGGCGCAGATGCTGTTTCTGGAAGCGGAAAACCCGGAAAAAGATATCTATCTGTACATTAACTCTCCGGGCGGGGTGATTACCGCCGGGATGTCTATCTATGACACCATGCAGTTCATCAAGCCTGATGTGAGCACCATTTGTATGGGCCAGGCGGCCTCAATGGGCGCGTTCCTGCTGACCGCCGGGGCGAAAGGCAAGCGTTTCTGCCTGCCGAACTCCCGCGTGATGATTCACCAGCCGCTGGGCGGCTACCAGGGCCAGGCGACGGATATCGAAATCCACGCCCGCGAAATCCTGAAAGTGAAAGGTCGCATGAATGAACTGATGGCACATCATACGGGTCAATCCCTTGAGCAGATCGAGCGCGATACCGAGCGCGATCGCTTCCTGTCTGCCTCAGAAGCAGTGGAATACGGCCTCGTTGACTCTATTTTGACTCATCGTAATTGATGCCCCAGGCGCAAGGGTGCCGCTATACTTGTTTGAAAGAGGGCGGCACAACGCTTCACAGCGGTTTGCGCCTGAGAATGGCATTTGCGTCGTCGTGTGCGGCACAAAGAACTTAATAAGAGGTTTGGACTCATGACAGATAAACGCAAAGATGGTTCGGGCAAACTGTTGTACTGCTCTTTTTGCGGCAAAAGCCAGCATGAAGTGCGTAAGCTAATCGCCGGGCCATCCGTGTATATCTGCGACGAATGCGTTGATTTATGTAACGACATCATTCGCGAAGAAATTAAAGAAGTCGCGCCGCATCGCGAGCGCAGCGCGCTGCCGACGCCGCACGAAATTCGCCACCATCTGGACGATTACGTTATCGGCCAGGAGCCGGCGAAAAAAGTGCTGGCGGTGGCGGTATACAATCACTACAAACGTCTGCGCAATGGCGACACCAGCAACGGCGTTGAACTGGGCAAAAGTAACATTCTGCTAATCGGGCCGACCGGTTCCGGTAAAACGCTGCTGGCGGAAACGCTCGCGCGCCTGCTGGATGTGCCTTTCACCATGGCGGATGCCACCACCCTGACCGAAGCCGGCTACGTGGGTGAAGACGTTGAGAACATCATCCAGAAGCTGCTGCAGAAGTGCGACTACGACGTACAGAAAGCCCAGCGCGGTATCGTCTACATTGATGAAATCGACAAAATTTCCCGTAAATCGGATAACCCGTCGATCACTCGCGATGTTTCCGGCGAAGGCGTGCAGCAGGCGCTGCTGAAGCTTATTGAAGGTACCGTTGCCGCGGTTCCGCCGCAGGGCGGGCGTAAGCATCCGCAGCAGGAGTTCCTGCAGGTTGATACCTCTAAGATCCTGTTCATCTGCGGCGGCGCCTTTGCCGGTCTGGATAAGGTCATTTCCCACCGTGTTGAAACCGGTTCAGGTATTGGTTTCGGCGCGACGGTCAAGGCGAAGTCTGACAAAGCCAGCGAAGGCGAGCTGCTGTCTCAGGTTGAGCCGGAAGATCTGATCAAGTTTGGCCTGATTCCTGAGTTCATCGGTCGTCTGCCGGTTGTGGCGACCCTGAGCGAGCTGAGCGAAGAAGCGCTGATTCAGATCCTCAAAGAGCCGAAAAACGCCCTGACCAAGCAGTATCAGGCGCTGTTCAGCCTGGAAGGCGCTGAGCTGGAATTCCGCGACGAAGCGCTGGACGCTATCGCTAAGAAAGCGATGGCGCGTAAAACCGGGGCTCGCGGTCTGCGTTCTATCGTTGAAGCCGCGCTGCTCGATACCATGTACGATCTTCCGTCAATGGAAGACGTGGAAAAAGTGGTCATCGACGCTTCGGTTATCGATGGCCAGAGCAAGCCGCTGCTGATTTACGGCAAACCGGAAGCGCAGCAGGCATCTGGTGAATAATTAACCATTTTGCTCAAGCAGTTAACAAAAAGGGGGGATTTTATCTCCCCTTTTATTTTTCCTGCATTCCCGCCGTTGAATGTATGGAATACATCCCCATATACTGGTTTACATATTAACGGCGACGCGTCGTTGAGTTGCGTCGTCGGCTACCTGGCGGACTTTAAACTAAGAGAGAGCTCTATGAATCCTGAGCGTTCTGAACGCATTGAAATCCCCGTATTGCCGTTGCGCGATGTGGTGGTTTATCCGCACATGGTCATACCCCTGTTTGTAGGGCGGGAAAAATCTATCCGTTGCCTCGAAGCAGCCATGGATCATGATAAAAAAATCATGCTGGTTGCGCAGAAAGAAGCCTCGACGGATGAGCCGGGTGTAAACGATCTTTTCACCGTCGGGACCGTGGCGTCTATTTTGCAAATGCTGAAGCTACCGGACGGTACTGTCAAAGTGCTGGTCGAAGGTTTGCAGCGCGCGCGCATCTCTGCGCTGTCTGATAATGGCGAGCATTTTTCGGCGAAGGCTGAATACCTTGAATCGCCGGCGATTGACGAACGCGAGCAGGAAGTGCTGGTTCGTACAGCCATCAGCCAGTTTGAAGGCTACATCAAGCTGAACAAGAAAATCCCACCGGAAGTGCTGACGTCGCTGAATAGCATTGACGATCCGGCGCGCCTGGCGGATACCATCGCTGCGCATATGCCGCTGAAGCTGGCGGACAAACAGTCCGTGCTGGAGATGTCCGACGTTAACGAACGTCTGGAATATCTGATGGCGATGATGGAGTCGGAAATCGATCTGCTGCAGGTTGAGAAGCGCATTCGCAACCGCGTGAAAAAACAGATGGAGAAATCTCAGCGCGAGTACTATCTGAATGAGCAAATGAAAGCCATTCAAAAAGAGCTCGGCGAGATGGACGACGCCCCGGACGAGAACGAAGCGCTGAAGCGTAAGATCGACGCGGCGAAAATGCCGAAAGAGGCAAAAGAGAAAACCGAAGCGGAACTGCAGAAGCTGAAAATGATGTCCCCGATGTCGGCGGAAGCGACCGTCGTTCGCGGCTACATCGACTGGATGGTGCAGGTACCGTGGAACGCCCGCAGCAAGGTCAAAAAAGACCTGCGTCAGGCTCAGGAGATCCTCGACACCGACCACTACGGCCTCGAGCGCGTGAAGGATCGTATTCTTGAGTACCTCGCGGTGCAGAGCCGTGTTAACAAGCTCAAAGGGCCGATCCTGTGCCTGGTTGGGCCTCCGGGGGTCGGTAAAACCTCTCTCGGCCAGTCCATCGCCAAAGCCACCGGACGTAAGTACGTGCGTATGGCGCTGGGCGGCGTGCGCGATGAAGCGGAAATCCGCGGTCACCGTCGTACCTATATTGGCTCAATGCCGGGCAAACTGATCCAGAAAATGGCCAAAGTGGGCGTTAAAAACCCGCTGTTCTTACTGGATGAGATCGACAAGATGTCTTCGGACATGCGCGGCGATCCGGCCTCGGCGCTGCTGGAGGTGTTGGATCCGGAACAGAACGTGGCCTTTAACGATCACTATCTGGAAGTGGATTACGATCTCAGCGACGTGATGTTTGTCGCGACCTCCAACTCCATGAACATTCCGGCGCCGCTGCTGGATCGTATGGAAGTGATCCGTCTCTCCGGCTACACCGAAGATGAGAAGCTGAACATCGCCAAACGCCACCTGCTGTCAAAACAGATTGAGCGTAACGCGCTCAAAAAAGGCGAGCTGACGGTGGATGACAGCGCGATTATCGGCATTATCCGCTACTACACGCGTGAAGCGGGCGTGCGTGGTCTGGAGCGCGAAATCTCGAAACTGTGCCGTAAGGCGGTAAAACAGCTGCTGCTGGATAAATCGCTGAAGCACATCGAGATTAACGGCGACAACCTGCATGACTTCCTTGGCGTGCAGCGCTATGACTATGGCCGGGCGGATAGCGAAAACCGTGTGGGTCAGGTGACGGGTCTGGCATGGACGGAAGTGGGCGGCGATCTGCTGACCATTGAAACCGCCTGCGTTCCGGGTAAAGGTAAGCTGACCTATACCGGTTCACTGGGTGAGGTGATGCAGGAGTCCATCCAGGCTGCGCTGACCGTGGTGCGTTCGCGTGCGGATAAGCTGGGTATCAACTCAGACTTTTACGAAAAACGCGATATTCACGTGCACGTACCGGAAGGCGCTACGCCGAAAGATGGCCCAAGCGCAGGTATCGCGATGTGTACCGCGCTGGTTTCCTGTCTGACGGGCAATCCGGTGCGCGCCGATGTGGCGATGACCGGGGAAATTACCCTCCGTGGCCAGGTGTTGCCAATCGGTGGTCTGAAGGAAAAACTGCTGGCCGCGCACCGCGGCGGCATTAAGACTGTTCTGATTCCTGATGAAAACAAACGTGACCTTGAAGAAATTCCAGATAACGTTATCGCCGATTTAGATATCCATCCGGTGAAACGAATCGAGGAAGTTCTGGCACTTGCACTGCAGAACGAGCCGTTTGGTATGGAAGTCGTCACGGCAAAATAGTGATTTCGCGCAAATTGCGCTAAGAAAAATAGGGCTGGTAAGTAAATTCGTACTTGCCAGCCTTTTTTTGTGTAGCTAACTTAGATCGCTGGCAGGGGGGTCAATTACAACTCTGTTGTAAGGGCATGACAGTCCTGATATAACTGCTGCGCGGTCGCGCCACGAAGGATTCTGGTGCGATATAAATTATAAAGAGAGGAAGAGAACAGTGAATAAATCTCAACTGATTGACAAAATTGCTGCCGGTGCGGACATTTCTAAAGCCGCAGCTGGACGTGCGTTAGATGCTTTAATCGCTTCTGTTACTGAATCTCTGCAGGCTGGGGATGACGTTGCGCTGGTAGGGTTTGGTACTTTTGCTGTTAAAGAGCGCGCTGCCCGTACCGGTCGCAATCCGCAAACAGGCAAAGAAATCACCATTGCTGCTGCTAAAGTACCGGGTTTCCGTGCAGGTAAAGCGCTGAAAGACGCGGTAAACTGATCGACTTCCCCACTGGGGTCTGTGACGAAGTACAAGGGCGCATCGTAAGATGTGCCTTTTTTATTTGCCAGAATGAGACTTAATGTGACTTTATACGCACTTGTGGGCTGACAATCACCCCGTTTTCTTGTCAAAATACGTCCTCACGCGCGGCGGCCATCACATGCTATGCTGCGCGAGCTAAAGTCATCTACAGCGGAGCGTTGTTACACCATGATGGACAACCTACGCACGGCCGCCAACAGCGTCGTGCTCAAGATTATTTTCGGTATCATTATCGTCTCGTTCATTTTGACCGGGGTGAGTGGTTACCTGATTGGCGGTGGTAACAACTATGCCGCAAAAGTTAATGACCAGGAGATTGGTCGCGCACAGTTTGAAAATGCCGTTGCCAGCGAGCGTAATCGCATGCAGCAGCAGCTTGGCGACCAGTTCTCAGAACTGGCGGCCAATGAAAATTACATGAAGACCATGCGTCAGCAGGTGCTGAACCGTCTGATTGACGAGGCGCTGCTCGATCAGTATGCCCGTGAGCTGGGTCTCAACATCAGCGACGACCAGGTGAAGCAGGCTATCTTCCAGACCCAGGCTTTCCAGGCGGATGGCAAATTTGATAACGAGCGCTTCAGCCGTATTGTTAATCAGATGGGGATGACGACGGATCAGTACGCGCAGGCGCTTCGTAATCAGCTGACGACTCAGCAGCTGATCAACGCCGTAGCCGGTACCGACTTTATGCTGCCGGGCGAATCTGACCAGCTGGCGGCGCTGGTTTCTCAACAGCGCGTCGTCCGTGAAGCCACTCTCGACGTGAACGCGCTGGCGGCAAAGCAAACCGCTACCGACGATGAAATCAACGCGTTCTACCAGCAGAACCAGGCGCGTTTTATGGCGCCTGAGCAGTTCCGCGTCAGCTACATCAAGCTGGACGCTGCCAGCATGCAGGAAAACGTCTCTGACGAAGAAATTCAGTCATGGTACGACCAGCATCAGGATCAGTTCACTCAGCCGCAGCGTAACCGCTACAGCATCATCCAGACCAAAACCGAAGCGGATGCGCAGGCGGTGCTTGATGAGCTGAAGAAAGGCGCTGACTTCGCCACGCTGGCCAAAGAAAAATCAACCGATATTATCTCTGCCCGCAGCGGCGGTGATATGGGGTGGCTGGAAGATGCGGCGACCGTGCCAGAGCTGAAAGAGGCCGGTCTGAAAGAAAAAGGCCAGCTTTCTGGCGTAATTAAATCCTCCGTTGGGTTCCTGGTTGCCCGCCTGGACGATGTTCAGGCAGCACAGGTTAAACCACTGGCTGAGGTTCGCGACGATATTGCGGCGAAAGTGAAGCAGGAAAAAGCCCTGGATGCGTACTATGCCCTGCAGCAGAAAGTGAGCGACGCGGCGAGCAACGATAACGAGTCGCTGGCGGGCGCAGCCCAGGTTGCCGGTCTTAAAGTGGTTGAAACCGGCTGGTTTGGCCGCGACAGCCTGCCGCAAGAGCTGAATTTCAAGCCGGTCTCTGAAGCTATCTTCAACGGCGGCCTGGTGGGCGAAAACGGCACGCCGGGAAGCAACTCCGATATCATCACCGTCGACGGCGATCGCGCGTTTGTTCTGCGCATCAGCGAGCATAAACCGGAAGCGGTGAAACCGCTGGCGGATGTGAAAGCGCAGGTGAGCGATATTGTTAAGCACACGAAAGCGGAACAGCAGGCGAAGCTGGATGCCGACAAGCTGCTGACGGCCCTGAAAGAGGGCAAAGGCGATGAAGCGATGAAAGCCGCAGGCCTGAGCTTTGGTGCGCCGCAGACGCTGTCACGCACCGGTCAGGAAGCGCTGAGCCAGTCTGTCTTTGCACTTCCGCTGCCGCAGGCGGGTAAGCCAAGCTACGGCGTGGGCTCCGATCTGCAGGGCAACGTGGTGCTGCTGGCGCTGGACGAAGTGAAAGCGGGTACGATGCCGGAAGAGCAGAAAAAAGCGATGATTCAGGGGATCACCCAGAATAACGCCCAGATCGCTTTCGAAGCGCTGATGAGCAACCTGCGTAAAGCGGCGAAAATTAAGCTCGGCGACATTATCGATCAGCAACAATAATTACGTGCTGCTTCGCAAAAGCAAGTAACGTGATGTCATTCTCAAAGGCCGCTTTCGCGGCCTTTTCCATTTCTGCATTTTGCCTTTTGTACTCTTTTTCCTTCGTCGCTATCGTGACCTTGCTGTCTACAAACAAGGAGATAACAGCATGAAACGAGGAATGAAAACGCTTATTGCCGCCGTACTGGTTTGCGCGGCGGGGAGTCAGATAGCGCAGGCGGCGCCTTCTGCCGGCAAAGCGTCGGCGCCGGTAAAGGAAAGCGTGCAGTCGCCGCAGGCAAAAACACCGGATGCGTTAAATGCGGCGGATAGTGAAGGCACCAGGGTGAGTATCAATAACGCCAGCGCGGAAGAGCTGGCTAAGGCGCTGAATGGCGTCGGCCTGAAGAAAGCGCAGGCTATAGTGAGCTATCGCGAAGAGTACGGGCCATTTAAAACCGTTGACGATCTTAAGCAGGTGCCCGGAATGGGCAACTCGCTGGTAGAGAGAAATCTGTCACATCTGAAGCTGTAAATTTTCAGCGAAAGTTTGCACAGTCGTCATTATTTGCCAGACTGAAGAGGTCATGCCAGTGGTGTGACCTCTGACCTCAAAACAACAATTAAAGATAAGGCATTTGCGCTATGCAGACACAAATCAAAGTTCGCGGCTATCATCTGGATGTCTATCAGCACGTTAACAATGCGCGTTATCTGGAGTTTCTCGAAGAAGCGCGTTGGGATGGCCTGGAAAGCAGCCCGGCCTTCCACTGGATGACCGCTCGCAACATCGCCTTTGTGGTGGTCAATATCAATATCAACTACCGCCGACCGGCGGTACTAAGCGATGTGTTAACCGTCACCAGCAAGCTCGAACAGCTGAACGGAAAAAGCGGGACGTTAAGCCAGGTGGTCACCCTCAACCCTAATGGCGAAGTGGTCGCCGATGCGCTTATCACTTTTGTCTGTATCGATCTAAAAACGCAGAAAGCGCTGCCGCTTGAGGGCGAATTGCGGGAGAAGCTGGAGCAGCTTGAGCCTCGCTAACAGGCCAGCCGGAGGGGGATGTCCCGGAGGCGGTGCTGCGCACCTGTCCGGGCTTGTATGATTACTCCGTCAGAAAGAACCGGCCAGTTCTCTCTGA